>JBFJNI010000001.1:0-92978 GCA_041618235.1 Acidimicrobiales bacterium
CCGATCGAGTCGCGAGCCTCGAGGATGGCGTAGCTCTTCTGCGGGCACTCGGTCTGCAGGTAGTGCCCCGCACCGATGCCCGACAGGCCTGCGCCCACCACGAGCACGTCCACGTGTTCGACCGTCATCTGTCTCCCTACCTCGTTCGTTCTCGCTGATGTGTGACCGGCGGTAACACCGTAGGTCGTTCGACCTCGCAGGCGGCACCTCCTGCCGTCAGCTGTCGTGGTCGTCGAGATCCGGTGGGATGTGAGGTGCCAGCTGCTCGAGCACGCCACTGACGTCGAGGTGCTCGGTCCGGTCGAGGGCTTCGAGCGTGCAGAAGGCCTCACAGGTGGCGTCGTGGGCTCGCCACTGGAGCGAGACCACGAACGATGCCGGTGTGCCGTCCTCGAGCCGCAGGACAGCCTCGAAGATGCCCGAGCTGCGGTCGACGAAGCTGATCTCGCCGAGGGCGTGGACCCCTTCGACCAGGCGCCGGAACGTCTCGACAGGAGGCGACGACAACACCAGCGTGTCACCACCGACGATGCGCAGGTCGGGCGGGATGCCCTCGCCGGTCATCGGCTTCGGCGTCGGGCGCGGTGTCGTGGTGGCCGTGGCGAGCGGCTGATCGGGTTCACCCAGGCGGCCCTCACGCTTCGCGATCGAGAGCGTGCGATATGCCGCGTTGAGGCGGACGCTGTGGTCGACGCCGCCGTCGCCGGCGAGGTCGGGGTGCACGCTGCGGATGCGCTCGCGGTACGCGCGCTTCACGGTGTCCCACTCGTCGGAGGCCGACACGCCGAGGACGGCTCGCGCCGCGGTCAGTTCCATGCGGCGGCGATTCTACGTGGGGGTCCTCGTTCGCCGACCGCACGCCGATGGGCCACTGGCCTACCGTCGAGGCGTGCGCGATCCCGGACTCCCGGTGAAGCTCGGTGCCTGCTCGAACGGCGAGGTGCCCCCGGTCGCGCCGGGTCCGGTCGTGCGCGAGGCGGTCCGTCGTGCGGCGGCCGGCTGCGACGACTCCACCCGGCGCATCGGCATGGATCGCCGGCGCTTCCTGCGCACGGTGATGGGCTCGGCGGTGACCTTGCTGGCGCTCGACGCGTGCAATCGCGAGTCCGGCGGAAGCGGTGGTGCCTTCGAGGTGCCGTCGTCGGCGACCACCGAGCCCGACGTCGCACTCGACACCCTCGGAGGCGATGACCTCGTCGTCGACGTGCAGACGCATCTGCTCGAGTACGACCGCTCGGCGCCGCTCGACGGTCGGTTCTTCGGGTCGGGGTTCCCCCAGGCGCAGTGCGGTGAGGACGACCCGCGCGACTGCTTCACCACGGACAAGTGGCGAGAGCTCGTGTTCGAGCGCAGCGACACCCGACTGGCGGTGCTGTCGGCGATCCCGGTCGTCGGCGATGTCGACCCGTTGTCGATCGAGGTGATGGAGGCGGCTCGCCGATCGGTCGAGGAGTTGTGCGACGACCGGCGGGTGCTGATCCAGGGCCACGGGGTGCCCAACGTGGGCGACTTCGCTGCGGCGCGTGATCGGATGTTCGAGGTCGCCGAAGCTCATGAGCTGGCGGCGTGGAAGGTGTACACGCATGCCGGCGCCGGCTTCCGCCTCGACGACGGCGATCCGGCCGGCCTCCAGGTCGGTGGGCGTTTCCTCGACGCCGTGCGGGAGACGGGCGTGCCCGTCGTCGCCGTGCACAAGGGTCTGTCGGGTGGGAACCCGTGGGCGTCGCCGGCCGACATCGGGCCCGCTGCGGTCGCCCACCCCGACCTGTCGTTCCTCGTGTACCACTCGGGCTACGAGAACGGGGAGGGCCCGATCGACGAGCGCCCGGACGAGGGGGTCAACCGACTCATCACCTCGCTGCGGGACGCGGGGGTCGGGCCTGGCGGCAACGTCTACGCCGAGCTCGGGTCGACGTGGCGACGGGCCATGACCGACGTCGACGACGCTGCGCATCTGCTCGGCAAGCTCCTGCTCGCCGTCGGCGAAGACCGCATCCTCTGGGGCACCGACTCGCTCTGGTACGGCTCACCCCAGGACCAGATCCAGGCCTTCCGCGCCTTCCAGATCTCCGAAGAGTTCCAGGAGCGCCACGGGTACCCGGAGCTGACCGACGACATCAAGGCGAAGATCCTGGGTCGCAACGCGCTGGCGCTCCACGGCCTCGAAGCCGCGGATGTCGGGTGCGTGACCTCCCCGGAAGAGCGCGAGGAGGCACGGGTGGCCGCACCTCCCGACCGCCTGCTCGGCCCGGCGACCACGACACAGGCCCGGCGGCTGTTCGCGATGGAGCACCCCTGGTTCTGAGCCGTTCTCTACCGTGCAGGAATGATCATCGTCACCGGCTCGGTCACCGTTCGCCCCGATGCGATCGACGAGGCCATCGAGCACAGCCTCGAACACGTCCGGCGGTCACGGACCGAACCCGGCTGTCTGCTCCATTCGGTCCACCGCGACGTCGAGGACCCGAACCGGCTCGTGTTCCTCGAGCACTGGGTCGACCGATCCTCGCTCGACGCGCACTTCGCCGTGCCGGCGTCGGGCGAGTTCGTCGGTGCATTGAGCGCGATGGCCACGATGCCACCCGACCTGCGGATCTTCGAGGTCGTCGCCGACTGAGCTCGCGCCAGCGCCGAGTCGGCCTCGGTCAGCCGTGCAGGAACGCCGCCATCGACGCCTGATACCAGCTCGGGTCGTCGGCGCCGCACAGCTCGCGGGTCGAGTGCATCGCCAACTGCGCGATGCCGACGTCGACGGTGCTGATGCCGAGGCGGGCCGACGTCACCGGGCCGATGGTCGAACCGCACGGGATGTCGTTCTTGCCGACGAAGGACTGGGTGGGGATGTCGGCGTCGGCGCACGCTTGGAGGTAGGCGGCGATCGAGCCGGCGTCGCTGGCGTAGCGCTGGTTGGCATTGACCTTCACGACCGGCCCCTCGTTCATCGTGACGTGGTGGTCGGGCTCGTGACGGTCGACGTAGTTGGGATGGGTGGCGTGCGCCATGTCCGCCGACAGGCACACCGACGACGCCAGCGCGGGCAGCAGATCGGCGCGGGATCCGCCGGCGGCGGCGACGATGCGTTCGAGCGCACCGACCAGCAGCGTCGAGTCGGCGCCGGTGGACGACGTCGAGCCGACCTCCTCGTGGTCGTAGAGGCACACCAGGGGAAGCGCGGAGGGACGTGCAGGAGCCGCCGCGACCTCGAGCAGGGCCCGGATCGCCGCGAACGACGAGCAGAGGTTGTCGAGCCGGGGAGCCGACACGAACACGCCGTCGACCCCGGTCCGCCGCGAGGGCGTGAGGTCGTGGAGCATGACGTCCCACGCCAGCACGTCGTCGGCGCTGACGCCTGCCGCGTCGGACACCGTGGCGAGGAAGGTGGCGTCGGATCCTCGCTCGGTGTCGAGGTCCCAGATGGGAGCGAGGTGCGTCTGGGGGTTGAGCTTGAGGCCCTCGTCGCTGATGGTCCGATCGAGGTGGATGGCGAGCTGGGGAACGCGGAGGATCGGCTCGTCGATGCGGAACAGTCGGGCCTCCGGACCGGAGTCGGACCGTACGGTCAGGCGCCCGGAGAGACCCAGGTCGCGGTCGAGCCACGAGTTCACGAGCGCGCCGCCGTAGACCTCGACGCCGAGCTGTCGGATCTCGGCGCTCACGTGGTCGGGGCGGGGCTTGACCCGCAGGTTGGGACTGTCGGTGTGGGCGCCGACGATGCGGAACGATGCCGGTGGATCGGCTGGCTGCATCCACGCCAACAGCGAGCCGCCGTGGCGCAGCACCCGGAGTCCGGCGCCGCCCGGCCACCGATCGCCCAGGGCGACCTCCTCGAACCCGGCCCCCCGGAGCAGCCCGAATGCCGTGTCGACGGCGTGGTAGGGCGACGGTGATGCATCGATGAGCTGGCAGAGGTCGTCGGCGACCGCGCGATCGGGTTCCATGCCCGTGATCTAGCACGGTCCGACGTCGCAACCGGTGCGGACATACCCTGAGGACAGGCAACTCCAGGGGGTTCAGGCACGTGGCGGTCATCGGGAGAGATCATCTGAGCAGCGAGGTCGGCCACTCGTCCGGGGCGAGTCGCGTCGTGCTCACCATCGGTCTCGTCCTGATCGGCGTCGGCATCCTGGTGTTCCTGGCCGGTCTGCTGACGGGCATGTTCGGTACCACCAGCGGGGCCGGTGGGGACTCGTCGGTCCAGTTGTTCACGTTCGGCGGTTCGTCGGTGGTCGTCGGCTGCGTCGTCGCGGCCATCGGCATGGCCTGGGCTCGTCGGGAAGCCGGGGAGTAGCCGGCGGATCGCGCTGTTCGCCCCCGCGCCCGACCACCGAGCAGGATGACCCGATGCCCGAGGGGACCGAGCGCGAACCGACGCCGATGGTGGTGATCCATCGAAACCGTCCCGAACGGCTCTCGGCCACCATCGACGCCCTCGTCGGCCAGACCGTTCCGGTGCACATCGTGCTGGTCGATTCGGGCTCGACCGACGAGAACCACGAAAAGGCGCTCGCCATGCTCCCGCCTGGGGCCGCGGTGGTCCGCATGGGCGCCAACGGCGGCTTCGGTCCTTCGGCGAACGCCGGCTGGCGTCACGTGCTCTCCACCGCCGGCGCCGGCGACGCTTGGATCGGCGTCGTTCCCCACGACGCCCTCCCCGAACCCGACGCCGTCGAGCGGATCCTCGCCGCCGTGGCCGACCGACCTCGTGCCGGGTTGGCCTGCGGCGACTTCGGCGATGGCACCACGCCGGTCGTCGACCCGTACTTCGGTGGCATCCAGGTTCCGGCCACCACCGACCAGGGCTGGGACCCGGCCGGCTACCCGCACGGCACGCTGCTCTTCGCGAGGCGAGCATTCCTCGAAGACGTCGGGCTGTTCGACGAGCGATACTTCGCCTACTGCGAGGAAGCCGATCTCGGGCTACGGGCCCACGCGGCCGGCTGGGAGGTGGGTCTGGTGCGGGGCGCTCGGGTCCACAACCCCGACATGAGCAACGCCAAGCCGGCCATCGACTACCTCATGGTGCGGAACACCCTGCTGCTGGTCCGCGAGCACTCCGGTCGCTACAAGGTGTTCATCCGGTTCGTGATCGCGTGCGCGCAGCTGTTCACCGAGCGCAAGACCAGCCCGTACCACGATGCACGGGCCCGGCTGCACGCCCTGCGGGACTTCCTCCGGCGACGGTGGGGCCCGCCGCCGGAGGTGCTCACCCGCTGACGCGGATGGCGGTCAGCCCGCCGGCGAGGGGTAGTCGGGCGGCGTCTCGTCGGCCGGCGGGTCCTGGAGGATGATCACCGATCCCTCCTCCTGGAACAGCTTCACGGTGCCGTCCCAGGCGCCCGGGAGGTAGCGCTTCCCGCCGTCGACGAAGCGGAGCATTCCGGTGCCCTCACGCTGGATCTCGTCGGGACCGGTGGCCGTGGCATCCCACCACCACTCGGTGGCGTCGTCGACGCCGCTCCAGTCGGTGGCGACCTTCGCGCCGGGCCACAGGCCGTGATCGCCCCACGACAGCGACGGCGCGGTGATCGCACCTCGTGTCGGCTCACCGCTGAACAGTCCGTCGCGGAACGTCTCGGGCGTGAGGTCCGGGCCGGCCGACTGCAGGATCGAGAAGAACAGCGATGGGGTCGGGTAGAGGATCGGCGCCGTCTCGGCTGCCGGCGGCTCCTCGCCCTTGAACCACTCGTAGAGGAAGAAGCCCGGGTCGAGCTCCGGTGCGGTGGCCACGGCGCCGGCGGTGATGCCGAAGGCGTGGGTCCACTGCGCCTGGTCGAACACCCGACCGAACACGGTGGTGTCGACCAGCGTGCCCCCGATGACGATCCACTCCGGGAAGTACTCCTGCGTCGTCGCTTCCTGGGTGAAGTTCGCCGGGGCGACCGGGTCGGCCTGGATGATCACGCTCGTGACCCCTGCGGCCTTCAGCTTCGAGATGGCGCTGGTCGCCTGCTCGGGCAGACGACCGGGGTCGAGCACGTAGCTGACCCGCTCGGCGATCTCGACGTCCTGGTCGCCGAGCAGGTCGATGAAGGCGTCGGCGGTCTTGTCCGACTCCTCGCTCGATCGGATGTAGAGGAGCCCGAACTTGCGGTCGACGGTGGTGAAGTCGCCGGAGAACTCGGCCTTCTTGCCGGCCAGCTTCTTGCCGATGTATTCGGCGCCGTGCCGGTTGGTCTGGTCGCCGGCCATGCCGATGCTGATGAGGTGCGGGGCCCGCTCGTCGCGGTAGGTCTCGCCACCGGTCGAGCCGCAACCGATGCACACGACGCCGGCGGCGGCCATCTCGTCGGCCCAGGCGGTGGTCAGTGCCGGACCGCCCCAGGCGGCGAACGGCTTGTGCTCCTCGATGGCCTTCTGGGCGTCGGCCCGGGCGGCCACCTCGTCGGTGGACGTGCCGCTGGCGTTGACGACCTTGACCTCGACCGTACGGCCATAGGTCTGGTAGTAGGCGCCGAACAGGTCGGCGAACCCGAGGACGGTCTCCTGGATCTGCTCAGGGGTGTCGTCGTTCTGGATCGGGCCCGTGATGAAGTCGAGGACGGGATCGTTGGCCGGGGCCGAGTAGTAGACGACGGTGATGGAGTCCCCCGTGACGCCCGTCGACGTGGCGCCGCCGTTGTCGTCGGCGTCGGCGTAGCACTCGGGTGCGAAGAAGTACGGGATCGCGACCGTGCCGCGCTCCATGTCGCACGTCTCGGGGAAGGTCACGTCGAGGTTCTCCTCCTGCGCCTGTGTCCAGCTGATGGCGCCCGCAGGGCGTTGGACCGGGCCGTCCGTGGCGTCGGGACCCGACGAGCTCGTCGTGCCGTCGGTGGCCGTGTCGTCGTCGTCTCCGCCGGTGGCGAAAACGACGCCGACGATCACGGCGATGACCGCGACGATGGCGATCACCGGTCCGTACCGTCGGAGCGGGCTTCCCGCGGAACCTCCGGTGTTCTGATCGCTGCTGGGTTGCATGGGTGTCCTTTCGAGCTCGGGGCTCTGGGGCTTCAGGGAACGACGATGGTGGAACGGTCGACGGCGGTGCGGTCGGGACCGAGGTAGGACTCGACGACGACGGGGTCGGCGAGCACGGCATCGGGGAGGCCGGTGGCGATCACGGCACCCTGATCCATGGCGACGAGTCGGTCGGAGACGCTGCGCAGCAAGGGCATGTCGTGCTCGATCACGATGAGGCTGGCGCCGGTGTTGTCGCGGATGCGGGGGAGCATCGGCGCCAACGCCTCGACCTCTCGTTGGGCGATGCCGCTGGACGGCTCGTCGAGGAGGATCACGGTGGGCCGATGAGCGAGCAGGCCGGCGAGGTCGACGACGCGGCGGGTGCCCGTGGAGAGCTCGCGGATGAACTTGTCGCGGTAGGCGCCGAGCCCGAGGACCTCGATGAGCTCGTCGACGCGGGCCTGGGTCTTGATCTCGGCGTCGTAGACGTTGGGGAGGTGGAGGGCTGCCGACAACGGCGATCGCGACCCGACCCAGCGCTCGAGCGAGACGGCGAGCGCTTCCTCGACCGTGAGGGACGGAAACAGGCGAGCATCCTGGAACGATCGGCCGAGGCCACGTGCGGCGCGGCCGCTGGCCCCGAGATCCGTGACGTCCTCGCCGGCCAGGAGGATCCGGCCGCGGTCGACGGGCACGAAGCCGCTCAACAGGTCGAACAACGTGGTCTTGCCAGCGCCGTTGGGACCGATGATGCCGAGGATCTCATTGGGCGAGACGTGGAGCGACACGTCGTGGACGGCGGCGATGCCGCCGAACGACTTGCCCACCTCGATGGTGCGGAGCAGGGCGTCGTCTGCCCCTTCGGAGGCGTCGTCGCCACCGTGGCGGACGTCGACCATGCCGTCGGAGGTGCGAACGGGAGCAGGCGCGTCGTCGGCGCCGACGCCGGCCAGGAACACCGAGCGGAGCACGTCCGGGCGGTCGAGCAGCTCCGCCGTGGGGCCGTTGAAGCGCACCTCGCCCTTCTCGAGGAAGAACGCGTGCTGGGCGACGTCGAGCGCGACGTTGACCGACTGCTCGACGAGGATCACGGTGGTGCCCTGTTGGCGGAACTCCTCGATGACCGGTAGCAGCTGGGCGACGATGATGGGTGCCAGCCCGAGGCTGAGCTCGTCGATCATGAGCAGCTTCGGCTTCGACAGGAACGCCATGGCGAGGGCGAGCATCTGCTGCTGTCCGCCGCTGAGGTCTCCGGCCGCCGCGCCGGACCGTTCGGTGAGGATGGGGAACAGCTCGTGCACCCGGGCGAGGCCGACGTGGTCGTCGTCTCCCTTGCGGTGCAGCCAGGCGGCCAGCTCGAGGTTCTCCTTGACCGAGAGGGAGGGGAACACCCCCTTGCCCCCGGGGACCTGGGCGATGCCCATGGCGGCGATCTCGTTCGGCGGAGCGTGGGTGATGTCGCGTCCGTCGAAGATGATCGCGCCGCGGTCGGCCTCGGTGACCCCGGAGATGGCGTTGAGCAGTGTCGACTTGCCGGCGCCGTTGGTGCCCAGCAGCGCGACGACTTCGCCCTCGCCGACCTCGAGGTCGACGCCGAAGAGGACCTGGACGTTGCCGTAGGCGACCTCGACGCCACGGACCAGCAGGAGCTTGGATCGGCCGGCGCGCCGTTCGACCAGGGCTTCGGATCGGGCGGCTGCCGCCTGCCACACCTGCGTGATGTCACCCGCGATCGATCGCTTGGTGGTGGCGATCATCAGGCCACCGACGAAGAACATCGGGACCATGATGAGCATGCCCTGGCGGATGCCGTAGCGGTCGCCGATGCCGCCGATGATCGGCAGGACGAGGATGCCGGGGATCACCCACAGCGATCCGATCGAGAAGCCGACCGAGCGGGCTCGGGGTGGGATCGCGAGCGAGAGGCAGGCGAGGACGCCGGGACCGATGATGGCCAGGCAGCCGGTGATGACCATGTTGGCGGCGATGGCGACCCAGATGTTGGGTGCGGTCGCGAAGACGACGAGAGCTGCGGAGACGATGAACGCGCTCTTGGACAGGAAGCCCAGCACGTGCTCGGGTCCTCGGGCCAGCAGCGTGGTGGCGTACTTCGCCCCGATGACCAGGCCGACGAGCTGCACCGGTTCGGTCGAGGCGGCGACCAACCCGCGGGCCCGTTCGTCGAGGCCGAACACCTCGTCGTAGAGCAGGGAAGCGAGCGACACGAAGCCGATCAGCGACGCGGCGAGGAAGGGGAGCGAGTACCAGATCCGCCGGAGCGTCTCGATCTTCCAGACCAGCCGCCAGGCCTCGGCGAACGAGGGCGAGTCCTCCTCGGTGGCGACCGCCTCCTCGGAGGCACCCATGGCGCGTCGTTCGTGGCCGCCGCGCACGGGCGGCTTGAGCCACCAGGCCAGGACCACGAAGACGAGCGTCGGAGCGACGAAGACGAAGAAGGGGACCCGCCAGCCGTACGCGGCGGCGAGGAACCCGGCGGCCAGCGGACCCACGAACGCTCCGACGGCATTGGCGGCGCGGTGGACCGAGAAGATCCGGGGGCGGATCGAGGGCTCGTAGTAGTCGGAGAGCAGCGAGTTGTGGGTGGGGTCGACGACGGCCTTGCCGATGCTCGAACCCGAACGGACGACGGCGAGGAACACCACGGTGGTGGCGAGACCCGTGCCCAGGCTGAACATCGCCCACGCGAGGGCGCCGATCCACGCGATGCGCACCCGGTTGAACTTGTCGGCCAGCATCGCGATGGGGACCTGGAGCACCAGCGAGCTGAGCGACACGAAGGCCACGAGGGTGAGGATGCCCTGGAGGTCGAGGCCGAAGTCCTCACGGATCTCGGGGACGAGGATGCCGAACGCCGTGCGGTCGAGCTCGTCGACCGCGTTGAGGCCGAACAGGACGATGAGCGGGTAGATGGCGGCCCCGTCGGTGACCGACCGCAGCCACTCGCCGGGGTGGCGGAGCGCGTGGAGGACCGTGGCGAGCTTCATGCCCCTCCACCTCCGGCGATGGTGGCCGCCCCCTGCGAGGCGGTGGTCTCCTCCAGCGGTGCGGGCGGTTCGTCGTCGGTGGGGGCCGGCTCGTGGTCTTCGCCGGCGGAGGGGAGTCGGTCGATGCCGTCGTCGGCGACGCGACGGTCGGCCACGAGGCTCGGCACCGTGATGCCGCGTCGGGCGGCGACCCACCGCAGCGCCTGGTTGCGGATCGAGAACATGAGGCCGCCGAGGCCGCCGGGGAGGATCATCAGCACGAGCAGGACGCCGAACCCGGAGGCGAGGAACTGCCACTGGAGGGGGAGGAACCAGCGGCTGCCCTGGAGGTACAGGGCGCCGAGCAGGGCGCCGGGGATGCTGGTGATGCCACCGACGACCGCCATCGTGAAGATCGAGAGGTTCTCGGCGGGTTGGTAGGGGATGACGCCGAAGGCCTGCTGGTGGTGGACGAACAGCCCACCGGCTGCGGCGGCGAAGAAGCCCGACATGGCGAAGGCGGTGAGCTTGGCTCGGACCACGTCGATCGCATATGCCTGCGCGCCCCGTTCGTTGTCACGCAGGGCGATGAGCACCCGTCCGGTGCGGCTGCGACGAACCCCCTGGAGCGCGAACAGCACCAACACCAGTGCGACGAGCATCACGTAGTAGATGGCGGTCGGGGACGTGATGTCGATGCGTCCGAGGATCGGCTTGCGCTCGATGCGTTGCGTCGGGATCCACGAGAAGTAGCCCCGGTCCAGCAGGTAGGCCGTGGTGGCCAACGCGAATGCGAAGGTGGTCACCGCCAGGTACAGACCTCGGAAGCGGAGCGCAGGGAGCCCGACCAGGATCGCGGCGAATGCTCCGAGCACGCCGGCGGCGAGCACGGCGAGGATGAGGTCGACGTTCCAGGTCGAGGTGAGCTTTCCGGCGGTCGCGGCACCGATGGCGAAGAACGCGACCTGGCCGAGCGACACCTGGCCCGCCCAGCCGGTGAGGACCACCACCGAGAGGGCGAGGATGGCGTAGATCATGACGGCTGACGCCTTCAGCGACTTGTCGACGGCGAGGAAGTGAGGCAGGGCGACGGCCACGATGGTGAGCAGGCAGAACACGCCGGCCTTGGCGGCGCGGATCTCGGGCAGACGGGCGAGTTCGAAAGGGATCGGTCGGACCTCGTCGGCGGCTTGCCAGCTCGATTGGTCGTCGAGGTCGGTACGACCGGCACCGCGGCGCTGGAGCAGCAGGGCGACCAGGATCACGATGGCCAAGATCGCATCGAGCGGCGGGAACTCGATGCCCAGCAACGGAAGCGTCTCGCCCTGGTGCCAGTCGATGCCGAGCTCGAGCACGCCGAGGGCGACCGCCGTGGCACCGATGGCGGGCAGCCGGGTGAGTCCGCCGAGCAGCAGGGCGGTCAGCGAGCGCAGGAGGATGCCGAGGCTGAGCACGGTGCCGACGGGCAGGCCGAGGATGCCGGCGCGGAGGAACGTGGCGGTGAAGGCCAGGAGCGCAGCGACGCCCCACACCAGCGTCTGGAGGCGCTTCACCGGGACGCCGAGCAATGCAGCACGGTCGGCGCGGTCGGCGGAGGCCCGGATGGCGATCCCGATGCTGGTGCCCTTGAGGAACACGACGAGTGCGAGGACGACGATCGGGGTGACGACGAGGGCGATGATGCTGTTGGCGCGGAAGATCGTGTTGCCGATCTCGATGCGGGCGTCGAAGGGGTCGTCGATGCGGGGCGCGATGAACGATCCCTCGACGCCGAACCACCGGGGGAGGAACACGGCCAAGCCTGTGAGGAGCTGGGCCAGACCGATGGTGGCGACCGTGAGGACCAGCCGCGGGGCACGGAAGAACCGCCGGATCACGGCCAGTTCGACCAGGCCGCCGAGGCAGAACGCAGACAGCGCACCCGCGGCCACCGCCACGGGGTAGGGCCAACCCCACTCGGCGAGCAGCAGGAAGACCAGCACGGCGGGAGCGGCACCGAGGTCGCCCTGAGCGAAGTTCACGATTCGGTTCGATCGGTAGATCAGCGCCATGCCGAGGGCGATGAGCGCCGTGACCGAACCGACGAGGACCCCTCGGGCGAACACGCCGAGCGGCAGCGGGTACAGCGTCAGCTGGAGGGCCAGGATGGCGATCGGGGGTACGTAGGCCGCCGGTGGCAGGTGGCGCGGCGCGAACGAGCCGCGAATCACCCGAAGACCTTGGAGCATGCATCCCCCCGGATCAGGGCCCCCCGGCCCAGGTCTGGTCCTTTCCCCTGCGGCCGAAGCCGCCACTGCCATGCTGCCCGACGCGGGTCCGAGCGCGCGTGCCGCAGGTCGAAATGTGTCGTAGATCCTGTTCTGCGGGTTTCGCCGAGTCGGCGCGAAGTCGCTGACATCCGAGTTCGACGGCGTCGAGCTCGCCTCGCCCGATTCCGTTCCGAAACCTCGCCTCGATCGGTCCTGGCGGATCAGACCTGACCCGCCTCGGCGGCGGTGATGGCTGGGCGTACCCGCAGCAGGTAGTAGCCGCTGATCACCAGACCGCCGACCACCGACAGCACGCCGAACATGATCACGGCCATCCAGACCACCTGACGTCGCTCGGCGAGCGCCCAGGCCCAGCGAGGCCGCCGGGCGGCGTCGAGGAGCGCCCACAGCGAGACCCCGATCGGGATGGCCGCCAGGCACGCCAACAACAGGGCGCCGGCGACCGACGTGAGGCCGAAGTCGACCGTCTCGGGGTCGAACGTCGAGCCGGATGGTGCGTCGCCGCCCGGGATGGGTCCGACCGCACCGACGACGGCGACGAGGGTGACGGACGCGGACACCACGGCAGTATGGTCGCCGCCCATGGTGAGACTGACGCAGGGCAACCGATCCGTCGCCGGCCGCGTGGCGGTGATCACCGGGGCGGCCAGTGGCATGGGGCGCGCCACGGCGCACCTCTTCGCCGACGAGGGTGCCAAGGTCGCGGTCCTGGACCGCACGGCCGAGGGCGTGCTCGCCGTCGTCAACGAGATCGAGGCCGTCGGCGGGACCGCAGCCGGATGGACCGTCGACGTGACCGACGGTGACGTCGTTCGCTCCGCCGTGGCGGAGATCGTCGACCGGCTGGGGCCGCCGGACATCGTGGTCAACAACGCCGGCGTGGCGCTTCCCGCGCCGATCGACGCGCCTGACTACGACGAGCAGTGGGCCAGGACGATCGCCGTCAACCTCACGGCACACACGACCATGATCCGCGCCTGTCTCCCGCACCTGGTGCGCAACGGCGACGGACGGATCGTGAACATCGCTTCGACCGAGGGCATCGGTGGATCGGCCTACAACAGCCCGTACACCGCCTCGAAGCACGGCGTGATCGGCCTGTCGCGATCGCTGGCCGTCGAGCTCGGTCCCACCGGCGTCACCGTCAACGTGGTGTGCCCGGGTCCGATCCACACCGGCATGACCGAGGGAATCCCCGACGAGGCCAAGGACAAGTTCGCCCGGCGCAACGTTCCGCTCAAGCGCTATGGACACCCCGAAGAGGTCGCCCACGCCACCCTCTCGCTGGCCCTGCCGGCGATGTCGTACTGCACCGGCGCCGTCGTCGTGGTCGACGGCGGGTTCACCACGAAGAACAACTGATCGGGACGGGATAGGTTCCCGCCCGTGACCGTCCGGGTGGGATTCCTCGGAGCGGGCTTCATCGCCACGTTCCACTCCAAGATGCTCCGCGCCAGCGGGGTCGACCACGTGCGGGCCGGGGTGTACGACCCCGACCGTTCGCGGGCCGACGACTTCGTGGCGCGGGCCGGCGGCTTCGTGGCCGACTCCGAGGCCGAGGTCATCGCATCCTGCGACGCCGTCTACGTGTGTACCTGGACCAGCGAGCACCCCCGACTGGTCGCCGATGTGGCGGCGGCCGGCAAGGCCGTCTTCGTCGAGAAGCCGCTGGGCGTCGACCTCGGGACCTCGCGCCGGGTGGCCGAGTCACTCGAGACGGCCGGCGTCGTGCACCAGGTGGGCTTGGTCCTGCGGTACTCGCCGGCGTTCGCGTTGGTCGAATCCCTCCTCGAGGACGTCGACCGCTGCGGCCGGGTCATGACGGTGATGTTCCGGGACGACCAGTACCTGCCCACCGGTGGCCAGTACCACTCGACCTGGCGGGGCGACCGCGACAGGGCCGGCAGTGGCGTGCTGCTCGAGCACTCGATCCACGACGTCGACCTGCTCGATCGGCTGGTCGGTCCGGTCACGGCAGTGTCCGGGAGGAGCCGCTCGTTCCACGAGATCGACGGGATCGAGGACCTCGTCGTGGCGTCGTTCGACCTGGCCGATGGAGGGGTCGGCACGCTCACCACCGTGTGGCACGACCTGCACGAGCGTCCCAGCCTGCGTTACCTCGAGATCCATTGCGAACGCGCCCACATCGAAGTCGAGGAGGACTGGTTCGGCCCGGTGCGGGCGACCTTCGCCGACGAGACGCTCGACCTACGGGGTGATGACCTGTTGGCCGAGTGCGCAGCGCGCGGCATCGAGGTCGACAACCCCGATGGTGCGTTCCTCCGAGCGGTCGAGGCCGGCGGGCCCGCACGTCCGTCGGCGGCCACGGCAGTCCGGGCCCACGAGATCGTCGAGGCGATCTACACGTCGGCGGACTCCGGCGGCGTCTCGATCCCCACCCCGTGAGCCGCCGCGACGCTCGTCGCTTCGAGCTCGATGGCTCCATCGTGTCGACCGGGTTCTACTCGGGTGATCGCGTCGTGATCGGACACTGGCACTCCACTCCGATCGGTCCGCTCACCGATGTCATGTGGTGCGATCCCGAGGGTCACCGGACGCTCTATGTCCCGACCGACGAGGCCGCCGCCTTCGTCGGCGGCGTGTACGAGTTCGATGAGATCGTGGTCACCGACATCGACGTCGACACCTCCGCCGACCGCCTGGTGCTGCACTTCGGCGACCGGTCCCTCGAGCTCCGCGCCGGCACGGGCCTCTCGCTCCCGTTCAGGAGTCGGCCGCCGTGGTTCACGAGGTTCGTCGAAGGACCGGTGGCCCGGCTGGTGTTGGGGGTGCACACGTACGGGCGGTCACCGACGGGTGTGCGGGAGTGGTATCGAGCCGACCGGTGGCGGCCGTTGCGCTGGGCCGGCGGAACGCTGGACGGCAAGAGGCTGGGCTCGATGGAACGAGTCGAGCCCGCGACGGAGTTCGGCTTCTCCGAGCCCCCGTCACGTCCGTCGTGGGTGGCGGTGCGGCCCCTGCTCGAGTACCCGGTGGGCCATCCGTGGCTGAAAACGAGATGAGCCGGGGCACGAAGCCCCGGCTCAGCCCATCGATCGTCGTCGGAGTCAGATGACCCGGACGTTCTGGGCTTCGTCACCCTTGCGACCGGGCCCGACCTCGAACTCGACGGTCTGACCCTCTTCGAGGGTCTTGAATCCGCTGCCATCGATGTTGGAGAAGTGCACGAAGACATCGTCGCCGTCGGGGCGGGAGATGAAGCCGTAGCCCTTCTCGTTGTTGAAGAACTTGACCGTGCCGGTCGCCATTGCTTGCTCCTGTTGTCCGGGGTCGTGCTCTGTGCGCGGCCCCCGTGTGAATTGATGAGACCAGAAGGCTAGGACAATTCCGGTTCTTCGTGTGTGCGACAACAGGGAAAGGGCCGTGAGCCGTCCGCGGACGCGGGTCAGGCGCCGTCGAAGAAGCCGGACAGACCGCTGGGTTCGTGACCACCGATGGCGAGCTGCTCCAGCACGCCGATGCCCACTCGGTCGCCCCAGCGAGCCCGGACGAGTTGCTGCACGTGCGTGTGCTGCGGCGACACGGGGTCGAGCTCGTCGACGACCCACTCGTCGTAGCCCTCGGCTGCCTCGCCTCGCCAGTGGCCGTGGGACCACTCGGGATGGAAGTAGCCGATGCCAAGCATCTGGAAGGTGAGGATCGGTTCGAGGTCGATGACCGACGGCTCGGCGTTCCAAGGGGTGAAGGTCAGCGACGCGGACCGTGCCCGTCGGGTGCCCGGCTGCCAGTCGATGTGCCAGTCGACGGATCGCATCGGCTCGGGCGACTGGCGGAGGCCGCCGGTGTCGAAGGCCGACTCGCCCGGGGCGAGGACCGGGATGGCGAACCCGCTCTGGTGCCAGCGCTCGCCGCGCTCGGTCTCGTTGACGTCGAAGTGGGCGGCGCCGTCCTCGAAGTTGAGCGGAGCCCAGAGCCAGAAGAACTGTGGGAGCGACCTGCCGGGTGCCCCGCCTTCGGCCTCGCCGACCGTGCGGATGCCCCAGGAGCGGTCGCGGGAACCGAGGAACGTCTCGGCGTCGACGGTGATCTCGCGATCGCCGGCGTTGACCGTGCCCTCCCACGTGCCGAACTGCGTCAGCCGCGTGTAGTCCATGACGACCCGGGGGCCGTTGTGACGGACGAACCGGTCCTCCTCGACCGCCACCGTGCGCGCCCGCCAGGTGAGGTCGCAGCCGATGCCGTGGGTCGCGTCGTCGACGATGAGGCGCAGGACATGCAACGGCTCGATCACCTCGACCCGGACGGGGCCACAGGAGGTGTCGGTGCGGTCGTGCGGCGCACGGCCGGACGCGTGGACGTTGCGCTGCACGCCGCCGGACACGACGCTGAACGCCGCGTCGATGACCGACCGGTTGGGGTAGAGCCCCATGGCGGCGGCGAAGTAGCAGTCGCCCTCGCGGTCGTAGCCGTTGAAGAAGTAGCGGTCGTAGTGGTTGCGGTCACCGCTGGCGGGCTGCGAGAGCGGACCGCCGGTCTGGTGGATCGGGTAGTCGTCGAGTGGGTTCAGCATCAGAACACGATCACGCTTCGGGCGACCTCGCCGGTCTTCATGGCGGCGAACCCGTCGTTGACGTCGTCGAGGCCGATGCGGGCCGAGACGAGATCGTCGAGGTTGCATCGACCTTGCAGGTAGAGGTCGATGATGCGGGGCATGTCGACGCGGAAGCGGTTCGAGCCCATCTGCGAACCGATCAGCCGCTTCTCGGAGAGGAACTCGGGGCCGTGGATCGACAGACGGTCGCCGATGGGGATGAGCCCGATCACGCAGGCCGTGCCGCCGGCTTTGAGCATGGCGAAGGCCTGCTCGGCCGTGGCGGTGAGCCCGATGGCCTCGATGGCGTGGTCGACCCCACCCTTGGTGATCTCCTTCACCGCGGCGACGGCGTCGGTGGCGGCGGCGTTGACGACGTCGGTGGCGCCGAACGTCCGGGCCAGCTCGAGCTTGGTGTCGAGCCGATCGACGGCGATCACCCGGCCGGCGCCGGCGATGCGAGCACCTTGGATCGCGTTGAGACCGACGCCGCCGCAGCCGATGACCGCCACGGTCTCGCCGGGCCGGACACCGCAGGTGTTCCACACCGCGCCGATGCCGGTCATGACGCCGCAGCCGATGAGGGCGGCGCGATCGAGTGGCATGTCCCGGTCGATCTTCACCAGGGCGTGCTCGTGGACCAGGAGCTGCTCGGCGAAGCTCGACAGGTCGAGGAACTGGTGCATGGCCGATCCGTCAGCGCTCTTCAGGCGCGGCTCGGCGGTCGGCGCCCGCTTGGTGGCGCCCTTGTTCGAGCAGATGGCGAGGCGGCCGCTCAGGCAGTTGTCGCACGCGCCGCAGTACACCGACAGGCAGGTGATGACGTGGTCGCCGGGCTGGACGTAGCTGACCTCGGACCCGACCGCTTCGACGATGCCGGCGGACTCGTGTCCGAGCACCGTGGGCGTGGGGTGGGGGTACGTGCCCTCGATGAAGTGGAGGTCCGAGTGGCACAGGCCGGCGGCCGCCGTGTTGATCAGCACCTCGTGTGGGCCCGGCGCACCGATGGTGACGTCGTCGATGGTCAACTCGCCTGGGATCTCGTGCAAGACCGCTGCCTTCATGGCCCCTCCTCGGTTCGCCGGCGCCCGGGCGGCCCCGCGGTGCCCGATACTGGCACCCATGACCGACCGCGCGCCGGAACCCGTCGACCTCCTCACCGGATTGGCCACCACCCGGGCCATCCGCCGCTATCGCGACGAGCCGATCCCCGACGGCGACCTGTCGGCGATCCTCTGGCATGCCACTCGTGCCCCCTCGGGCAGCAATCGTCAGCCGTTCCGCTTCCTCGTGTTGCGTGACGGCGCGAAGGCCATCGAGGCCAAGGCGATGCTCGGCGAGAGCTTCCGGACGATGTGGGCCGAGAAGCGGCGCCGCGACGGGTACGACGCCGGCAGCGGCGCCGGCGAGGACTCGCCGAAGGCGCGGATGGCGGCCACGATGCAGCACTTCGTCGATCGGTTCGAACACACCCCGGTGGTGGTGCTGGCGTGCATCGAGCGCTACCGCGACGCGTCGCCCACCGAGGGTGCGTCGGTCTACCCGGCGTGCCAGAACCTGCTGCTGGCGGCCCGCGCACTGGGCTACGGCGGGGTCATGACCATGTGGCACGGGTTCGTCGAGAACGAGCTGCGCGAGCTGCTCGAGATCCCCGACCGCGTCGGGATCGCGGCCACCATCCCGCTCGGTCGGCCCGTCGGAGACCACGGCCCGGTCCGTCGTCGCCCGGTGGGTGAGCTCGTCTACGACGACGTGTGGGCCTCGTCTGCACCGTGGGTGACCGACCCGGTTGGCACCGCCTTCACCCAGGCGGGCCCGCCCCGCAGAGGCTGATCGTTCAGGGGGTGTCGCGTCGCCGGCGGAGGCGGTCGGGGCCGTCGTCGATGCCAGGCAGGCGCTGGTGGACGGTGCCGCCGGATGCCACCAGGCGGGCGAGGACGATCGACTCGACCTCCTCCCAGGTCGAGGCGCGGATGCCTCCGACGTCGGCGTTGTAGGGCTGAGCGAAGGCGATGACCTCGTTGCCGGCGGCCCGCAGGGCGTCGATGTTGTGCGGGGCGTCGTCGACGTAGATGTCGGCCTGCACCTCGGGCTTGGTGCCGAGGAAGCACAGGTCCCGGTACGGGATGGCGTGGTCGTCGAGCCAGGCGACGGTGTCGGCGACCGCCTCCTGGTGGCCCCAGTTCAAGAAGAGCCGGTGGGTGACGATGCGGATCCAGACGCCGGCGTCGGAGAGGCGCCAGAGCGCATCGGCGCAGCCGTCGATGACGGGCATCGTGCGGAAGATGCGATGTTCGAGCACTGCTCGCCGGTGCACCGAGCGGTAGTGGTCCTCGTCGCGGATGCCCCACTCGGAGAAGTCCCAGTTCGACCGGGGAGGGAACGACGTCTCGGCGACATCGAGGTCGTCGGCGAGTACGGCGCGGAACGCGGCGGAGAAGTCGCCGCAGACGCCGTCGAGGTCGACGCCGAAGATCACCGGGTCAGTCGTCGCCGCGAGTGCGGAGGAAGTCGAGGGCCGCATCGATGAACGCGAAGGACTTGGGCGTCTTGGCGTGGTCGGTGCGGGCCAGAGGTACGAGGGCGGCGTCGGGCAGTGCCTCGACGAGCTGGTCGGCCGGGCCGACGAAGTCCTCGTCGCCCAGCACGACCAGCACCGGACAGGTGATCCGTCCGAGCTGCTCGACGGTCACGCCGCCGCCGCCGTTCTCCATGCAGGCGGCCAGGGCAGCCCGATCGTTGCCGGGCAGATCGGCGAGGCCGGCGAAGTAGCGCAGCGCGGGGTTGCCGCCGTCGTCGCCGGTGCGGACGGCCTCGACCACCGGCGAGTGGTCGCTCGATCGGAACAGGTTGGCGCCGACACCGGCGACGATGAGCGAGCGGAACCGGGAGGGTTGGTCGGCGGCCACCTGGAGCAGGGTCTTCGCGCCCAGCGAGAACCCGACGCCATCGACGGGGCCGTCGGCGGGCAGCGCGTCGCGCACCCGGGCACCGAGGTCGTCGTAGGCCGCGGGGTCGGTCGGCTTGGGTGCGTTGCCGTGGCCGAGCAGGTCGACGCCGATGACCTCGCGACCCTCGTCGGCGAGCAGGTCGACCCAGCCGTTGGTGACCCAGGTGAGGTCGAAGGAGGTGCCGAAGCCGTGGACGAGCATCACGGGGGGTGCCATGGTCCGAGTCTGGCCGATGCGACGAGGCCGGTGGGGATGCCGCTCAGTCGAGGTGGCTGCCGCTGCGCCAGATGCGCTCGATCACCACGTCGAGGAACAGCAGCAGCACGGCGACGACGGCGACGGTGTGCAGCCGACCGACCTCGGTGGGCCACTGCAGTCCGGTGCCGATGCGGTTGCGGGCCTGGACGGCCACGACGTAGGCGGCCACGGTCGCCAACAGGGCTGCGGGCGCCACGGTCAACAGCGGCCGCCAGCCCTCGCGGCGCGTCGAGAGTCCACCGACGAGGGCGAGTACGAGCGCGGCGACCGGGTTGGTGAGCGCGAGACCCAACAGGGCACCGATGGCCCCCACGATGATCGCCTGGCGCCGGTCGGGCAGCGCGCCCTCGTATGTGAGTGCCCGCAGACGGCGGAGGGGTTCCTGCCGGGGGATGGGGGCCGGGCGGATCTCGCGGCTCGACTGGAGCGCCAGGAGCAGCGCGCCGATGACCGCGACGCCGGACACCAGGAACCCGATGTCGACCCGGTTCTGGGGGACGAATCGGAGGGTGAGCTCGAACGCACCGGCGTCGGGCGTGACGAGGTAGCCGTTGGCGTAGCCGTTGACCAGCAGTGGTCCGTCGGCGTCGATGTCGGGCTCCGCGATCTGCCAGCCGGTGTTGAAGCTCTGCCCGAACACCAGCCAGAACGGGTCGTCGGCCACGGCACCGGAGATGCGGAGACGTACGGTGGTGTCGTCCTGCTCGACGACGTCGACCGACGGGCCCGTGGAGGCGGCGGTGGGCGGTCCGTCGAGACCAGGACTGGACCACAGCAGCTGGTCGACGTCCAGTCCGGTGTCCGCACCGGCGGCGGTCTCGAACCGGACATCGCCGCTCTCGACCGTGACACCGTCGTCGCATCCGACGAGATCGAGTCCTCGGCCATCGAGCGCGTCGGTGGTGGTCCCCTCGATGCGGACGTCGACCGGAGCGCCGCCGATCGTGACGAGGTCGGTCCGACACGTCGCATCGACGAGTTCGGCCACCGCGCCGACGCGGAGTCCGGCGAGGTCGACCTCGGCCACGGCGATCGGCAGGGCCAGGTCTCCGCCCCCGTACCAGTTGATCGTGTCGCGCTTGTCGATGTCGGAGAACCGCAGATCGATCGCGGAGGCAGCGACGGTCTCCGGGAGCCCGATGGTCGCAGCTCGGAGGCCGGCACCGGCCGGTATGCCCGCGAGGTCGAAGGTGCCGATGGCCGTGCCGTCGACGACGACCTCGACGCCGGTCGGCGCGGAGTGGTGGGCGTCGTCGACCCAGGTGAGGGTGAATCGGTCGGTGCGCACCGGATCGGGCGAGACCACCCGGAGCCATGGGGCGTCGGGGAGCCCGAAGCGCGACGTCCAGACCGTGGAGGGGTCGCCGTCGAGGGCGTTGGAGGGGAGATGCCGGAAGCCGCCGGGAAGGGTGTGGTCGGCGGTGACGACGGGCTTGCCGTCGGCGAGACCGGGACGTCCGAGGATCCGGTCGAGGAGCTCGGTGGGTGCCTCGGTCGAGAGGCGGACGGTGCCGTCGAGCGAGAACGTCCTGGCCGTGGGCAGTGAGAGGACGCGCGTGATCGTCGACTCCTCGTCGGGACGTTGGGCGTCGGTGGCGGCGAGGCGGACCCGGGTCTGCAGCACCGAGAGTGGGTACCGCGTCGAGCGGAACCCCGCGGCACCGAGCAGGTCGCTGGGCATGCGGATGACCTCGTCGACCTGCAGCCCGGCGAGATCGACCTCGGCGAACCCCACGCTCGTCAACCCGCCGTAGCTGAACCGTCGTCCGGCCGTGTCGGCGAGGATCTCGATCGAGAGGGTGCGGAAGGTGCGCTCGCCGAACTCGATCACCTGCCCGGGAGCGACCAACGACTGAACGTCGAGTGCCACACGCACGGGATCCTCGCCATCGAAGCGGAGCTCGACCCGGGTGATGCTCCGGTTCGCGTCGGTGCCCTGCGGCTGGAGGAGCCGCACCCGGTCGGTCCGCACGGGTGACGCCGCGGTCAGCTCGAGGCGATCGCCGACGGCGTCGTCGAACGCAGCGACCCGCCAGGACGTGGACACGTCGCCGTCGGCCGCGTGGGCCGGTCGGTCTTCGGTGTAGTAGCCGATGGGCGTCCCGTAGTCGGTGGCGCGCACCGACAGTCGGCCGAGCTCGGCCACGGTCTGGGTGCCGGGACGTTTCTCCTGGACGTCGAGCCGGCTGTCCGTGGGGTCGTCGTCGAGCAGGCCGCCGTCGGCTTCTTCGGTGTAGCCCTCGATGTAGCGCAGCTGGGTCCAGCGCTGACCCCGCTTGCGGTTGGTGTCGGTGACGACCAGGTGCCGGTTGCCTCGCAGCTCGTCACGGACGAAGTCGGGTTCTTCGGTCAGCGCGGCCGAGTACCGGATGAGCTCGTCACCGGTGAGGAGCCCGGCGGCCGCCGCATCGACGATGCCGCCGCCGTCGCCGCTGAAGAGGACCACGCGATCGTCGGCGTGCGTGGTCACGATCGGGACGGCGTCGGTCACGGGCACCACGCCGACCGGTGGGGGTTCGGGCAGTGTGGCGTCGCGAGCGAGGTGGGTCTCGTCGATGAGGGGAGCCTCGTCGGAGGCGACGTTGACCGTGGGAGGCCCGAACGGCACCGGCGTGCCGAGGCCTGGTGCCCGGGTGACGAGGTCCCAGAGCGTGCGGGGACGCACCGTGTAGTGGCGCTCGTACTGCAGGTCGTTCCGGGTGACGATCTCGCCGATGCCCAGCAGCCGGGCGACCGGCGCGATCGCCTCGGGCGGCAACATGCCTTCTTGGAGGCGCAGGTCGAAGGCCCGTAGGAGATCGGCCGATGCCGGGGAGCCGTACGGCACGAGCTCGCGTGCCACGTAGGGCCGATCGATCAAGCCGGGCGTGATGGGATCGACGGTGTTGCCCCATCGGTACGACGAGAAGTCGATGCCCGGGATCTCGAGCACCCGGGTGCCGTCATCGCGCTCGTCGAGGTGGGCGGCGGCGTCGAGCCAGTACCGGGGGATCTCCTCGGGCCGGCGGAGCCCGTCAGGTGCGAATCCTCCGGTCCACAGCGGCGGCAGGGCGAGGAGGGCGAGGAGCCCGACGGCGACCGAGCCGAAGATGCCGCGTCGGGGCACCTGCTCGGCGGCCGCTCCGACCAGCGACCCGATGCCGAGTGCGGAGGCCAGCGCGATGAGCGGGACCGCGCGGGGCAGGCTCCGCATCGCCAGGCCGATGTCGGTGTCGAGGAACGCCCGGATGACGAGACCCACCGGCGGCGGGCCGTTCCACGGATACGCGCCGATCGCCAGCACGAGACCGACGAGCAGCAGGCCGATCACGAAAGCTCGGTGGCGCCACCGCGTGATGCCCATGGACAACATGCCCAGCACCGGGAGTGCGAACGTGACGGCGATGAGCCAGAGCTGCTGGGTGTAGTCGAGGGCGGGTTCGACCCAGGGGTCGAGGCGGTCGCTGCCGTAGGCGAACCAGTAGCCGAGCCCGCGGAGGACCTCGGGAGCGGTCGACGTGGTGTTCACGACCCGTGCGGTCTCGGAGAACTCCACGATGTTGATGCCGTTGGTCGCCTGGACCGAGAGCGCCAGGATCCACCACAGGTTGGTGGCGATCGTGAGCAGCCCGATCTTGGTGGCGGTCGACACGGCCCGCGCCCTGGTGGTCTCGCGGGCGATCCAGACCGAGTAGAAGATCCAGCCGACCGGGACGAGCCCGACCAGCAGGAGCGCCGTGGCGTTGACCGATCCGGCCGTGGCCACCACGAGCGCGAACAGGGCCGGGTGGCGCCATCCCCTGGTGCGCAGGGCTCGGATGGTGAGGGCCAGCAACCAGGGCAGCGCGGCGAACGGGAGCAGGATCGCGGAGAGACGGGTGGCCAGGGTGATGATGTAGGGCGACAAGGCGTAGACGAACGCCGCCGCGGTGGCGGCACTGGGTCGCCACCGCCAGGTCCGTCCGAGGAACAGGACACCGCCGCCGGCGATGACGAGGATCGACCCGAGCCACAGACGTTGGGCCACCCAGTCCGGGGCGCCCACCTGCTCCATCAGCCAGTAGTACGGCCCCATCGGCCACAGGTAGCCGACCTGCTGATGGGGCACGGTGCCGGTGCCGACGTGCGGGTCCCACATGCTCAGGGAGCGGGAGAGCAGTCGACCCGGATCCAGGTACAGGTAGGTCTTGGTGTCGGCCACCACGCTGCCCGGCGCCGTCAGGAGCAACGGCGGGTAGACGACGGCGGCGAGCGCGAGCAGCGGGAGCCACCACTGCCGCAGGGTGGCGTCCGTGGGCGATCGGTTCACGGACGGTGCAGGACTCGATCGAGGATGCGGGTGCGCCGGGCCTCGGCGGCGAGGAGGCGCATGAGCTCCGTCGCGGTGTTCTCCCAGGTGAACGCGCTCGCACGCTCGAGCGCCGCCGCCGACAGCGACGCCCGGCGGTCGTCGTCGGTGAGCACGGCGACCAGCGCGGGACCGAGATCGGCGGGCTCGTCGCACAGCACGCCGGTGACACCGTCGACGACGGCGTCGCGGTGACCGGGGATGTCGGTGACGACCGCCGGCGTGGCGCACGCGGCGGCTTCGGTGATGGACATGCCCCATCCCTCGTGCGAGGACGCGGACGCCACGACCCAAGCCTGCCGGTAGCGCTCCACCAGCTCGGCATCGCTCTGGCGGCCCGCCAGCTCGACCCAGTCGGCGGCACCCAGCTCGGCGATCAACCGCTCGAGCTCGACGTGCTCGTAGCCTTCGCCGACGATCACGAGGCGGAGGTCGGGCACGGTGCGGCGGGCGTGGTGAGCGGCGCGGACGAGTGCGTCGAAGCGCTTGGCGGGCATGAGGCGGCCGACCGCCAGGACGGTGGGGACCGCTGCGCGCTCGCCCCCCGGCGTGAAGCGCTCGTGGATCCCGGGGGCCACCACCGACACCCGATCCGGGCGGAAACCGAGTTGGTCGACCATGTCGAGCTTGGACGACTCGGACAGCGTCACGATGTGGCTGCGCCGGTAGACGAGTGGGGCGATGCGTCGCTCGACCGTGTCGCCGACGGCCGCCAGGTTCGGCGGCAGCACCATCTTCCACATCTCGCCGTGGACGTGGTGCAGGAAGGTGAGGCGTGGGCCCCGGGACCACAGCGGACTGAAGAACGGCATGCCGTTCCAGACCTCGACCAGGGCGTCTCGGGGACCGGTGCGGTGGCCGATCTCGGCGACGGCGGCACGCGGGAACACGAGGTACCGGCCGGCCCGGCGGATCACGCGGTAGCCGTCGCGGATGACCTCGGGTGGGTGGCCCTGGGCGTACGACGTGCGGATGGTGACGTCGAGGCCAGCTTCGGCCCAGAGACGGCACACGTTGGCGGCGTGGATCTCGGAGCCGCCGGCCTCGACGTCATCGAGGTCGCGCCACGCGACCACATGGATGTGGCGCAGGCCGGCGTCAGCGGCGAGATCGCCGATCTTGGCGGCGGCGTCATGGGAGCGGGGCACGATGAAGAGACCAGGGGCGGAGCCAGGAGCGTGCGTACCCTACCGGTGGCCGTCGTCGCGAGGCCGCATCCTCCTGCGGTGGAGCACCACGGCCGCACCGCCAGGATCACGGCGGTCAGCGCCGGTCGCATCTAGCATTCACCCGTGACCGAACCGAGTGCTCCGCACGACACGCACCATCACGATCCTCCCGTCGCCGGCCGTCCACTCGCCGAGGTCCGTCCGCTCGTCCGCGACGTCGAGGGCTGGCTCACCGACGACCAGGTCGCCCGCCTGCATGCGGCGTCGTCATCGGTGCCGCCGCACGGCCGAATCGTCGAGATCGGTTCCTTCCGGGGCCGATCCACCATCGTGCTCGCCAGCGCCGCCGCCACGGGCGTCGAGGTCATCGCCATCGATCCGCACGCCGGCAACGATCGCGGTCCGCAGGAGATCTCGGGGTTCGCAGCCGAGGCCGCAACCGACAACGAGACGTTCGAGGCCAACCTCCGAGCAGCGGGCATCCGTGACCGGGTCACCCATCACCGGTCGTTCTCCGACGCCGCTCACGACCTCGTCGCCGACCCGGTCGATGTCTTGTTCATCGACGGCGCCCACCGCTTCGCCCCCGCCCGCGCCGACATCCACGACTGGGGCGCACGGGTCGCGCCCGGCGGGCGCATGCTGATCCACGACTCGTTCAGCTCCATCGGGGTGACGCTGGCGATCCTGGTCGAGCTGCTGTGGTCGGGACGTTGGCGCTATGACGGGCGCTCTGGATCGCTGGCCGAGTACCGCCGCACGCGCGTCGGGCTCGCCGGTCGGCCGTTGAACGCCCTCCGTCAGCTCATCCAGCTGCCGTGGTTCGTCCGCAACGTGGTGATCAAGGTGCTCATCGTCGCAAAGCTGGGCCGCTTCGCCCGTCTACTCGGCCATCGCCAGGCCACCTGGCCCTACTGAGACCGCCGATGCGCCCCCTCGTCGTCATCCCCACCTACAACGAAGCCGAGAACATCGCCGATGTCCTGGGGCAGGTACGCGACGCTGCGCCCATCGCCGAGATCCTCGTGGTCGACGACGGCAGCCCCGACGGCACCGGTGATCTCGTCGAGGAGCTCGCGCCTCGCCTCGGGCGCATCCACCTGATGCGTCGCACGGAGAAGAGCGGTCTCGGTGCGGCTTACCGCGCTGGGTTCGCGTGGGGTTTCGAGCAGGGCTTCGACGTGATGATCGAGATGGACGCCGACCTGTCCCACGACCCCGCAGCACTGCCGACGCTCCTCTCGGGCATCGACAATGGTGCGGACCTCGTCATCGGGTCGCGGTACGTCCCGGGCGGATCGATCCCCGACTGGGCGTGGCACCGCAAGGCCTTGTCGCGATGGGGCAACCGCTACGTGAGTGCGATGCTGGGGCTGCCGGCGGCCGATGCCACGGCCGGGTACCGGGCGTACCGGGCCTCCGTCCTCGAGGCCATCGATCTCCCGTCGGTGCGGGCCGAGGGCTACGGCTTCCAGATCGAGATGACCAGACGCGTGACCCAAGCAGGTGGCACCATCGAGGAGACGCCCATCTCCTTCACCGATCGCACCCGGGGCACGTCGAAGATGTCAGGAAAGATCATCGTCGAGGCACTCGCCCTCGTCACGTGGTGGGGCATCGTCGACCGAGTCGCCCGCCGACGGTGACCGCGCCGGCCGCCTCGGGGCGAGCCGCACCCGCTCGCCTCCCACACGTTCCCGCACTCGACGGCCTCCGTGGCGTCGCGGTCATCGGCGTCCTGGCGTTCCACGCCGGTCACCTCCGGGGCGGGTTCCTCGGCGTCGATCTCTTCTTCGTGCTGTCCGGGTTCTTGATCACGTCGCTGCTCCTGGTCGAGCGCGACGGCACGGGCCGCATCGCGCTCGGGGGCTTCTGGGCTCGCCGGGCCCGGCGCCTGCTGCCCGCGCTGTTCGCCGTGGTGGCGGCATCGACCGTCGTCATGCGGGTCATCGGACGGCCGGACGAGCTCGACCGGTTCGCCCGAGAGGCGCTCGCCTCGCTGTTCTACGTGGCCAACTGGCAACAGCTGTGGGCGGGCAGCGACTACTGGGCGCTGTTCGACTCGCCTTCGCCGCTCGAGCACCTCTGGAGCCTCGCCATCGAGGAGCAGTTCTACGTCGCGTGGCCGTTGGTGGTCGTGGCGCTGCTCGCCCTCGGACGCGGTCGGCGGCGGGTTCTGGCTGCGATCTCGGGCCTCGGCCTCGTCGGCTCGGTCGCGCTGCTCAACGTGCTGGGCGACGCCGCCAACGGCACCACGCGTGCGTACTACGGCACCGACACGCGTGCGGCGTCGATCCTCTTCGGCGCGCTCCTGGCGATGGTGACGGCCGGCCGTCGACGCGAGTCCGGGCGGACGGAGTCGGCGGTCGCGGCGGCGGCCGTGCCGGCGGTCTTCGGCATCGCCGCGTTGTGGATCGTGGCCGACGGCATCGACCCCTGGCTCTACGACTGGGGCCTGCCGCTTCACGGTGCGCTCGTCGCCTTGGTCATCGCCGCGGTCGTCGGTCCTGCATCCGGGGTGATCGGCCGGCTGCTGTGCCTACGACCCATGCGTGCGGCGGGCGACATCAGCTACGGCCTGTATCTGTGGCACTGGCCGGTCTACGTCGTGCTCGATGCGGACCGGACGGGGACCTCCGGCTGGGGCCTCACCGCGTTACGCGTGGCGGTGTCACTGGCGATCTCGATCGTGTCGTACCACTATCTCGAGCAACCCATCCGTCGGGGCCGGGTGCGGTTCCGGTGGCCGGCGTCGACCGCCGTCGCCGCCTGCGCGGTCGTGACGATCTTCGTCGTGGTGGTCGCCGACGGTCCGGCGGCCGACGACGGTCCGCAGGCGGTGAACGACGTCGTCGCCGGGCGCGTCCGGCCGACGGCACCGATCGAGGAGCCGGTGGAGCACCGCATCCTGGTCGTCGGCGACTCCGGTGCCGCCACGCTCGCCCCCGCCTTCGAGCGCGTCGCACCCACTGCGGGAGTCACCGTTCGTGACGACGGCCAGATCGGCTGCGGGCTCCCGCGCTCCGGCGGTGGCGTCGCCGCCCCCGACGGCACCTTCTTCGCCGATCCGGCGGGCTGTGCCGACTGGCCCGACCGGTGGGCCGACGCGGTCGAGCAGTTCGAGCCCGACGTCTCCGTCCTCGTGCTGGCGTGGGGCGGGGTGGGCGATCGCGACCTGGGCGACGGGGTGGGGCGGGGACCGTGCGACCCGGTCTTCGCCGAGCAGTACCGCGTCGAGCTCGAACGAGCCATCGACGTGCTCGGCGCCGACGGAGCCAGGGTGCTCGTCGCCACCTCGCCTCCGCACGGCTTCGACCGCTCGGGCGACGAGCGGACCGCATGTCTCAACGAGATCTACCGCACCACTGCCGAGGCGAGCGACCGCAGTGCCGTGCTCGACCTCGCGGCGTGGACGTGCCTGGCATCAGCGTGCACCGACGGCCCCGACGACGACCGGCCGGACGGGGTGCACTTCACGGGATACGCCGCCGACGCCGCTGCCGACTGGATCATCCAGGAGTCACTGCGGATCGGGGGCCTCGACGATCGTCCGTTCGTGGTGATGGTCGGTGACTCGCAGGCATTCCGTCTCGTGCAGGATGCGCCCGCGCCCGACGAGCTCGATCTGCGGGTGGGCGGTTGGGCCGCGCTGGGCTGCGGCTTGCACGACTCCGACGTCGTCATCGAGCGGCGGTCCGTGTCGAAGGACGACTGCCGCCGGTTCGTCGCCTCGACACCCGCGCAGGTCAAGCGGCTCGAACCGGATCTCGTGGTCATCCATGTCGGTGCATGGGAGGCGCTCGACGTGAAGGTCGATGGCGAGACGCTGCGGTTCCCGTCCGCAGAATGGGTCCGGAACCTCGAGACCAGTGTCGACACCGCGGTCGGCCGGCTCGCCGCCGAGCAGGAGGTCGTGGTGCTCACCACGCCGTGCTTCGGTGCGGGTCCGGGTCGCGATGCCCTCGGCGCCGATGACCTCGACGCCCGGGTGACCGCGGTCAACGGTGCGCTGATCCAGGCCGCCATCGAACACGGTGCCGGTGTGGTCGACTATGCCGACTACCTGTGCCCGGACGGCGTGTCCCGGCCCGAGGTCGACGGGATCACGATCCGTCCCGACGGAGTCCATGCCGAGGCGGCGGGAGCTCGAATCGTGTGGCGATGGCTGGCGGGAGAGCTCGAGCCATTCCTGCGGTGATGGCGACGGCTGCAGCCACGAGCAAGGGCACCTCGGCCGGCAGCCGGAAGCGAGGGATGCCGTAGGTGAGGATGGCCGTCGCGGTCACGGCCACCGCCGGCGCCAACAGCGGCCACCACGGCCCTCGGCGGCGGCGCACGAGGGCGAGGCCGACGCCGGCCACCGGGGCCAAGAACCACCACGACCACATCGCCATCCGGGACGCAGGCTGGGGTCGGCCCTCGCCCTGGTTGAGGTACACCATGTCCTCGGGACGGAACACGCCCCACACCCGGCCCACCCGAGCCGCCATCACCACGGGGAGACGGTCGAGGTGATCGGCGGCGTATTCGATGGCCAGGGCCCGGTACTGCTTCGACACCTGCGACTGGTCGCCCTCGGCGGGCGGGGCGCAGGAGAGGTGCCAGAAGCCGACGCCCTCGTAGTAGGCCGCGTCGCAGTTCGTGCCGATCAGGGTGAGGCCGTCGTTGGTGGAGATGAGAACCGGCTCCTCGAAGCGCATCACGTTGCGGATGGTCCACGGAGCGACGACGAGGGCTGACGCGAGCACCACCGCCCCCACGCCACGGAGGCGTGCCGGCAACGGTCGGGGCGCGGCGTCGGGGTCGCGACTGCCTGCTCGTCCGAACAGGACCGGCAGCACGAGCAGACCGAGCAGCAGCCCGAGCTCGGCCCGCGTGAGCACCGCGAGTCCGCCGACGACGCCCACGAGCCAACCTGGTGCTGCGGCCCGGTGCCAGCGGATCGTCACGAGGAGGAGCACGGCGGTCACGAGCGCCGTGGGCGTCTCCGACATGGCCAAGCCGTCGTTGATCCACAGCCCGGGGTACACCGCGGCGAGGGCGCCGGTCGCGAGGCCCACGGCGGTCCGCCCGACCTCACGGCCGAGGTGAGCGATGGCGACGACCGCCAGCGTTCCGACGACGGCCATCAGGAGGCGCTGCTCGAAGAGGGGGTCGCCGCCGCCGAAGCTCGCCAGCGCCAGGATCGCGGCGGTCGCCGGCGGGTGGTCGGCCGCGGGCACGCCGAAGAAGGGGTGCGTGAACCCCTCACCCCGGGTGATGGTCTCGGCCTGGGCCGAGTAGTAGATGGCATCGCCCAGCGGGGGGTCGTCGCCGACCACGAGCAAGACGTACGCCAGCCGCAGCGCCAGCGCGGCCACGGTGATGGCCAGCAGACCCCACCGCCACTGGCGGCGGACGGCGAGCGACCGGTTGACGGCGGTCACCGTCGGCGCGGCACGACCGGGGCGTCGCGTCCGGTCGACGACGAGCCGGACTCCTCGTGGTACTCGTCCTCGACGTTGACCGACCAGATGTCGTGATCGGCGCCCAGGATGTTCTCGACAGTCAGCATCGCCGTGTACATCGAGTGGTCCTGGTTGTTGTACCGGTGCATGCCGTTGCGGCCCACGGGGTGGACGTTGGGGGTGTTGGCCTCGAGCCACTCGCGGAGAACCCCCACGTTGGCGGCGTACACGTCGTCGTAGACCGGGTAGGCGCGGGGCATGCGCACGACGTAGCCCTGCTCGACGTGTGACGGATCGACGAGGCCGAGGACGTCGAGCTCGCGGATGGCCCGCTCGACGAGCTGGTCGTCAGGGGTGGTCCACAGCTCGTCGCCCTCGAAGACGAAGTACTCGAGGCCCAGGCAGGTGCGGCCGTCCTTGACCAGGTAGGGCGACCAGGAGCCGAAGTTCTGGATGCGGCCGACCTTGACGTCGGGGGAGTGCACGTAGATCCAGTTGTCGGGGAAGCCGTCGGCTTCGGGGACGACGACGGCCACGGTGAGGAAGTCGCGGTAGGAGAGGTCGTCGACCGCACGCCGGACCTCGGCCGGGACCGGCGGGTCCATCGCGGCGAGCAGGTGGGTGATGGGCATCGAGCTGATGACGTGATCGACCGGATAGCTGCGCTCGGTCCCTTCGGCGTCGCGGGCGACGACCTCGACGGCACGCCCGTCGTGATGGCGGACGCCGACGACCTTGGTCTCCATCTCGACCACCGAGCCCTGCTTCTCGACCAGCTCGTGGCAACGCTCCCACATCATCCCCGGCCCGAGCTTGGGGTACTGGAACTGCTCGATGAGGCTGGTGACCTGCTTGCCCCGATCGGCGCGAGCACCGAGCACGCGGCTGCGCAGAGGCTCCCAGACGGCACTCCACAGCGACATGCCCTTGATGCGCTGCGCGCCCCAGTCGGCCGAGAGCTCGCTGGCGGGGACGCCCCAGACCTTCTCGTTGTAGGTCTTGAAGAAGTGCTGGTAGAGCCGCCAGCCGTAGTTCTTGGCGATGTAGCCCTCGAGTGTCGATTGGTCCTTCGGGGGGTGGACCCGGACCCAGAGGTACGACAGCACGCAGCGCACCGCCTCGACGAGGCCGAGGTTGCGCAGGGCGTTGAGCGGCTTGATGGGGTAGTCGTAGTACTTGCCCTCGTAGAAGATCCGGCTCATCCGGGGGCGGGTGAGGAAGTCCTCGTCGGGGAGGATCTCGTGCCAGAGATCTTCGACCGGCCCGACCTTGGTGAAGAAGCGGTGGCCACCGATGTCGAAGCGCCAGCCGTCTCGTTCGGGCGAGCGGCTGATGCCGCCGACGATGTCGTCGCCCTCGAGCACGGTGGCCGTGTGGCCCGCCTTGCCGAGCTGGTAGGCGGCGGTCAGCCCGGCCGGGCCGGCGCCGATGATGACGACGTCGCCGGGGGCGGTCGCGCCGGCGGGAACAGGCTGGAGGTCGGAGGGAGCGGCGTTGGGTTCGGAGGTCATTCGACTCATCTGTCAGGAGCGAGGGGTCCGCAGCAGCGTATCGGTGGGTGTGTGGGATCGAGCGGATCGCACCGCACGACGACGGACGATGCGAGAACCGGCACGGTCGTGCACTTATCGTGAGCGGGTGCCGTCGTCACCCACCGTCGACGCGATCGATCGCCGATTCGTCGCCGCCGTCGCGATGCTCGCGGTCGCGGCGGTCGGCATCTCCATCGCCTCGCTCGAGCTGATCCATCCGATGCTGTCGTGGAACCGCGACGAGCCCGTGTACCTGTGGCACGTCGGTCTCCTCGACTCGGGCCGACTGACGGCATCGGGCGGATCACCCCTCGAAGCCTTCCGCCCTTGGCTGAGCGGAGTCGGCGACGACGGCTACTTCTCGCAGTACACGCTCGGCTGGCCACTGGTCCTCTTGGCCGCGTCGCGCACGGTGGGCACCCCTGCGGGTGCCGTCGTCCTCGGTTCCGTCCTGTTCCTGGCCGGTGCCGTGGCCGTGGTGCGCGAGCTCACGGGCCGGAACCGCGACGCATTGGTGGTCGGCGCGGCGGCCCTGACGTCCCCGGTGATCGTCATCCAGGCCGGCGTCCACCTGTCGTATCTGTTCACCGCCGGCTTGGGCACCGTCGCGCTGGCGCTCGCTTGGTCGGCGCTGCGGCGGGAGCGACGTCTTCCGCTGGTCGCGGCCGGCGTCGCCCTCGGCTGGGTGCTGCTCACCCGTCCGTTCGACGCGGTGGTGTGGGGTGCGGTGCTCGTGGTCGGGGCGGTGCTCCTCACCGGCGTGGCTCCCTTGGGGCGACGCGTGTGGGGCCTGGTCTCCCTGTGGCCCCTGGTCCTCGCCGGGCTCCCGTTCGCCGTGGCCACCATCGCCTACAACCTGCGGATCACGGGCGAGGCCCTCACCTTCCCCATCGTCGCCACGGACCCGCTCGACACGTTCGGGTTCGGTCGCCGCCGGCTGATGCCGGCGTTCGACCCGGTCGACTACGGCCTCGGCAAGGCCACGTTCAGCACGGTGAAGAACGGGGGCTTCTTCGTGGTCTTCCTGGCCGGCAACGTGGTCACCCTCCTGCTGGCAGTTGCGGCGATCTGGTGGCGGCGGGCCAGCGCCGCGACCTGGGTCCTCGTCGCGATGGCCGTTGCGTTCCCGCTCGGCTACTTCGCGTTCTGGGGCATGTGGGTGTCGAGCCTCACCGCTCGTCTGGTGGGGGCCATCTACTACGTCCCGTCCGCGGTTCCGGTGCTGACCCTCGGCTGGCTCGGTCTGATGGAGCTCCGACGTCGCTCCCGCCTCGTGTCCGTCGTCGCGGTCGTCGCCGCCATCGTCGTCACCCTGCCGGTGCTCGTGAGCCGGCTCGACGTCAACCGGCGCATCAGCGAGGCACAGGAGCCGTGGGCGACCTCGGTCGAGGGGCTGGCGGGCCCCGCGCTGGTGATCGTTGCCGAGTCGGGTCCGTATGTGATGTTCAAGAACCCGATCGGCCGGAACGACCCCGGCCTCGAGCAGGACATCCTCTACGCCGCCGACCTGGGACCCGACAACCTCCGGACCATCGAGGCGAACCCAGACCGTGCCGCGTACCTGCAGGTGGCCACCGCCGACGCCGACGAACTCGGTCCGCGGGAGACGCCGGTGGACTTCGACGTGTCCTTGGCTCCCATCGAGGTCCTGCGGGGTCGGTCGCTGGACATCGAGGTGGTCTTCACGCCCCCGGACGGCTCGCCGGTGGTGGTGCCCTTCCTCGCGATCGACGGCGACACGCAGTGGATGGCTCCCGTCGACGCGGTGGCCGGTCCGGCCGGGTCCTACACGTTCACGACCACCATCGATGCGGACGATGCCATCCGTCGCCGCGGCTCGACCGTGCGCGTCGGCTTCGGCGCAGGCGACACCGTCGCCGATGCGCTCGCCGACCCCCGTATCCGATGGGACGTGACGGTCGGTGGCCAGGGCGACGAGCTGGTCGCCCTGCTCCCCGCGCAGCAGTTCCGGCGCTTCGCGGTCGGCCGTGACTTCTACTGGTACCCGCGGCCGCCCGAGCCAGGGGTCTCGTTCCACGCCGAGATCAGGTCCTGATCGCGGAGGATCGCCGACACTGCGATCTCGGCCACGGCCAGCGCCATTCCCGCGAACACCAGGCTCGGTCGCTCCGTGAGCTCCGCCGCGACGAGGGCGAGGGCCGCGAGCCCGGCCAGTGGCAGACGAGCATGGCGCGTCACGGCGCGAGCGACGAGGGCGACGACGGCAACGGTGGCGATGGTGGCATCGGCCACGAACCACCACAGCACGGCGGAGGCGAGGGTGGCTCCGCCCAGACCGGCCAGACGGATCGGCACGGACGCGCCCCCGACCGACGACGCGTGCCACTCCCTGCTGCCGACGTCGTCGAGGACCGGGCGCCGGCGGCGGGGACCGCCGTACACGACGATGACGGCGGGGACGAGGAGACCGGTGATGGCGAAGCCGGCCCAGACGATGCGCTGGGGCGTCCACGAGAGGCGGATCTGCACCGGTCCGTTGCCGTCGGGTGTCACGAGCCAGCCGTTGGCGTAGCCGTCGGTCATCGAGGTGGCCAGGACCGAACCGCCGCTGACGTCGATCTCCCATCCGTCGTTGCGGCTCTCCGCCAGGGTGAACCAGAACGGCGTCGTGGCGTCGAGCGTCGCCGAGGCCGAGCGCGTGTCCAGGGTGGCATCGGTGGGCGTGAGGAGCGTCGGCGCAGCAGGAGCAGGACCGCTCGCCAGCACGAGACGGTCGACATCGACGGCGCCGCCGATCTCGGCGGTGACGAGATGATGCTCGCCGGCGGCGAGCGTGACTGCGGCGCAGCCGGTCAATTGCCCGTCAACGTCCACGGCGACCGGGACGGGGGCGCCGTCGATGCGGACGAGGTCGTCGCGGCACCCGGTGGGGGGAGGTCCGTCGAGCGCGACCCGTCCGGTCACCTCGTAGGCGGCGTCGACGGCGGTGGCGAAGCGTCGGTCGATGTCTCGCTCGATGGCCGTGCGCCCAGGGTCCAGCACGTCGCCCCGCTGCCTCGTCAGTACGTAGGTGACCCGTCGCCCGGCGGCTCGTTCGCCGACCCGCTCGACGAGGGCTGTCGGTACCCGGAGGACCTCGTCGACGACGGCGCCGCCCACGTCGACCTCGGCCAGCCCCGGCGCGGCCGCCGTCGGGCTGACGGCGGTGATCTCGATGGCGAGGTCGCGGATCGAATCGACCGGCAGCGCGACGACCTGTCCAGGTGCGACCGAGGCCTCGTCGCCGAGGTCCACGTCGACCGCGACGCCGTCGACGACGACGCGGACGGCGGTGACCGGAGCGTCCGCCGTGGTGAGGATGGTGATCTCGTCGGCGGTCACTGGCTCGTCGTAGCGGACCTCGAGGCGCTGGCCGACCGGCGCGACCCGTGGTCGCCAAGCCGTGGCGCCGGACCCGTCGAAGGCCTGCACCGGCCGGTACTCGGGTCGTTCGGGGCCGCCACCCATGGACGCGGTCACCGTGCCACCGACCTGTAGCGCCACCGTCTTCTCGTCGATGTCGGCGTCGGCATACGGACCGAAGCGGACGTCGTAGCCGGTGGGATCGGGCTCGGTCGCGGCGGCGGTCTCCGTGGCACCGTGGTTGTCGACGATGGTGTAGAAGAACGTCGTGGCCGCCTTCCGGTTGGTGTCGGTGACGACCACCTCGGCGCCGCGAGCCAGCGCATCGTCGAGAGCGACGGCGTCGGTGGCGACCGAGGGGAGGATGGTCCGCCTCCCGTCGATGATTCCGGCCCCGGCAGCGTCCACGATGCCCGCGCCGTCGCCGGCGAGAAGGACGGGCGCTCCGGCGTCGGCGCGGACCAACGACGTGGGCTCGTCGAGGGTCAGACGCAGCAGCGATGGTCGCCCCTCGGGGTCGGTGCCATAGCGACCCGTGACCCGGAAGCCGGCGGGCGGCGTCCGATCGAATCGGTCGATGAGCGGCCCCACGGGTGGGAGACCGAAGCGGTCCACATCGAGGTCACCCCGAACGACGATGTCGCCCACGCCCAGCAGACGCGCCACCGGGGCGAGGGATGCGTCGTCGAACGTGCCGAGGAGCAGCCCGCGGTCGAGTGCGGCGAGGAGGTCGACGGTGCCGGGACCGCCGGCGGGAAGGACCTCGCGGGCGATGGTCGGGCGGTCGATCAAGCCGGGGAGCACCGGCTCGACCGTGTTGCCCCACGTGTAGGCCGCGAAGTTGGCGCCGGGCAGCTCGAGGACCCGGCGGCCGGGCGCGGCGGAATCGGTGGCGATGGCGATCGCGTCCAGGTCGGCCGCCACCTGCGTCCAGTGCTCCGGGAGCGCCTCGGGTCGGTCGAAGTCGTCGCTGAGGAACCCGTGGGTGGCCACGGGCGAGATGGCCACGGCGGCCAACACGATGACGCCGACGGCGCCGGCGATCCGCACCCGCCCGCTGAGGCGTTGGATGCCGATGCCCAGCGACACGGCCGTGCCCAGGACGAGGACCGGGACGATGCGTGGGGTGTTCCGCAGCGCGAGACCCACCGAGCTCGACTCGGAGATCCGGCGCCACAGCTCGCCGTAGCGGCTGGTGGATCCGAGAGGCGCGGCGCCGGTGCCCACGACCGCCGCGACCGCCATCGCGGCGGCGATGGCACCGCGTCCGCGGAACCGGACCGCGGCGAGGACGAGCAGGGCCAAGGCCGGCAGGGCGATGGTGGCGAGCCGCACGACGGTGGAGTCGGTGTAGGCGGCGGCCTGCTCGATGACGGTGGTGGCGCCGTCGGTGCTGACGAAGATCCAGTTGCCGAGACCTCGGACGACGTCGTCGGGACGCGACGCTGCCGAGACGGTGTCGACGTTCTCCGTGAGCTGGAGGACGGGCAGCCCGTAGCGTCCCTGGACGACCAGCCCGGCCAGCCACCACGCCGACGCCACCGAGGTGGTGAGCGCCAGCCGCAACGAGGCCGCGAGCGCAGGTCGCCAGGGGCCGGCCACCATGAGGCCGAGCAGCACGATGCCGGGAGCGACCAGGACGAGCAGCAACGAGGACGCGTTCACGGCGCCGGCGGTGCTGGCCACGATGCCGAACGCCAAGGGTCCCCGCCACGTGCGTTCGTGGACGGACCGTCGCGCCAGGTGCACGAGCCAGGGAAGTGCAGCCCAGGGGAGGAGGAGCACCGAGAAGCGAGCCGTGAACGCCAGCTGGTACGGCGTGAGCTGGTAGACGACGGCGACGACCAGCGCCGCGAGGGGTCGACACCCGACGGCTCGGGCCAGCCGGTGTGCGCCGAGGCCGGCGGCGGCCGCGAGCGCGGCCAACCAGAGGCGCTGGCCCACCCACGTCGGAAGGCCGGACACGTCGACCAGCCAGAACCATGGCCCCATGGGCCAGAGGAAGCCGAGGTGCTGGTGGGGCACGGTGCCGCCGGCGATCGACGGATCCCACAGGCTCGTCGCCCGCTCGAGGAACGAGCCGGGGCGCAGGTACAGGTACTGGCGGCTGTCGGCGGTCACCTGACCCGGTGACGAGAGCATCATCGGGACGAGGGCGAGGAGGGCGAGGACCAGTCGTGCGATCCAGGACGCGGGGCCGGTCCCGGCGTCGGGTTGCTCGGTGGTCATGCGGTGGCGAGGCTACCGATCGATCGAGAGCCGCTCCGGGACGGCAGGCCCGGCCAGCGTGTGTGGGAGGTCAGCCCACCGCTCGGAGCGCCGTCGACTCGTCGCAGCGACGCACCAGGAGCACGTCGGCCGTGCGTACGCTGGCGACGCGGATCGACCAGCAGTCGACGACCTCGCGGCCGTCGCCGAGGTGGAAGAACGTCGTCATGGGTCCTTCCTGCTGGTAGGCGTCGGCGCCGACCACGAGTTCGGTGGACCGGTCCCGGAGGGTGACTTCGAAGCTCGCCATGTCGTGCACGGTACGACCGAACGCCTGTGCGGAGGAAGGGGTACAAGCCTGTGTCTTTCCGCGGCGGTTGTCCACACGCTGGGGATGGTCGGCCCGCGACCGGCCCTGTTCGGCTGGCCGTGCTCAGCCGACGCCGGAGTCGTCTTCGCTGCCGTGGACCGGTGGTCCGAGACGAGCCGCCCTGAGCAGCCGCAGGACCCGGGCCCGCTGCCCGCGGAACGGCTCGAGCAGCTCGAGCATCTGTGCGTCGTTTCCACGTCGTTCGCCGGTGAAGGCCCAGGCCACGATGTGCCGCAGGGCCGGGTCACCCACCGGAACGGCGTCGGGGTCGCCCATCGCCACCTGGCGGACCACCGCAGCGGTCCACACGCTGACGCCTGCCAGCGCCCGCAGACGCTGCTCGGCTTCCATGGTGCTCATCTCGATGAGTCCCTCGACGGTGGCACCCCGGGCGGCCGCGCGGCGGATGACGTCGGCTCGTCCCTGCTCGAGGCCCATCAGGTGCAGGTCCTGGTGGGAGGCCGAGGCGAGCGTGCGCGGGCTCGGTGGCAGGCGGAGCGCGAGTTCGGTCGGCCCGGGGGCCTCCTCGCCCAGCCCCATGATGAGCTGCAGGTGGGCCCGCTTGGCCTCGAAGCCCGACACACCCTGGGCACACACGGCTGGGACCAGGGCCTCGAGGACGCGGTCGGTGCGGCCGATGCGGAGGCCGGGGATGCGCTGCACCAGATCGTCGATCAGTGCATTTCCCGTGTGGAGGTCGACGGTGTCGTCGATGCCGACGAGGGCAGGCATCTGGTCGAGTGCCCAGTCGGCTCCTGGGCCCCAAGCTCGTCCGACGACCTCGCCGTCGGCGACCGAGAGGTGCAACGCGACCGGACCGGCCGGGGTGTGGCTGGCGCGCGCCGCCTGATCGGTCCGGAGGTGGGTCGACGGGTCGCCGCGGCCCATGCGTGTCGGGCCCAGCGTGAGCCGGAGGTCGAGCGGACGGTCGAGACGAACTCGGCGGATCGTGGGAGACGAGGTCATGAGGGCATCGGCGCAGCGACGGCCGCCCCGGGACCGGTCATTGTCGGCCTTCGGTCGCATCGGGGCCAAACACCGCGGCACCGGCAGCGGCGCTCCGTGACGGACGCTGCCGTGCGCGCCAGTCGTCGACGACGACGGCCCAGCGTTCGTGATCGCGCCAGCGCCCGCCGATCTTGAGGTACTTGGGCGAGAACCCCTCGAGCGAGAACCCGCAGCGCAATGCCAGGTCGCGGGATCGTTCGTTCGCCGGTTGGATGTTGGCCTCGACCCGGTGCAGACGAAGGCTGGTGAACGCCATGCGGAGGGCGAGTTCGACGCCCTCGGTGAGGTGCCCGGCGCCCACGTGGGGCCGGAACGACGCCCAACCGATCGAGGCCGACTGGAGGGCGCCGAGGAAGATCGTGTTGAGGTTCACGAACCCGACGATCGCGTCGTCGGAGCGGCGGCACACGAGGAACTGGGCGGTGTCGGGGCGGTCGTCGCGGGCGATCCACGACCGGTATTCCGACAGGTCCTCGGCCGCGTGGACGAACGGGCGCAGGTGGCCATGGCTCTCCGTCGCCCGGGTCACGAACTCCTCCGCATCCGCGAGGACGGGGCGGCGGAGATAGGTGAGGGGCGCAGTGGCGACCGCCCGACGCACGTCAGGCTCCGTCGCCAGGAGCGGACTGGCGCCCCAGGGCGATCTCCCGCGCCCAGGCGTAGTCGGGCTTCCCGCTGGCGCTCCGTCGGATCTGCTCGACCACGACGTAGTCCTTCGGGAGCTTGTAGCGGGCGAGGTGCTCGCCCGCGGCAGCCGACACCTCGGCGGGGATGAACCCGTCGGTGACCGACACCACGGCCACGATCTCCTGACCCCACCGCTGGCTCGGTCGGCCGACGACCAGCGCGTCGTACACGCTGGGGTGGGCCTTCACGGCCTGCTCGACCTCCTCGGCGTGCACCTTCTCGCCCCCGGTGTTGATGGTGACCGAGTCGCGACCGAGCAGTTCGATGCGGCCATCGGCGCGGACCCGGGCCCGATCGCCGGCGACGGCGTGGACGGTCCCGTCGATCCGGGGGAACGTGGCCTCGGTCTTGTCCGGATCGTTGAGGTAGCCGCGTGGCACCCGGCCACGTTGGGCGAGCCAGCCGGTCTGCGGGTCACCCGGCTCGAGCTCACGGGTCCGGGCGGCATCGAGCACCACCGTCGTGGACGACGGGGCGAACACCCCGGGTTCGGCGGTGTCGCCGGCCGACGACGAGCTGAGGCCGTGGCGCCCCGTCTCGGACGAGCCGAGGATGTCCACGATGCGGAGTTCGGGCAGCGCGGCAACGAGCTGCGCTTTGATGGTGGGCGAGAGCACGGCGCCCCCGGTCATCAGGTGCCGCAGCGCCGACAGGTCGCGGTCGGTCCGGACGATCTCGTCGAGGAGCGGACGAGCGAAGGCGTCGCCGACGATCAACAGCGAGCCGACGTGCTCCCGTTCGCACACGTCGAGCACGTCGGCGGGGTCGAGGCCCTCGGTGTGGTCCTGGACGATGACGGTGCCTCCGGCGAGCAGGCACGACAGCGCGTTCCAGTGCGCCGCGCCGTGCATGAAGGGAGGGGCGGGGAGCGCCCGGGGCCGGTCGGGCCGGCGGGCCCGCTCGACGATCTCGTCGATGGTCCCGATGATGCCCAGTGCGGTGGCGAGGAAGTCGCCTTGGCGCCACAAGACGCCCTTGGGGCTGCCGGTGGTGCCGCCGGTGTAGACGAGGTAGCGGTCGTCGGCCGTGAGCTCGCCGACACACGGGACCACGCCGGCGCCACCGGCGAGGAAGGACTCGTAGTCGACCGAACCGTCGACCGGCGCGGTCCCCGACCCGTCGTCGACCACGACGAGGAGCCGGACTTCGGGGCACCGGGTGAGCGCCGCGGCGACCATCGGAGCGAATCGGGCGTGGTAGACGACGGCGACGGCCGAGCTGTCGCCGAGCAGGAACGCGAGCTCGTCGGCTGTGTATCGATAGTTGACGTTGACGCTGGCCGCTCGTGCCTGCCAGCAACCGAGCATGGCCTCGAGGTACTCGTTGCCGTTGGTGAGCATCAGCGCGACGTGGTCGTGCGGACTCTCCCAGCCGTTCGCCACCGGACGAACCGAGCCACCCACGCCGGCGATGACCAGTGCACGGGCGAAGCGTTGCCACCGGTCGGCGAACTCGCTCCAGGTCAGGCGCCGGTCGCGCCAGACCATGCACTCGCGTTCCGGTACCGCCGAGGCGATGGCCCCGAGGGTCTCGACGATGTTGAGGTCGCTCACGGGAGCGAGCCAAGCTCGGATCGCCGGACGGTCAGGCCTTCTCGGTGACGGTGACCGTGGTCATCGTGTCGCCGACCTCGATCGCCTGGGCGATCTCGACGCCCGACGTCACGTAGCCGAAGAGGTTGTAGAGCTTGTCGAGCTTGCGGGTGCAGTCGTCGATGCAGATGAAGAACTGGCTGCCGTTGGTGTTGGGACCGGCATTGGCCATGGCGAGGGCGCCGAGCGTGTACTCGCCCTTGACCGGCTCGTCTTCGAACTTGTAGCCGGGACCGCCGGTGCCGGTGCCCTGGGGGTCGCCGCCCTGGATGACGAACTGGGGCACGACGCGATGGAAGGTGAGGCCGTCGTAGAACCCGTCGCGGATCTTCGAGACGAACTCGTTGACCGTCTTGGGTGCGAGGGCGGGATCGAGATCGGCGACGATGTCGCCCTTCGTGGTGGCGAAGGTCACCTCGTAGGTGGTCTCGAGGTCGATCTGCATGTCGTACGGCTTGGCCATGGCGGGCACCCTATCGCCGGCGTCGCCGGTCATCCGCAGGCGGCGGAGCCGCGCCAGATCCCTAGGCTCTGGACCATGGCCATTCCCCACGACGCCCGCGAGCGGGCCGAGCTCAGCGCTCGGCTCGACCAGCTCGGGCCCGACGCCCCCACGCTGTGCGCCGGCTGGAAGACCGCCGATCTGGCGGCTCATCTCGTGGCGCGCGAGCGCAACCCGCTGTCCGGTCCGGGCCTCGTGATCGGCGGCCCGTTCCAGCGCGTCACCGACTGGGCGATGGACCGCGAGGCGCGCCGGGGCTACGACGCCGTCGTCGACCGTGTCCGCACGGGCCCTCCACTGGTGCCGTGGGGTCTCCCCGTGGTGCGTTCGCTGCTCAACCTGCACGAGTACTTCGTGCACCACGAGGACGTCCGTCGCGCCAACGGCGAGGGCCCGCGTGCCGACCGGCCCGAGCTCGACGACGCACTCCGGCCGGGGGTCGCCCGCATGGCCGGGATCCAGCTGTGGCGGGCCAAGCTCGACGTCGAGCTCGTCGACCAGCACGGGCGGACGCTGGCCCGGCGCGGTACCGGATCACCCAAGGTCATCGGCCGCCCCGGAGAGCTGCTGCTGTGGCTCAGCGGTCGCGGTGCGGTGGCCGACGTGGCCTACGAGGGAACGCAGTCCCAGGTCGCGCAGCTCTGGGAGGCCGACCTGGGTCTCTGATCCGGCTGCAGCGCAGGAGCGACGGTCGAGCGCCGTCAGTCGCTGGGTTGCTGCAGCGAGGAGATGCCCGCCCAGATCACCTGGCTCAGCAACGAGGCCAGGCCGTCGGTGCTGACCTCGTCGTGCTCGAGCGTGTGCACGGCAGCGGCCTCGAGCATCCCGAGCACGCCCCGGACCAGCAGACGTGCCTCGGGCGAGCCGCCCAGCGTCTCGGCGATGCGGTCGGTGCGGGCGCCGACGGCCTCTCGCACCGCGGGATGGCGGGAGGCGCCGGCCGAGGCGATGAGCTCCCATGCCTTCCGGTGGCGCCAGGCGAAGTCGAGGTACGCCTCGACGGCCAGCTCGAGTCGATCGCGGTCGGACCCCAACGACTCGAGCGCGCCGTCGATGCGTTCGTCGAGTCGGGCGAGCTCGTGGTTGTACGCCGCCGCGAACAGGCTGCCTCGGTCGCCGAAGTACGAGTAGACGAGACTGCGGGACACCCCCGCCTCGTCGGCGACCGCCTCGAACGACACCTCGGACGGATCGTGCTCGGCGAAGACCCGCGCCGCCGCCTCGGCGATCTGCTGGCGACGGACCGCGGGGTCGAGCCGGGTCCGTGAACGATGCTGTGATGTCAACGGCCCCCCCGAATGTCCCCTGGCCGAGCGTGCGATGTGTGGTGCGACTAGCTGCTGGTGGCGACCCTCACTGCGCTGGTGCTGGGAGGTGCCACCTCACCGACGAGCGGGAAGTGACAGGCCACGAAGTGGTCGTCGCCCACCTGGCGGACGATGGGTTCCTCGGCGGCGCAGCGGTCGGTGGCGCGCGCGCAACGGGTGCGGAATCGGCAACCGGACGGCGGTGCCATCGGTGAGGGGAGATCGCCCGCCAGGTCGCCGGTGTTGGGCACGACATCTGGGTCGGGCAACGGGATCGCGGTGAGCAGGGCGGCGCTGTACGGGTGTGCGGGGCGGTAGTACAGGTCGTCGGGCGAGGCGATCTCGCAGATCTTGCCGAGGTACATGACCGCCACGCGGTCGGAGACGTTCTTGACCACGGCGAGATCGTGGGCGATGAACACCAGCGTGAGGCCGTAACGCTCCTTCATGTCCTCGAGGAGGTTGAGGATCTGGGCCTGGACCGACACGTCGAGGGCCGACACGGGCTCGTCGCAGATGATGACCTCGGGGTCGAGCACCAGGGAGCGGGCGATGCAGATGCGCTGGCACTGCCCGCCGGAGAACTCGTGGCGCCGCTTCGGCCGGGCGACCTGGGGATCGAGGCCGACATCGCTCAGGACCCGGTCGACCAGTTCCTCGGCGCCGTCGGTCCGGTTCCAGATGTCCAGCGGCTCGGTGACCACGTCGCCGATGGTGCGGCGAGGGTTGATGGACGAGACCGGGTCCTGGAAGATCATCTGCAGCTCTTGTCGCAGCTCACGCAGCTTGTTGCCGCTCAGGCTGGAGATCTCGTTGCCGTTGAACGTGACGGTGCCGGACGTGATGGGCACGAGGCGCATGATGGCCTTGCCCGTGGTGGACTTCCCGCAGCCGGATTCGCCGACGATGCCGAGCGTCTCGCCCTTGGCGACGTCGAAGCTCACGCCGGTGACGGCGTGGACCTTGCGACCCCCGCTGGCGGGGAACTCGACCGTGAGGTCCTCGACGCGCAGGACGACCTCGTCGACCGGACGCAGGTGTGCGGTGCCGGAACCGGCCATCTACTTCGCTCCTCCGGGCGCGGTGATCGCGACCTCGACATCATCGGTTTGCGGGACCCGACCCTCGGCGAGGTTCCGTTCGAGAGCCTCGCGGCCGGCATCGGTGCCGACGGGGAAGAAGCATCGATACTGGTGGTCGGGCGTGTCGCCCTCGATCAGCTGCGGCTTCTCCTCGAGGCACTGCTCCTGGACGTATCGGCACCGGGCGGCGAACATGCACCCCTTCGGGGGATTCACCAGGCTGGGCGGGCGGCCGGGGATGGAGGCGAGACGCGTGTGGCTCCGGTACTCGAGTTTCGGGATCGATTCGAGCAGGGCCTCGGTGTAGGGCATCCGCATCCCGGAGAACAGCGTCTTGGCCGATGCCTTCTCGACGATCTGCCCGGCGTACATCACCGCGATGTCGTGGGCCCGACCGGCGACGACGCCGAGATCGTGGGTGACCAGGATCATCGCCATGAAGCGCTCGCGCTGCTGGGCGTCGAGCAGGTTGAGGATCTGGGCCTGGACGGTGACGTCGAGGGCCGTGGTGGGCTCGTCGGCCATCAGCAGCTTGGGGCCGCACGCGAGGGCGATGGCGATCACGACGCGCTGGCGCATGCCGCCGGACAGCTGGTGGGGGTACTCCTTGAACCGCTTGTCCGGTTCGGGGATTCCGACCGACTTGAGCAGCGAGACGGCGAGGTCCTTCGCCTCGGCCTTGTCCATGTCGAGGTGGTAGCGGAGCGACTCGGTGATCTGCCTCCCGATCCGCATGACCGGGTTCAGCGAGGTCATGGGGTCCTGGAAGATCATCGCCATCTGCGGACCCCACACCGAGCGCATCTCGGCCTGGGAGTAGTCGGAGATCTCCGTGCCCTCGTACCTGATGGAGCCGGTGCGCTCGACGTTGCTGCGGGGGAGCAGGCCCATGATCGATCGGGACAGCACGGTCTTGCCGGAGCCGGATTCGCCCACGATGCCCAGCGTGCGCCCCCGTTCGAGCGTGAACGTCACGCCGTCGACCGCGCGGACCCGGCCGTGCGGCGTCAGGAAGTGCGTGCGCAGGTCGGTGATCTCGAGCAGCGGTGCGCCCTCGTGGCCTCCGTCGGCGGCGATGATGCGGCGGGCCACTAGAGCGCTCCTTCTCGGACGTTGAACTTCCCCTGGAGGACATCGCCGATGTAGTTGAGCGCCAAGATGGTGAGGAACATCACGCCGGCGGGGAAGAAGGTGATGTGGCCGCTGGTCTCGAGCTGTGGACGGCCGGCGTTGATGAGCTTTCCCCAGGTGGGGGCGGGGGAGCCGACCGACAGGCCGAGGAAGGCGAGAGCACCCTCGGCGACGATGACGACGGCGATGACGGCGAGGCTGAACACCGCCATCGGTGGGATGACGTTGGGCAGGATCTCCCGGCGGAGGATGCGGGAGTTCTTGGCCCCCATGGTGCGGGCGGCCGTGACGAACTCACGCTCGGAGAAGGCGAGGGTGATGCCGCGGGTGATCCGGGCGAGGGGTGCGATCGACAGGATCGACAAGGCGCCGACGACCACGGGGAGGTTCGGTCGGACGGTGTTGCCGTCGCTGGCGAAGATGGCGATCATCGCCAGCGCGAGGACCAGGGCGGGGAAGGCCAAGAGGATGTCGATGATGGCCGAGATGACCCGGTCGACCCGGCCCTTGAAGTAGCCGGCGATCATGCCCACCAGGCCGCCCGAGAGAAAGCCGATGACGACCACCGAGAACGAGATGAACAGCGAGACGCGCCCGCCGTTGACGACGGCCGAGAACAGGTCGTCGCCGTTGTCGTTGACCCCGAACCAGTGGGCGGCGGACGGGCCGTCGGCGGCGGGGACCGAGAAGTCGGGGAACGAGCCGGGCTTGTCCACGAAGGGCAGGTACGGAGCGAGGATGCACAGCGTGAACGTGATGATCAGCCACACCACCGACAGCCAGAAGCCGATGCCCCAACCCTTCTCCTTGGGGAGGTCGGAGGCGTGCGGTGGCTCGGGCTCGAGCGTTTGTACATCGGCCGGCACGATGGCGGCGTCGTCAGGCGGCAGATCGGACACTGCGGATCCTCGGGTCGAGAGCGGCGTACAGGAGGTCGATCATGAAGTTGATGATCACGAACCCGGCGGCGATGACGGCGACGACGCCCTGCACCACGAGGACGTCTCGCCGGAAGATGGCGTCGACGAGCATCGTGCCCATGCCGGGCATGCCGAAGATCTGCTCGATGATGACCGTGCCGCCGATGGCGGCGCCGGCGTTGATGCCGATGGTGGTCACGAGCGACAGGCTCGACGGTCGGAGGGCGTGCCGGAACAGGATGGACCGGGTGGTCAGGCCCTTCGCCTTGGCCATGCCGATGAAGTCCTCCTGGAGCGTGGCGATCATGTCCGTGCGCAACAGGCGCATGTAGACCGCGATCTGTCCGAGCGCCAACGACACGGACGGCAGCAGATAGCTCTTGAGGTCGGTGACCTTCAGGTCGGAGCTGGTGATGGAGGGGAACCAACCCAGGCGGAGGGCGAAGAAGTAGACGAGGAGCACGGCCACCACGTAATTCGGTACCGCGAGCAGTCCGATGCTGGTGGTCGACAGGCCCCGATCGACCCAGGTGTCGGCTCGCCAAGCCGCCACGATGCCAGCGGGGATGGCGAGCATGAGAGCGATGATCTGGGCGTAGAAGACCAGTGCGAGCGTCCGAGGCAAGCGGGTCTGGATGCGGTCGGAGACGGGCTCCTGCGCAGAGTACGACTGGCCGAGGTCGCCGGTGACGGCCGCCCCCAGCCACTTGCCGTAGCGGATGACGAGGGGGTCGTCGAGGTTGAGCTCGTCCTCGATGACGGCGCGCCGTTCGGGCGCGCCGGCTTCGATCTGCAAGAGCGTGTCGACGACCTGTGACGGGCTGTTGGAGATGAAGGTGAGCGAATAGGTGAAGAACGTCGCCGCGAGGAGCACGACGACGAGTTGGACGAGCCTGATGGCCAAGAACTTCACAGCGTGTGACGGCTTCCTACTCGCAAGCAGAACAGGGACGTGTGGTCCCGGGGCAGTGCCCCGGGACCACGGTCTTCACGGTTCGGCTACTCGCCGATCCAGAGCTGCGACACCTGGTGGGAGCCACCGATGCCGTTGCCGTAGATCTCGGGCGTGCCGTCGGGCAGGACGAAGGCGTCCAGACCGTTGACGTTGGGCTGCTTGGCGATGCCCCACACGGTCCAGCTGCTCCACAGGTTGTAGACCTGCTCGGCGAACCGGCGGTTGATCGCCTCAGCGGCGGCCGTGATCTCAGCTTCGTCGTTGGTCTGACGCAGCTTGTCGAGGTTCTCGTCGATCACGTCGTCCTTGATGCGACCGAAGTTGAGGCCGAGGGCGCCGACGGGGTCGGCGGTCTCGCTGTGCCACCAGATGCGCTGGCTGTCGGGGTCGACGCCACCGTGGTTGCGCCAGCCGAACATCTCGAAGTCGCCGGTGAGGGCGGTGATGATGAACTGGCTCTGCTCGATCTGGGCCAACTCGACCGTGAAGCCGACCTGCTCCCAGAACTGCTTGAGCAGTTCGGCCGTCTCGAGGTTGGCCGGATCGGTGGTGGTCGTGTAGCTGACCTTGACCTGGGTGAGACCCTTCTCGGCCTTGTACTCGTCGAGGAGTTTCTTGGCCCCGTCCGGGTCGAAGGTCGGGAAGCCCGAGTCGTCGAGGTGGCCCGTCTGCTGCGGGCTGAAGGGGCCGTTGGCCTCCTCGCCGATGCCGGCGCCGCGACGCTCGATGATCACCTTGTTGTCGAGCGCCATGCGCAGGGCCTTGCGGACCCGCACGTCGAACAGGTTCGACTCGGGGTTGTCGACCATCATCAGCGTGTAGTTGGTCTCGCCGAAGGACGAGTTCTCGGTGAGCTCGATGCTGTCGTCCTTGCGAAGGTCCGAGATGACCTCACCCGAGGAGGTGTGCATGATGTCGATGTCGCCGGACAGGAGCGCGTTCTTGCGTGCCTGGCCGTCGGCGAGCACCCGGTACTCGATCTCGTCGAGGTAGGGCAGGCCCTCGTCGGCTCGCCAGTACTCGGCGTTCTTGGTGGCGATGAAGCTGCCACCCGTCTCGTACGACTTGAAGACGAAGGCGCCGGTTCCGACCGGCTTCGACTCGAGCGAGGTGTCCTCGGCGGCTGCGGCGAGCCACGTGGGCGACGCCATGTAGCCGATCTGGCCGGACAGGAACACGGGGAAGCGGTTCCACGGGCTCTTCATCGTGACCACGGCGGCGGTGCCGTCGGCGTTGAGGGCGACACCTTCGACGTTCAGCAGGGCCTTCGCCGTGAGGAAGCTCGACAGGTGAGCGTCGAGGTTGGCCTTGATGGCCGCGGCGTCGAAGTCGGAGCCGTCGTGGAACTTGATGCCCGACTTCGGCGTCAGGGTCCACTCGGTGAAGTCGTCGTTGGCCTCGAAGGACTCGAGCAGGTTCGGCTTCACCGAGCCGTCTTCGGCGAACAGCGTCAGGGTGTCGAACACCGACCGCATGATCATGTGGCAGGAGATGGCGCAGATGGACTTCGCCGGCGTCCACGGCGTACCCGTGTCGGCTTCGACGCCGTAGACCAGCTTGCCGCCGGCGACCGGGTCGCCGACGTCGGACTCGTCGGGCTCGGAGACCGGTGTCGTGGTGCCGGTGTCATCCGAGCTGCCGGTGTCGTCATCGTCGCCGCCGCAGGCCGCGGCGACGAGCGCCAGCCCCAGCAGCAAGGCGAGCAACCGGTACCACCGGCGCGTCGAGGTCTGACTCGTCACGTAGTTCCCCCTTGATCAGTGCTCCGGGAAGGTCCCAGGAGCGGGCACTCACAGCGCCCGTGACGACGGTCACGTCGTCGAGACGACGCTACGGCCGTTGTTGGCAGAGTGTCAATAGCAGTCGGTGGACCCGGGATGGGTTACCGGGACGTGACAGTAGGCACATCGCGGCGCACCGTGCCGTCACGGTCCGCGACCGGAATCGTTTCGTCATCCGTGGGTTCGGGCGAACCGGACAAGGCGCGCGACGTGCTCACGCGACGTAGGGCCGTCCTCACCGGACGTGGGCAGATGCGCTCCGCGCGCACACGACGGCGAGGCGCGCGGGAGTGGGCCGTTCGGACCGTTCGTGTCGGGCGGCTCATCAACCGACGTTGGCTGCCGATCTGGCGTGGGACATCGGCAACCAACGCCGGAGGGGCCAACATGGACGTGGACGAATTCGTGTCGTGGTGGGGGTCGAGAGACCGTCGAGACCTCGATTGGATGGTCGCGGCCCTGGACGCCACCGCCGAGACGGCCGGTGGCGAGGTCGGACGGCTCCGGGGAACCCGCGAGGTCGCGACGGCGCTGCGTCGGATCGGACGGCACCAGCAGGGATGCCGCGCCGCACACCGCGCCGTCGAGGCGGCGCTGGCGGCCTGCGAGGCGACCGGACTCCGATCCGACGATCGGGATGCGGCGACGCGCCTGGCCCGGGCGGCCGGTGAGGCGGCCCGAGTCCTGGTCGCGGATCTCGAGTCGGCGTCCGCCAATGCACTCCTGCGTCCCTTCTTCGGCGCCGGCGTGTTCACGGTGCTCGCCGCGTCCTGAGCTCCTGGTCACGCGTTCGGGCGACGTCGAGGTCCCGGACTTGTCAGACTGGCCACCGTCCCGCCGGAACGACCCAGGAGCCAGTGCGATGAGCGACCGCGTGCAGATCGAGATCACGGACGGGGTCGCCGACGTGCGCCTCGATCGGCCCGACAAGATGAACGCGCTCGACGGCGCGATGTTCGCGGCCATCGCCGAGGCGGGCGAGACGGTGGCGAACGACCCCACGATCCGAGCGGTCGTGCTGTCGGGCGCGGGTCGGGCGTTCTGTTCCGGGCTCGACTTCTCCAGCTTCCAGGCGATGGCGGGCGACGGCCCCCGGCCCTCGACCGACGCGCCCAGCGCCGGCGACCGCCCCGACGGGCGCATCACCCACCTCGGACAGCAGGTCGCCCACACCTGGCAGGAGGTCCCCGTCCCGGTCATCGCCGCGGTCCACGGCGTGGCGCTCGGCGGAGGGTGCCAGATCGCCCTCGGCGCCGACATCCGCATCATCGCCCCTGACGCCCGCATGAGCGTGCTCGAGATCAAGTGGGGCCTGATCCCCGACATGACCGGCACCTGGATGTTGCCGCGCCTCGTCGGCCTCGACGTCGCCAAGGAGCTCACCTTCACGGGCCGCATGGTCGAGGGCGCCGAGGCCGTCGAGCTGGGGCTCGCCACCCGTGTGGCCGATGATCCCTACGCCGCGGCCCACGATCTGGCACGCGAGATCGCGGGCAAGAGCCCCGAGGCCGTGCGCGCGGCCAAGCGGCTGCTCAACGCGTCCGGCACCGTGCCGGTGGCCGAGCAGTACGCCGCCGAGCGCGACGAGATCGGCCGGCTCATCGGCAGCCCGAACCAGGTCGAGGCGGTCATGGCCGGGTTCGAGAAGCGAGATCCATCGTTCACCTGAGCTCGGACGTCACCCGCTCGAGCATCGCCCTCGTCGGCGCTACCAGGTGGCGGTCGCGCCCGTGAGCGCGCGCGGGTCGTGGGCGCCGGCGAGCGTGCCGTCGGGCAGGCGCTCGATCAGGTGGGCGTGGCCGTAGCCCGAGTCCCACGGCTGGTCGACACGCACGTCGTGGCCGCGAGCCCGGAGCCCGTCGATCCACGCGGCGGGTACGCCCGCCTCGACGCCGACGTGTCCGGGTGCCACCGTCCATGTGTCGAAGCCGCCGTCACCGATGCGCCAGCGCGGTGCGCCGATGCACGCCGCAGGTGATTCGCCGGCGGCGAGGAGGCGGGCCAGGAGCTGGAGCACCACCTGGGGCTGGGTGTCGCCGCCCATGGTGCCGAGCACCGATCGGAGCGTCCCGTCGGCCCGCTGCACGAGCGCGGGTGCGAGCGTGTGCGGCGGCCGTCGGCCCGGCGCCAGCTCGGCCGGATGACCCGGCTCGACCGAGAACCCCTGGCCCCGGTTGTGGAGGAAGATCCCGACCTCGGGAACCGCCAGGTGCACGCCCCAGCCCCGCGCGTTCGACTGGATGAGGGACACGCCCATGCCGTCGCCGTCGGCGGCACACAGGTAGATCGTGTCGCCCGCGTGCGCCGAGGTGGGGAGGTCGGAGCGGCTGTCGGGGTCGAACGCTGCAGCTCGCGCCTCGAGTCGGGCATCGGCCAGCAGCGCGATGCCGTCTGCTCGGTCGTGGAGCACGGTGGGCCGGTCGTGTCCCGCGAGTCGGGCGGCTTCGACCAGGAGGTGCGGCCACGCCGCGGTCCCCGGGTCGGGGACGTCGCCGATGAGCTCGACGATGCGAGCGGCGGCGAGCGACAGGTAGCCCTGGCTGTTGGGAGGGACCGTCCACGTCCGGTGTCCCCAGAGGTCGATGCCGAGCGGATCGATCCAGTCGGCCTGCGAGGTGGCGAGGTCGTCAGCCGAGAACAGCCCGTTGCCGAGGCGTCGGAGCCCGGCACCGAACTCGCCCTCGTAGAACGCAGCCCGCCCGTCCGCAGCGATGGCGGCGAGCGTCCGTGCGACGCCGGGGCGGGTGACGATCGTGCCGGCACGAACCGGTTGGCGGGTGTAGTCGTCGGCCCCGTCGACGTGGGCGATCAGCGGGATCATGAACGCCAGCAGCGGCGAGGCGGGGAAGCCGTCGGCTGCGTACGCCCTGGCCGGTTCGATGACGTCGCGGAACGGCAGTCGGCCGAAGCGCTCGTGCAGGGTGAGCCAGCCGTCGACGCAGCCGGGCACGGTGACGGCCCGGATGTCCTCGTCGGTCGGCATCGCGGTGTGCCCCTCGGCCCGCAAGCTCGCGGCGTCGGCCCCGCTGCCGGCCCGGCCGCTGGCGTTGAGGCAGGCCGGGTCGTCGCCGTCGGTGTGATGCACCAGGGCGAACAGGTCGCCGCCCATGCCGCACAGGTGCTGCGTGGTCACCGCCAGGACCGCCGAGGTCGCGATCGCTGCGTCGACCGCATTGCCGCCGGCGCGCAGCATCGCGATGCCTGCGCCCGATGCGAGGTGGTCGACCGAGCAGACCATGCCCCGGGTCGCGTGGAGCGTGTGGAACGGGACGAGCGGCGCGGGCATACGGCGAACGTAGCGCCGACCCGGTGGCGGCTCCGGCCCGGCCACAATGACGAGATGGACCGGTTCCTCGACGACGTGCGCGATGCCATCGGTCCGTTGCACGTGGTCACCGATCCCGATGTCGTCGCCTCGTCGACCATCGACTGGACCGGCCGGTTCGTCGGTTCGACGCCGGCCGTCGTCCGCCCCGGAGATGCTGCGGAGGTGGCCGCGGTCGTGCGGGCCGCCCGCCGGTACGGGGTCGCGCTGGTACCGCAGGGCGGCAACACCGGCCTCGTCGGTGGTGGCGTTCCGCTGCACGGCGAGATCGTCGTGTCGACGTCTCGGCTGCGGGGTCTCGAGGTGGACGCTGATGCGGGCCAGATCACGGCGGGCGCCGGCGACACGATCGCCGACGTCCAGGCTGCGGCCGCCGGTGCTGGGTGGCGCTACGGCGTCGACTTCGCGTCCCGCGACACCGCCACGGTCGGGGGTTCGGTCGCCACGAATGCGGGCGGTCTCCGCGTCGTGCGTTTCGGGGCGACCCGCGCCCAGCTCCTCGGTGTCGAGGCCGTACTCGGTACCGGCGACGTGGTGTCGCGCCTCGACGGCCTGGTGAAGGACAACACCGGCTTCGACCTCGCCGGGCTGCTGTGCGGCAGCGAAGGGACGCTGGGCATCGTGTGCCGGGCCCGTCTGGCGCTGGTGCCGGCCGCGGGCGAGGTGGTCACTGCGTTGGTCGGCTTCTCGTCCGTGGCCGCCGCCGTGCGTGCCGCCGGTGTCCTGCGACGCTCGGTCCCCACGCTCGAGGCGGTGGAGCTCGTCCTCGCGGACGGTGCGCGACTCGTGGCCGAACAGACCGGGGTCGCGCCGATCCACGATCCGGTACCGCCGGTGCAGCTCGTGATCGAGGCCGTCGGACCACCCGATCCGACGGCGATGCTGGGTGCCGTGGTCGACGTCCTCGACGGTGCGGGAGCCGTGGCCGTCGCAACCGACGATGCCCGGCGGGCCCAGCTGTGGCACGCCCGCGAAGCGCACACCGAGTCCATCGCTCGCATCGGGGTGCCGCACAAGTACGACGTCACCCTGCCGGCGAAGACCCTGGCTGCATTCGTCGACGAGATCGGCGACCGTGTCCATGCCGCCGATCCGGAGGCCACGACGTGGCTGTTCGGCCACGTGGCCGACGGCAACGTCCACGTCAACGTCACCGGCGTCGGATCTGGGCCCACAGCGGAAGCCATCGAGCGGGTGGTCCTCGGAACCGTGATCGAGCGCGGGGGCTCGATCAGCGCCGAGCACGGCATCGGCACGGCCAAGCGAGCGTGGCTCGAGGTCGATCGTGGGCCCGCAGACGTCGCGGCGATGCGGGCGGTCAAGGCGGCCCTCGACCCCGACGGCGTGTGCAACCCGGGCGCGCTCCTCGCCTGACCGGCGACCGGGTGATGTCCGGGGCCCTACGGTGCCGGTCGTGGACGGCGATCGACTCCTCGACCTGACCGCCGCCGGTGACATCGCGGCGCTGCTCGACGGTGTCGACACGGAGATCACCGGGCGCGATCCGGTCCTGCGGTCGCCGTTCGCCGCCGGCGAGGTCGCGGCCGCCGCGCTCGCCGCCGTCGGCGCGGGCGCGACCCGGCTGGCGGGCGGCGACCGGACGGTCCGTGTCGACGTGGGGGACGCCGCGGCATCGCTGCTGTCATTCCTCCACCAGCAGGTGACGCCGGCCGAGGGCGTGACGCTGTTCCGTGACGTGACTCCCGGGTTCACGGCCCTGCACCGCTGCAAGGACGACCGCTGGATCCATCTCCACGGCGGCTTCCCCCACCTCCGAGACGGAGCGGCGCGCGTCCTCGGTGTCGCCGCCGATGCCTCGACCGAGGAGATCGCTGCTGCCTGCGCAGCGCACGATGCCTTCGAGCTCGAAGATGCACTGGCCGACGCCGGGTTGTGTGGAGCCGTCGCCCGCAGCGCGGACGAGTGGCACACACACCCCCAAGGCGTGGCGATGGCCGGACAGCCCGCCATCCGCGTCCGGGCCCACCGGCCGACGTCGCCGGGTGGTGCTCGTGGCACCGCCTCGCTCGCCGGCGATCCGTCCCGGCCGTTGCGCGGACTGCGGGTCCTCGACTGCACGCGGGTGCTCGCCGGCCCCACGTGTGGGCGCACGCTGGCCGCGCTCGGTGCCGACGTCCTGCGGGTCGGTGCACCGCAGCTCCCGACCATCGCGGCCTTCGAGATCGACACGGGAGTCGGCAAGCGGTCGACGTCACTCGACCTCGACTCGCCCGCCGATCGTGCTCGTTTCGACGCACTGCTCGACGATGCCGACGTGCTCGTGTGGGGCTTCCGCCGCGACAGCCGCGACCGCCACGGCTTCGACCCGGCCACGGTGGCCGCCACCCGTCCGGGTCTGGTGACCGTCGGTCTCAACGCCTACGGGCCTGCGGGGCCGTGGGCCGACCGCCGCGGCTGGGAGCAGCTGGCCCAGACGGCGGCGGGCATCGCGCTGGTGCAGGGAACGGCGGAGTCGCCCGAGCTCATCCCGGCCGCCGCCACCGACTACACCACGGGCTACCTCGCCGCTGCCGGCGTGATCGCCGCGCTGGCCGACCATGCCCCGACGGGCGCCCACGTCGAGGTCTCGCTGGTGCAGACGGCCCAGTGGATCCTCGCCGCCGGCGCTGACCTCGACCCCGACGACGCAACCGGGATGCCCGCCGCGGCCATCGCCGCCCGCCTCGTCGAGGACGACTCGCCGTTCGGGCGCATCCGCCGGCTGCCGTTCCCGCTGCGGGTCGACGGCATGGACCTCGGATGGACTCGCCCGGCCGAACCGGTGGGCCACAGCGAGCCCGCCTGGCTCGCCCGCTGAACGTCAGGCGCCGGACCGGAGCCCGGACTTGTCGATCTTGCCGGTGCCGACCTTCGGCAGCTCGGGGAGGATGGTGACCGCCTTCGGCGCCTTGAAGTGGGCCAACAGCTCACGGACGTGGGCGATCAGCTCGTCGGGCGTGGCCACCGCTTCGGGGTGCAGCGAGACGAAGGCCACCGGCACCTCGCCCCACCGATCGTCGGCCCGCCCCACCACCGCGGCCTCGCGCACGGCGGGATGGGTGGTGAGCGCGTGCTCGACCTCGGGGGTGGCGATGTTCTCGCCACCGCTGATGATGAGGTCCTTCTTGCGGTCGACCAGGCGGAGGTAGCCGTCGGGGCGCACCACGGCCAGGTCGCCCGTGCGCAGCCAGCCGTCGTGGATGACCTGGGCGGTGGCCTCGGGCTGGTCGAGGTAGCCGAGCATCACGTGGTTCGAGCGCACGCAGACCTCGCCGACGGTCTCGTCGTCCCACGGGACCTCGACGTCGCCCGTGCCGAGCACGCGGGCGTCGACTCCGACGATGGGCAGGCCCGTGGTCGACCGGCGAGCGGTCGATGGCGGCTCGCCCGGCTTGTCGAGCGAGCGGGTGACCGTGGGCGATGCCTCGGTCATGCCGTAGCCGCAGATGGCCGTGCAGTCGAACGCCGCCTCGACCTCGGCCAGCATGTCCGCCGACACCGGAGCGCCGCCGAGGGAAGCGGTGACCACGGTGGAGAGGTCGCGGGTGGCGACGTCGGGATGGTCGAGGAGCATGCGGACCATCGCCGGCACGGCGAAGAGCCGCGTGACGCCGTGGGTCTCGATGAGGCGGAGGACCTCGCCGGCGTCGAAGCGGGGCAGCATGACGTGCACGCCGCCGAGACCGGTGAGGTAGTGCGGCGTGCCCCAGCCGTTGACGTGGAACAGCGGCACGATGTGCAGGATGACGTCGTCGCCGGTGATGGCGTTGGTGAGCGCGTTGTGGATCGCGTGCAGGTAGAGGTTGCGGTGGGTGAGGACCGCGCCCTTGGGCATCCCGGTGGAGCCGCTGGTGAAGAAGATCTCGGCGGGGGCGCGCTCGTCGACGTCGGGCGGTTCCAGCAGGTCACCCGACTGGCGGGCCAGCGCGGCCTCGAAGTCGTCGCCGAGCTCCACTTGGCGGACCGAGTGCCCGGGATCGGGCTGGTCGGGATGACGGAAGAGCGCGACGGCACCCGAGTCGTCGAGGATGCCCCGCAGCTCGGCCGCCGACAGACGGATGTTGAGCGGCAGCAGCACGGCGCCGGCGAGCAGCACGCCGTAGTACGCCTCGAGCAGCTCGTGGGTGTTGCCGCACAGCCAGGCCACGACCTGCCCGGGCCGCACCTCGAGCTCGTCGGTGAGGAACCGGGCCTGTCGGTCGCAGCGCTCGGCGAACTCGGCGTAGCTCCAGGACTCGTCGCCGTCGACCACGCCGATGCGGTCGGGGAACAGACGGCGGGCCCGGGTCAGGAAGTCGAGCGTCGTGAGCGGGAGCTCCATCAGTGCCAGATGCCCCGCTGCTCGTACACCTCGCGCAGGACGGCAGGGCGGTCGGTCATGATCCCGTCGACGCCGATGTCGAGGAGCGCGTGCATCTCGTCGGCGTCGTCGATGGTCCAGACGTGCACGGCGATACCGAAGCGGTGGGCGGTCTCGACGAGCTCGGGTGTCGCGAGCGGACGGCCCTTCGGATCGGTCGGCGGGATCTGGGCCGCCTGTGAGGAGAACTGGACGTCCTCGCCCTCGAAGGCCTTGATGAGGCCGATCAGTTCCTCGGGACCCATGCCGGTGCACAGATCGGGGCCGAGTGCGGCGCGGGCCCGGGCGATGCGCTCGTCGGAGAACGATCCGATGCAGACGCGGTGCAGCGAGTCGGTCCGACGGATCACCTCGATGAGGGGATCGACCGAGTCGTCGGCCTTGGGGTCGATGTTCACCCGGACGTCGGGCCACGCGCCGAGCACGTCCTCGAGCAGCGGGATGGGCTCTCTGCCGTCGACGCGTGCCCTCGAGACCTCGGACCACGTGAGCTCGCTGATGACGCCCGTGCGGTCGGTGACCCGATCGAGCTTGTCGTCGTGGAACGCGACGAGGACACCATCGGCGGTGACGTGGACGTCGGTCTCGAGGTAGCGGAACCCGAGGTTCACGGCGTGCTCGAAGGCCGGGAGGGTGTTCTCGGGAGCCTCCGACGCCCCGCCTCGGTGGGCGAAGGGGATCGGGGCGGGGTGGTCGAGGAACGGGAACGACGCCATCGCGCGCCGACGGTAGCGTCAGCCGGTGCCCACCACGCCGCACAGGCCCTTCCGTCCCGCGAATCCGGCGCAGCTCCACGTCGACCCCGATCTCGACGGTCTCCTCGACCGGACGGTCGCGCAGGTCGCAGAACCCCGGCCGACCGAACCGAAGTGGATCACCGGGTGAGCCGACTCCTCGCCGTCGGGGGAGCGACCACCGAGCGGCGCGTCCAGGTCGCCGCCGTGGCCACGACCCTCGTCGGCACCCTGCCCGTGTGGCTCACGGGCGCGCTCGCCGTGCAGATCGGGCGCGACCTGCCGTTCACCCCCCCGCGAATCGGGATCGCGTCGGGGGTCTTCTTCGGCGCCGCGGCCACCGGGTCGGCGCTCATGGGGCGCCTCGCCGAACGCATCGGCCCGGGCCGCGCGATGCGGTCGGCGGCCATCGGTTCGGCGGTCGTCATGGCCGCGCTCTCGATCGCGCCCGGGTACGTGGCGTTGCTCGGGCTGCTGCTGATCGCCGGTTACGGCAACGCCCTCGCCCAGGTGGGGTCGAACCTGCTCGTCGCCAAGGCCATCGCGCCGTCGCGCCAGGGGTGGTCGCTCGCGCTCAAGCAGGCGGGCGTCCCGGCCGGGACACTGCTCGGCGGTCTGGCCGTGCCGCTCATCGGTGTCACCGTCGGCTGGCGATGGGCCTACGTCGTCGGCGCGCTCGGCGCCCTCGCAGCCGCCGCTGCGGTTCCGGTCGCCGTGGTCGAGCCGGGTGGTCGTCGCCGCCAGCCGGGTCGGGTCGGCGACGTGCCGCTCGGACCGCTGGTGCTCCTGGCGGTGGCCGTCGGCTTCGCGGCGGGTGCCAACGGCACCCTCGCCTCGTTCATCGTCAGCGCCGGCGTCGACGCGGGCATGGGGGAGTCGACCGCCGGGCTCGTCCTCACGTTCGGCTCGGCCGCCGGCATCACCATGCGGCTGCTGATGGGTCGGCTCGCCGACCGCCGCGGCGGCCGCCACCTGCCGGTGGTCAGCCTGCTCATGCTCGGCGGCGCGGCGGGCTACCTGCTCCTCGCGCCCGGCACCGTGCTCACCCACCTGCTGGGCGCGTTCGTCGCCTTCGGATCGGGGTGGGCGTGGCCCGGCCTGTTCAACCTCGCCATCGTGCGACTCAACCCGGGCGCACCGGCCGCGGCCACCGGCATCACCCAGACGGGCGTCTACGTGGGCGCGCTGTCCGGGCCGGTGCTGTTCGGCATCGTGGTCGATCAGTTGGGCTACCCGTGGGCCTGGACGCTGGCCGGGATCACCATCGCCCTCGCATCCGGCGGTGTCATGGTCGGTCGCCGTCGTGTCGTCGAGTGGCGGGCGACGCACGAGGGCGTCGATACCTAGATGATCCCGGACTCGTGCCCTTCCCAGTACTCGTCCTTGAGCAGGCGCTTGTAGAGCTTGCCGGTGGGGTGCCGGGGGAGCTCGTCGCGGAAGTCGACCGAGCGCGGGCACTTCACGTCGGCCAGCTTCGAGCGGCAGAACTCGATGAGCTCGCGCTCGACCTCCTTGGTGCCCTCGACGCCGTCGGCGAGCTGCACGACCGCCTTGACCTCCTCGCCGAAGTCCTCGTTGGGCACGCCGAACACGGCGACGTCGTAGACCTTCGGGTGCAGGGCGAGCGCGTTCTCCGCTTCCTGGGGGTAGATGTTCACCCCGCCCGAGATGATCATGTACGCCTTGCGGTCGGTCAGGTAGACGAAACCGTCCTCGTCGACGCGGCCGACGTCGCCCAACGTGCTCCAACCACGGCCCTTCGGGTCCCGTGATCCCTCGGTCTTCTCCGCGTCGTTGTGGTACTGGAACGTGGAGGCCTGCTCGCCTTCGAAGTAGATGGTGCCGGCCTCACCCACCGGCAGTTCGTCGCCGGTCTCGTCGTCGACGATGTGGACGGTGCCGAGGACGGGCACGCCGACGGTGCCGGGATGCTCGAGCCACTGCTCGGAGTTGCAGTACACGAAGCCGTTGCCCTCGGAGCCGGCGTAGTACTCGTGGATCACGGGCCCCCACCACTCGATCATCCGCTTCTTGACCTCGACCGGGCACGGCGCCGCGGCGTGGATGGCGACCTCGAGCGACGACACGTCGTACTTGGTGCGCACGGCCTCGTCGAGCTTCAGCATGCGGATGAACATCGTGGGCACCCACTGGCTGAGGGTGACGCGGTACTGCTCGATGAGGCGCAGGGCGTCCTCGGGATCGAAGCGCTCCATGACGATGACGGTGGCACCGGCCATCTGGTTCGCCATGCAGAAGCGCAGCGGGGCGGCGTGGTAGAGCGGCGCCGGCGACAGGTAGACGGTGTCCTCGGTGAGACCGAACAGCAGCTGGCACAGCCCCAGCACTGAGCCCCCGGCCTCCTCGACCGGCGTGCCCGACAGGGGCGCCTTGACGCCCTTGGGCCGGCCGGTCGTGCCCGAGCTGTAGAGCATGTCGATGCCGGCCGGGCGCTCGGCGAGGGGCTCGGCCGGCTGCGCGGCGATTGTCTCCTCGTAGGACGCATAGCCGTCGGCGACGCCGCCGATCATCAACCAGGTGTCGACGTTGGGTGCCTTGTCGAGGACCTTGGTGGCGGCTTCGCCGACGTAGGCCGAGGTGATGAATGCCTTCGCTCCGCAGTCGTTGAGGATGTACTGCATCTCGTCGTCGTTGAGACGGGAGGACATGGCGGTGTAGTAGAGGCCGGCGTAGTGGCAGCCCCAGGCGACCGAGAGGAAGTGTGCGTTGTTCTCGAGACAGAACGCCACGTGGTCGCCGGGAGCGAGGCCGAGCGACCGGAACAGCTGGCTGAGGCGGTTGGCCTCTTCGTCGAGCTCGCGGTAGGTGATCGTGCGACCGTCGCTCGCCATGATGACGGCGGGGTGATCGGGACGGGTGGCGGCGTGCGCACCGGGGTACATCGGCGTGGTCTCCTCGGACTGGTTCTGATGATCGGCCGAGACCGTACCGCTCGGCGCAGGCCGCGGCGACGAGGGCTACGGTTGCCGGGCGTGGAGCTCACGGAGCGGTTCGCCGACCTCGTCACCCGCGAGCAGGTCCCGCTCGACGAGGCCGTGCTGCTGGTCGGGGCCCACGGCGACCCGTCGGCTGACCTCGCCGCCGCCCGTGGTCGTCTCGACGAACTCGCCGCATCGGTCGGAGGCGCCGACCTCGGATCGCTGCTCACGACGTTGTTCACCACCGAGGACTTCCACGGCGCCGGCAACGACTACTACGACCCGCGCAACTCCTATCTCCACCTCGTGCTGGAACGACGCGTCGGGCTCCCGATCACCCTCTCGGTGGTGCTGATGGAGGTCGGCCGACGGGTCGGCGTCGATCTGGTCGGCATCGCGGCGCCGGCGCACTTCGTGACCCGGTTGTCCTCCGACGCCGACTGCTACGTCGACGCCTTCCGTGGCGGACGGGTGCTCGACCGCGACGGCCTCGACGAGCTCTTCTCGACGATGGCACCCGGGGTGGACATCGAGCCGTTCCTGCGGCCGGTCGGTTCCGTCGACATCGTGCGCCGGGTGCTCAACAACCTGGTGGCGGTGCATCGCAGTCGCGGGGACCGCGACGGCTTGCGGTGGAGCACCGAGCTGCGGACGGTGCTCCCGGATGCATCCGCCGACGACCATCGCGCCTTCGGCGGCGCGCTGGCGGCCAGTGGTGACTACGCACGGGCCGCGAAGATCCTCGAGTCGTTGGCCGACCGGCATCTGGTCTCCGATCCGGCCGGTACCCGGGTCGAGGCGCAGCGGCTGCGAGCCCGCCTCAACTGACGCCGGACGATGCGGCCGCGATATTCGCTGGCTGAGGGATGCCCATCGCCCTACCGTTTCCCCGTTCCCGGTCCGACGAGTGGAGGAGGCCAGTCATGACGGTTGCCCGCTGCCTCGCTCCCGTCGACCGCGCCTCCCGGAGGGCCTGACGCCGCACCTCGATGCGGGCGGTCGATCTCATCATCGATCCCGCGTCCCCGAGGAGCATCTCCGTTGTCCACTCCACCTCTCTGGCTCGTCGACGATCCAGTCGACGAGCTCCTGCTCGGCACCCTGCGCTCCGGCAAGGAGGCGCAGATCGACCTCGTCGAGCTCGTCGGCGCCGACGGCCGCCGCTGCACCATCGCCCGCAAGCGCTACCTGCCCCGTACCGTCGCGACCAAGGGCCAGCTCGAGGCCATGGGCGTCCAGAAGGCGTCGAGCTTCCACCGAGACGTCGAATACCGCGAGGGCCGTCAGTTCCGGAAGTCCCGCGATCGGCGCGCCGTCGAGCTCATGTCGACCTACGGCAAGCGACTGCTTCAGGACCGGTGGACCGGCCACGAGTTCGAGGTGATGTCGTCGCTCCACGGCGCCGGGCTCACGGTGCCGTATCCCATCGGCTTCGCCGACGACCGCTTCGACCTCGAGTACGTGGGCGACGCCGTCGCGGCGGCACCGCAGCTCGCCCGCGCCCGCCTCTCCCCGAGCGAGGTCCGGTCGGCCTGGGACCAGCTGATCGACGGCCTCCGCACGATCACCGGCGCGGGATGGGCCCACGGCGACCTGTCGGCGTACAACCTGCTCTGGTGGGAGGGGCGCCTCTGGTTCATCGACTTCCCGCAGGCGGTCGACATCGCCGCCAACCCGAACGGGCTGTCGTTCCTGCACCGCGATGTGGTGAACGTCTGCGGCTGGTTCGCCCGGCAGGGGATCGACGACGACCCCGGAGAGGTGTTCGCCGACCTCCTCGTGCACTGGGGATGACGCGGCGCGGCTCCTAGCCTCGGTCCCGTGATCGATCGCGACGTCAAGAAGTGCCTGGGCCAGATGACCAAGGGCGTCCAGGTGGTGGCCGTCACCCACGACGGCACCACCCGGGCGTACACGTCGCACTGGGTGTGTCAGATCAGCTTCGAGGAGCCCGTGATCCTGGCGTCCGTGAGCCCGAAGCACGACACCCACCCCCTGATCGAGGCGGCGGGTTGGTTCAGCGTCTCGATCCTCGCCGGCGACCAGGTCGAGGAGGGTCAGTACTTCTCGTACCCGGGCCACAAGTTCCAGCACCTCTTCGACGAGTACCTCACCGAGACCGAGACCGAGACCCACGGCACGGTGCCCCACGTCGTGAACTGCCTCTCGTGGCTGCGCTGCGACATCCGGGAGAAGCTCGACCTCGGGCTCGACCACGACATCTTCGTGGCCGACGTGGTCGCGGTCGGCGAGGGTCGCGTCGGCGACGATCCGCTCGTCTACTCGTCGCGCCACGGCTGGCGGGTCGCCAGCGAGAAGGCCCGTGCACCGGGCGAGTCGGTCCGCGACCGGCTCCTCGAGAGACTGGCGGAACAGACCTGACGGCTCGCCTTGACCGAGCGGTCAAGTTGATCGCTACAGTCTGGCCATGGCTGTCACCGATGCACCGTCCACGACCGACGAACAGCGCGTGCTCGACGCGATCGACGAGCTGCTGACCCAGCACCCGCCGAAGGAGACCGACCCGGCCACCTTCCTCGGTGCGCAGTACGACGCCGGGCTCGCGTGGGTCCACTACGGCGAGGGCTTCGGCGGCCTGGGGCTCCCGGCCAAGTTCCAGAAGACCATCAACGAGAAGCTGCAGGCCGCCGGAGCGCCGAGCGCCGTGGCCCGCAACCCCATCGGCCACGGGATGTCGGCGCCCACGATCTACACGCATGGCTCCGACGACCAGCGTCGCCGCTACCTCCGTCCGCTGTTCACCGGCGAGGAGATCTGGTGCCAGCTGTTCTCCGAGCCCGGTGCGGGCTCCGACGTCGCCGGCCTGTCGAGCCGTGCCGTCAAGGACGGCGAGGAGTGGATCATCAACGGCCAGAAGGTGTGGACGACCCTCGCCCACGTGTCGAGCTTCGGCACGCTCGTGGCCCGGCACGACCCCGAGGCCGGCAAGCACGCTGGTCTCACCCACTTCGTGGTGGACATGCACGCTCCGGGCGTCGAGGTCCGGCCGCTGCGTCAGATGACCGGCGACGCCGAGTTCAACGAGGTGTACTTCACCGACGTCCGCATCCCCGACGCCGAGCGTCTCGGCGAGGTGGGCGAGGGCTGGAAGGTCGCCATCACCACCCTCATGAACGAGCGGGTGTCCATCGGCGGCGCCATCCCGCCCCGCGAGTCGGGCCCCATCGCCATCGCCAAGAAGGAGTGGCAGGACAACTGCGACCCCGAAGACGGCGCGATCAAGGACGAGTTCATGCAGCTGTGGGTGCGGGCCGAGATCTCCCGCCTGACAAACATCCGGGCGAGCCAGATGCGCAAGCTCGGTGACCCGGGCCCCGAGGGCTCGGTCGCCAAGCTGGCCATGGCCGACCTCAACAAGGACATCATGGCCTTCGCGGTCAACTGCATGGGCCCGGCCGGGACGCTCTACGGCACCTACGACATGGAGCGCTCGGGTGGCGTCGGCATGTTCGGGGGCTCGACCCAGCAGTCGATGCTCCGCAGCCGGGCCAACTCGATCGAGGGTGGGACCACCGAGGTCATGAAGAACATCCTCGGCGAGCGAGTCCTCGGGCTGCCCGGCGACGTCCGGGTCGACAAGGACCGACCGTGGTCCGAGGTGCCCCGCAACTGATCCGCTCGGGCGCGCGATGATCGCCCGATGAATGCCTCCGACGGATCCCAGGCGCCCGGCGCCCGACGACGTCAGCGATGGCTCGTCGCCGGGGCCGTCACGGCCGCCGTCGTGCTGGTGATCGGCGTGGCCGTCGCGCTGGGCGGCGCCGCTGACGATGAGGTGACGACCACGTCGACGACGGCGTCGACCTCGTCGACCACCGCGCCGACGACGACGCTGCGGTTCGACGCACCGCCGTCCCAGCCGCTCGGCCAGGCCACGACGACCACCACGGCTGCACCGACCACCACCACGACGGCGTCGACGACCACCACGTCGACGCCACCTCCGGTGACCGCACCACCGCCTCGGGCCCGACCAGGCCCGACCGTCGAGTCGTCCAGCGGCAAGCACCAAGCCCTCCGCGCCGCACTCGCGGTGGCCGAGGCGAGGTGGCAGCGCCGAGACCGCACCGGTGGCTACGTGTTCCGCACGCAGCGGCGCTGCTTCTGTCCCGCGACCGACAACGAGATCGCGGTGGACGCCGCAGGAGCCGTCACCGGCCAGCGCAACCGGTCAGGTGCGACCGAACCCGATCCGCCGACGATCGATGACGTCTTCGCGGCGATCGAGGGCGCGATCACCGCGGACGCCGACGAGATCATCGTGTCGTTCGACCGTGACCTCGGGTTCCCGGTGGACCTGACCATCGACTTCGACGACGCGGTCGCGGACGACGAGCAGGGGCGTCGTGTCGAGTGGCTGGTCCTTCGGACGCCGGCGTGAGTCACCGCCGGGGCGTCGTCGCCCCCCCGGGTCAGGCGGCCCGGCTCCAACGACACCAGCGATGCGGCCAGGCCCGGCCCGTCACCTCGAGGAGATCGGACGTCTCCGTCCGGCGGAACTCGGCGCCCAGGCTGAGGTCGACGGCTTCGGGTGTCATGCCCCACGGCGGCCCACCCTCGGCGTGGTCCCGTCCGATGGGGAACACCACCGAGACGACCTGACCATCGGGTCCGAGGACTCGCCGGCAGGTCGCCCCGAAGTCCGGGCGGTGGTGGAGCGGCAGCGCGCAGAACAACGTGTGATCGAACACGAGGTCGACCGGGCGGCCGCCGAGCGCGCCGTCGAGGGCATCGTCGTCGAACAGGTCCGCGACCACGAAGCGGCCGTCGAAGGGCTCGAGTGCGGCACGGACGAGGTCGTCGACGGCCGGAGCCATGTCGACCGCGACGACCTGCCATCCGGCGCGAGCGAGCGCGAGGGCGTCGTGCCCGCGCCCGCAGCCCGGGACGAGCACGCGACCCGGTGCACCACCGAGACCTGGATCCTCCTCGAGGCGGCGGACGAGGTCCGGATGCGGCGCGCCGAGGTCCCAGGGCGTGTCCTCGGCCTCGTAGCGGGCGGACCATTGCGCCGCGCTCGCGTCGGGGGTGGGGTCGCTCATCGGTGATCTCCGTCCGGGCGCCAGGAGCGGCGCTGCTTCTTCTCGCTGCGTTGCTTCTTGGCGTCCAGCCGGCGTTGGGTCGCGCCGCGGCCCGGCTTGGTGGCGCGGCGGGTGCGTGGCGGCTTGGCGGCACCGTCGACGAGGTCGGCCAGACGTTGCCGGGCGAGCTGGCGGTTGCGGAACTGGGAACGCGAGTCGGCCGACGAGGCACGGATCTGGTCGCCGTGCGCGGATCGGAGCCGTGAGGCCACGCCGTCGGGGAGGCCGGCGGCCTCGAGGTCGAGCTCGACGGTGACGTGGGTGTCGGAGGTGTTGGCGTGCTGGCCGCCCGGCCCCCCGGAGCGCGTCGCCCACCAGCGGATCGCGGCGGCCGGGATGCGGATGCCGCGGCTCGTCACGAGGTCGTCGTCGGCTGCCACCACGGGAGTCTGCCAGCGCCGTGGTCCACTCCGGCGGGAACCGGGTCTGGTCCACTGGTCGAGTCGGTACTGTTCGTACGTGACCCGTCGCACCAAGATCGTCGCCACCATCGGCCCGGCCAGCGACTCCGAGGAGATGCTGACCGCGCTCCTCGAAGCCGGTGTCGACGTGTGTCGCCTCGGTCTGGCCCACGGCACGATCCCCGAGCACCGCGAGCGCATCGCCCGGATCCGCAAGGTGAGCGAGAAGCTCGGGCGGCCGATCGCCATCCTCGGAGATCTTCCCGGGCCCAAGATCCGCATGGGCAAGGTCGAGGACGAGGCCGGCATGTTCCTCACCGAGGGCCAGCGGTTCGAGATGCGTCCGGGCACGACGCCGGCGACCTCGGAACGCATCGACGTCGACTACGCCCACGTGGTCGAAGACGTCGATCTCGGCGATTCGCTCGTCCTCGGCGACGGCAGCGTGCGCCTCACCGTCGTCGAGAAGAACTCCGACCACCTCATCGTCGAGGTCGAGCACGGCGGCCGCATCCAGGGTGCGCCCGGGGTCACGCTGCCGTCCGGCCGCCTCCGTGTCTCGGTCCCCACCGAGCGCGACATCGAACTGATCGATGCCCTCGCGTCGGAGCTCGACTTCATCGCCGCCTCGTTCGTCCGCTCGGCCGCCGAGGTCGAGGCGGTCAAGGCCCGAGCCGGCGACGTCTCGGTGGTGGCCAAGATCGAGACCAAGGCTGCCGTCGATGCGCTCGACGAGATCGTCAACATGTCCGATGCGGTCATGGTCGCTCGTGGCGATCTCGGCAACGAGTGCGACATCGCCGAGGTGCCACACCTCCAGAAGCGCATCATCCGCCGGGGCGTGGCCTTCGGCGTGCCGGTCATCACCGCCACCCAGATGCTCGAGTCGATGATCCACTCGCCGTCGCCCACGCGCGCCGAGGCCACCGACGTCGCCAACGCCGTCTTCGATGGCACCACCGCGGTCATGCTCTCGGCCGAGACCGCCATCGGCCACAACCCGGTGCTGGTCATCAAGACGATGTCGCACCTCTGCGAGCGGGCCGAGGCCGCGGCCGACTACGGCACCTGGGGATCTCAGCTCGGCAAGATCCAGGGGCAGGTCCAGCTCGACGTCGCGACCCGCATCACCGCCGGCATGAGCCACGCCGCATGGCGCCTGGCCACCGAGCTCGGGCTCGACGCCATCCTGTCCTGCACCAACAGCGGCTACACCGCACGGGCGATCTCCCGTTTCCGCCCTCCCGGCGTGCTGGTCGGGGCCAGCCCGCTCGAGCACACCGTCCGCCAGCTCGCGCTGGTGTGGGGCACCAAGCCGTTGCTGGTCGACGAATACCAGACCACCGATCAGATGGTCTGGCACGTGGTCGAGAAGTCGCTGCAGGCGGGGTACATCAAGCACGGCGACACGGTCGCCGTGCTCGCGGGCGCCCCCGGCGGCGGCACCGGCACCACCGACGTGCTCCGCGTCGTCCTTGTCGAGTGAGCGGCGCCGCACCGGCCGACACGGCCCACTGCTGGCGGTGCGAGGAGGGCGAGGGCCCACGGGTCGTCCTCGTGCACGGCACGATGGACCGATCGTCCAGCTTCGGACGGGTGCAGCGCGCGCTCCAGGGGTTTCGCGTCGTCCGCTACGACCGTCGTGGCTACGGCCGCTCGCTCGACGCGGGCCCGCCCACCAGCATGGACGAGCAGGTCGCCGACCTGCTCGACATCATCGGTGACGAGCCGTCACTGGTGGCCGGGCACTCCTACGGGGGCACGGTGGCGCTGGCCACGGCGCAACGGTCACCCGAGCTGGTCCTCGGCGTGGTCGCGTACGAGGCGCCGATGCAGTGGCTCGAGTGGTGGCCCACCGACAGCGCCGGCGCTGCGGCGGTGGCCGCCGCGGCCGACCCCGCCGATGCCGCCGAGCGGTTCATGCGGCGCATGATCGGTGATCGGCGGTGGGAGCGGCTCCCCCCGTCGACCCGCGCCGCACGCCGTGCCGAGGGAGCCACCCTGATCGCCGAGATGGCCCAAGCCCGGCCGCCGTCCGCGCCGGCCTTCGACCCCACCCGGATCTCGCAGGCCGTGATCGCCGCGCACGGCACCGAGGGGGCGCCACACCACGCCCGTTCGGCCGAGGCGCTCGCGGCCGCGGTGCCTTCGGGTGAGCTGGTCGTGGTCGAGGGCGCAGGTCACGGCATCCACCTCTCGCACCCCGAGGCGTTCGCCGATCTCGTGCGCCGGCTCGACGCGATGGTCGCGGGCGGATAGACGCGGCGGGTCACCGGGCCGCCGAGGCTCAGGTGCGCGGCAGCTTGGAGTTGCAGTAGGGGATCGACGTGTCGACCCCGGCCAGCGTGCACTTGCACGTCTGGGTGCACTGGGTGATGTTCTTGTGCTCGACGGCGACGAACAGTGAGATGGCCAGGATGATGCCGAGCAGGATCATCCGCGTGACGTTGCGTACGACGAGCCGGACGACCAGCAGCGCGAGGATCGCGCAGATGATGACCGCCAGCACCGGGCTGTTGTCCCGGGCGAACTGCTCGTACGGCGCGGCTGCCAGCAGATGGACCACGCACGGAGGCTACCGCCTTGCGCACGTAGGATCGGGCCATGTCGCAACCCGTGAACCTGTCAGCGAGCGGTCCGCCCGAGACGGTGCTCGACGCCGAGCCCGCCGACGCCCTCGCCCGACTCGAGGCCGCCATCTCGCTCGACGGCGACGAGCGCCGGGCCGCGGTCGCCGCGGTGGTGGCCGACCATCCCCGCTGCCTCCTCGGTTGGGCCATGCTCGGCGAGTCGGCCCGTGACGACATCGAGGCGTACGCGGCGTTCCGGGTGGGCTACCACCGTGGCCTCGATCGTCTCCGGGCGAACGGCTGGCGGGGGAGCGGGTACGTGCGTTGGATCCACCCCGAGAACGGTGGGTTCCTGCGCTCGCTCGAGGGCCTGCGCCGCCAGGCCGAGCGCATCGGGGAGACCGACGAGGCCGACCGGTGCGCCCAGTTCCTCGTGCAGCTCGACCCGTCGCGCCCGGTGGGCGCCTGAGGCGCGCCGAAGTGCACATCTCGCCCTGATCGGGACACCGGCCGCCCCTCCGGTACCTTCGATGGCCATGCCGTCACGACCACGTCGCCCCCGACGTCTCGCCGCCCTCCTGCTCAGCGGGGTGCTGGTCGTCGCGGCGTGCGGTGGCGACGACGACGTCGACGCCGAGGGCTCGGGGCCCGACCAGTCGGGGTCGACCACGGTCGCCGGGCCGGGAGACCCCGCCCCCGACGAGGGAGCGCCCGCGACCAACCCGTCCGGCGGTGATCCGACACCGACCACGGGCCCGACCGGCGCGCCGCCGACCTCGCCGTCCGGCGGCGACGGACCGACTCCCACGACCACGACATCGGCGCCGGCGCCCGGCGGGGTGGGCGGCTACGCGGCCTTCTACCTACGTCCTTCCGAATCGGCCCGGGTCGTGCTCGACGTGCACTCCCAGGCGGGCGCAGCGCCCTCCGCCGCCACGATCGACCACGTCCGGAGCCTCCTCGCCGACGTCAGCGGCAAGGAGGTGCAGCGCAACGCCGGCACCATCGCCGGCGGTGGGCGGTCCTGGACGGCCGCCGACATCCGGGCGCTCGCCGACCGCACGGGGCTGTCGCAGTCACGCGACCGCTCGGTGTTGAAGCTGTTCTTCCTGCGCGGCGACTATGCCGAGAGCGACACCGTGCTCGGCGTCGCCGTGCGTTCCGACGTCGCCGCGGTGTTCTCCGACAAGGTCGACGAAGCCACGGGGGTGCTCGATTCGTCCACCCGGGTCGAGACCGCGGTGACGACCCACGAGGTCGGCCACCTGCTCGGACTGGTCGACCTGGTCCTCTCGACCGGGCGACAGGACCCCGAACATCCCGGGCACTCCTCGAACCGGAACTCGGTCATGTACTGGGCCGTCGAATCGACCCTGGTCGGGTCGTTGCTGGAGGGCGGGCCGCCCACCACCTTCGACGCGGCCGACCGCGCCGATCTGGCCACCATCCGGAACGGCTGATCGCCGCCGCGTCCTACCATCGGCCCATGAGCTCGAACTTCCCCGCCGAGTCCACCGGTGTCGACGACGTCCTCGCCGAGATCCGTGGGCGGCGCGACCGCGACGCCGACTGGCGCGGCGGACGCACCTTCAGCCTGGTGTATCACCCCGACGACCCGGAGCTGGACCGACTCCAGGAGGCGGTGGCGGCCGAGTACCTCCACGAGAACGCCCTCAACCCGTTCGCCTTCCCGAGCCTCACGGAGATGGAGTCCGAGGTCATCGCCTGGGGTGCCGACCTGCTCCACGGCCCCGGTCCCGGTCGGCTCACCAGCGGCGGCACCGAGTCGATCTTCCTCGCCGTGCAGACCATGCGCGACCACGCCCGCGACGAGCGAGGCATCGCCGAGCCCATCCTCCTCACCGCCGAGACGGCGCACCCCGCGTTCGCCAAGGCGTGCAAGTACCTCGATGTCGAGCAGGTCCGGATCCCGGTCGCCGCCGACGGGCGCGCCGACGCCGCCGCCATGGCGGCCGCCATCGACGACCGCACCGGCATGGTGGTCGGCTCGGCGCCGTGCTACCCGTTCGGTGTCATCGACCCGATCCCCGAGTTGGCGGCCGCCGCCAGCACGGCGGGCGTGCTGTGCCACGTCGATGCCTGCCTCGGTGGCTTCCTCCTGCCCTTCTGGGAGCGCATCGGCCAGGACGTGGCGCCGTGGGACTTCCGCGTCGACGGCGTGACCTCGATGTCGGCGGACATCCACAAGTACGGCTGGACGTTCAAGGGCGCCTCGCTGGTGCTGTACCGCGAGAAGGCGCTCGAGGCGAAGCAGTTCTTCCTCTACGACGACTGGCCCGGCGGCCTCTACGGCTCGGCCACGACCGCCGGGACCCGGGCAGCGGCTCCGATCGCCGCAGCGTGGGCCACCATGCGCCACCTGGGTGAGCCCGGCTACGTCCGTCTCGCCGAGGTGCTGCGCGACGCCACCGAGCGCTTCGCCGACGGCATCCGCGCCATCGCCGGTCTCCACCTCACCCACGAGCCCGACCTGTCGCTGTTCGAGTTCACGGCCGACGACGGCCTCGACATCGGTGCCATCGGCGACGTCATGGACGATCGCGGCTGGCATCTCGACCGTCAGCAGGGCGGCCTGCACCTCATGCTGTGGCCCTACCACGCCAAGATCGTCGACGACTTCCTGGCCGACCTGCGCGCCGCCGTGGCCGAGCACGGCGAGAGCCGCGGTGTGGCCGCCTCCTACGGGGGCATCTCCTGAGCACTTCGCCCATGTTCGACGGCGTCGTGCTGTGTGGTGGGGCCAGCCGACGGATGGGCACCGACAAGGCGGTGCTCGAGATCGACGGCCGCCTCATGGCCGCGCGGGTGGCCGATGCCCTCGCTTCGGCCGGCGCCTCCACGGTCGTCGCACTGGGCGGCGACCGACATCGGCTCGGCGAGGCCGGGCTCGATCACGTCGAGGACCTGCATCCCGGTGAGGGGCCCCTGGGGGCGCTCGTGCACGCGCTCGGTGCGGTGGGTGGCGAGGACGTCGTCGCCGTGCTCGCGTGCGATCTGCTCCAGCCCGACCCGGCGCTCATCAGCCGACTCGTCACCGCCCGGGCGACCGCCGACGCCGACGTCTGCGTCCCGCTCGCCGCCGGTCGCCCGCAGTGGGCGCTGGCCGTCTGGCATCGTCGGGTGGGCCGCCTCCTGGGCGACGTGTTCGCGTCGGGTGAGCGTTCGCTCGTCGGCGCCGCCTCGGGCCTGCGCGTCGAGTTCGTCGAAGGCGTCGATCCGCTCGTCTGTGCCGACGCCGACACGCCGACCGACCTTCCGGACGAAGCGGTCTGAAGGGACGTCTGAGCAGGGCGGGCTCCCCGCTACGCTCCATTCCGTGGACATCCCTGTGATCGACATCGAAACCCTCTCGTCCGAGCTCCGCGCGGGTGCGCCGGTGTTCGACGTGCGCCAGCCCGACGAGTACGAGGAGGCGCACGTGCCCGGCGTGACGCTGATCCCGCTCGACGACGTCCCGGACCGGGTCGCCGAGTTCCCGACCGACCGCACCGTCTACGTCATCTGCAAGAGCGGTGGCCGCAGCGCCAACGCCGTCGGCTTCCTGCGCGAGCAGGGGCTCGACGCCGTCAACGTCGCCGGCGGGACGATGGCCTGGATCGAAGCGGGCAAGCCGGTCGACACCGGTGCCTGACGCCGCGGGCCGGTCCGACGACGAACTCGGCAGCGCGACCTGGATCGACGACGACGACCAGCTCGCCGCACTGGTCGACGAGCTCGACGACCGGACGCGGGTCGGGATCGACACCGAGTTCCATCGCGAGCGCACCTACTGGCCGGTCTGTGCACTCGTGCAGATCGGGTGGGACACCGGCCGTGCACTGATCGACCCCCTGAAGGTCGATCTCACGGCGTTGGCGCCGCTGCTCGTCGGCCGTACCGTCGTCATGCACGCAGCCGGTCAGGACCTCGAGGTCTTCCGCCGCAGCGTCGGCGTCGTCCCCGACGACCTGTTCGACACCCAGATCGCGTCGTCGTTCCTCGGCATGAGCTCCATCGGCCTGTCGCCGCTGGTGCACAAGCTGATCGGCGCCGACCTCCCCAAGGCCGATCGGCTCACCGACTGGCTCGTCCGTCCCCTGCCCGAGGGTGCGCTGCGGTACGCCGAGTCCGACGTCGTCCACCTCTTCGAGCTGCACGACCAGCTGACGGCCGACCTCGAGGCGCGAGGCCGCATGCCGTGGGTGCGCAACGAGTGCGACGCCCTCGTCGCCAAGTCCCTGACCGACAGTGATCCCGACACCGCGTGGTGGCGGGTCAAGGAGGCGCGACGCCTGCGCGGGCGGGCAGCGGCCATCGCCCAGGAGGTGGCCAAGTGGCGCGAGGTGCACGCATCCACCGTCGACCGTCCGCTGCGCTCGGTGCTGCCCGATCTCGCGCTCGCCGGCATCGCCCAGAGACCCCCGAAGTCCGAGGACGACCTGGTCAAGATCCGAGGACTGCGCGATCGCGGCATCCCCAAGTCGGTCCGTCCCGAGCTGATGGACGCCATCGAACGAGGCCGATCCCTCGATCTCGACGATGTACGGCAACCCGAGTCGAACCCCGTGCCCAGCGAGCTCCGGTCGGCGATCCCTCTGCTCATGTCCTGGGTGTCCCAACGGGCCCGCGAGCTCGATCTCGACCCTGCGGTGCTCGCCACCCGAGGTGACCTCGAGGCGTTCCTGCGGGGCGACGACGACGCTCGCCTCGGTGGTGGATGGCGGTCGGAAGCCCTGGCCACCGACATCGAGAGCCTGCTCGACGGCGCGGCCGCCCTGTCGTTCGAGCGTGGCGTCGGCCTCGTGCTGCGACGCGACGCGGTCGTCTGACCGCGATCCGAGCAGGATGCGATTCTGCGCGCCCGCATGTGACATGCTCGTGGCGCGGTACACTGGTTCGCTCACAAGCCCCCACCCAATCGGGAGCACGCCCGTGAAAAAGGGTCGACATCGTCGTTTCGAGGAAGCCCGGGCGCTCAAGCGTTCGGACACCGGCATCGACATCTCCGACATCTTCGAGGAGGCACCACCGTCACCCTGTGACGAATGTGGAGCCAAGCCCGGAGCCACCCATGCATCGTGGTGCCTCGCGGAGGCCGACGACTGACCGCGGCGCGCGAGCAACGCTTGCGCCCATGTCCTACTCGAACTGATCACTGGGCGGGCCTTCACCGGAGGTCCTGAACGCTGACTGGGTCACGACGGACACGCCGCGTATGGTGTGAACGGATGAAATGGCGCGCCGTGGGATTGGTGGCCGTCGTGCTCGCAGCGGCGTGCAGCGAGGGGCCACGAGACGTTGAGCTGTCGCGCGCGCCGGACGCCACCACCACGACCTCGACCACCACGACGGTGCCGCCGTCCTCCGCCGTGCCGACCACGGCCGCACCGGCCGAGTCGGCGACCACGACGACGAGCTCCCCGGGTCCGGTCGTCGCCGCAGCCAGCGGCGCAGCGGTGCCGTGGACGGTCGAGCCGTACCACGGGTTCGGCGCCTGGCTCGACACCTACGACTGGTCGCCGACGTTCGCCCGTTCGCCCGACCACGTGGTCGGGCCCGAGGCCATCGACCACATGGCAGCCGAGGGCGTCCAGACGCTGTACATCCAGGCCAGCCGCTGGAACAGCCCGACCGACATCCTCGATCCCGAGCGCCTCCAGCTCCTCATCGATCGGGCCCACGGTCACGGCATGTCCGTGGTGGCGTGGTACCTCCCGACGCTCGAGGACCTCACGGTCGACCTGCGCCGCATCCTGGCCGTGGCCGCGCTCGACGTCGACGGCATCGGCATCGACATCGAGGCCCGCAACGTCGGCGACGTGGGCGAGCGCAACCGGCGCCTGGTGGAGCTCTCGGCGCGACTGCGTGCCAGCCTCCCCGACCGCTCGATCAGCGCCATCGTGCTCGAGCCCGTGCTCCTCGAGGACGTCAACCCCAACTACTGGCCGGCGTTCCCGTGGGCCGAGATCGCCCCGTACTACGACGTCTGGATGCCCATGAGCTACTGGACCAATCGCAAGGGCGAGTGGCGGGCGGCGTATCCCTACACGGCCGAGAACATGGCCCGGGTCCGGGCACGCATCGGCCAGCCGGACGCCCTCGTCCACACCATCGGCGGCATCGGCGACAAGACCACGGTCGAGGACCTGAGCCAGATGCTCACGGGAGCGGTCGAGCAGCGAGCCATCGGCGGGAGCATCTACGACTACCGCACGACGAAGCCCGAGTTCTGGGCCACGCTCCGGTCGTTCCGGCGCACCTGAGCAGGCGCCGGGCTCACCGATCGGCGAACAGGGCCTCGTCGACGGCCGCCACCATCTCTCGCCGGCCGTGGATCACCGTGACGGCGGGATCGGGGTCGCCACCCGGGACATCGAGACGCCGATCGCCGACGGTGATGCCCGGAGCGACGTCGCCGACGGGCTGGTCCGGATGGCGGTAGGTGAGCGGGCCGGCGACCAACGCGTGGGTGGCGACGAGGAAGGCGGGGAGTGGGAAGCCCCGGCCCTCGACGTGGTCGACGATGGCCGCGAGCAGATCGTGCTGTCCGGTGGTCCGATCGTCACAGAAGGGGCGCAGATCGGCTGCCTCGAGCGGCTCGGACGCCCGACGCAGCATGTCGAGCACGGGCTGGTAGCTGCGGCGTCGCTGGTTCTGGCGGACCTGGCTCTTGGCCCGACGGATGTTCGCCTCGGGCTTGACGTTGATGAGGGTGCGGTGGTCGAGGAACCGCGCGGCGAGATCGCCGTTGTGACGTGCGGTCGCGAGCAGCTCGTGGTCTTCGCCGGAGTGGCGGGCGAGGCGATCGACCATGCGGCCACCCCGCCGGATCTCGTCGAGCGACCGCACCAGGAGTCGGTTGCTCCGGGTGTCGTAGGCCCGGGAGACCGTCGCACACACATAGATGCCCGGATCGCCGGCGCACGCGCTCCGGGCGGTGAGCGTCTCGGCCCACAGGACCGGACCCCGGACCTGGTTGACCATGCGCTCGGGTACCGAGATCGTGGAGATCGACAGGTCGCGGATCAGCGCGGGCATCGCGTGGATGAGCGCCGACGCCTCGGCGCTGCCGGCGACGACGGCGGCCACGAACTCGCGAGACGTGCGGTTGGGGAGACCGAGGAGTGCCTCGACGGCACCTTGGGCGTCGATGGGCCGGCGGATGCGGTCCCACAGCCGTTCGAGCGCGCCTTCTGCCGAGCCGGTCGGCCCGTGCGCGACCTCAGGGTGGCGGGGCGCGACGCGGTCGGACGGCAGGTCGCTCACAGGGCGAGCTCGACCCCGAGCACGTCGGCGATGGTTCGCCGGGCCTCGGCCTGTTCGGCATCGTCGAGGAACGGAGCGATCGTGCGGTACAGCGCCGTGGCCTCGTAGTCGTCGGCCCCCTCGAGCTGCGGCAGGAAGTAGCTGTAGAAGACCTCGTACAGCAGTCGCGACCGGCTGACGTCGTCGCGGGCGCGACGGTCGGCGAACCGGGCGGCGTCGAGGTAGACGGCCGGGCCGAGATCTCGGAACGAACGGAGCAGCAGGAGATCGGAGACGACGTCGTGATGCGGACCGAGGAGCTCGCGGAAGGTGTCCTCGGAGGGGGAGGTGACCTCGACGAACGCGAACCGGCGCATGAGCGCGTACGACATCTCGAAGAGCAGGTTCTTGTCGAACACGTTCATCGTGGCGATGATCCGCCACGCGGCGGGGACGCGGATGACATCGGTGTCGGGCGGCGCCTCGACGCCGGACGGGACGAGGGCGACCGGCTCGGAGCGCCCGGCCCGCTTGAAGGGCAGGACCGCACTCTGACCCGACAGCACGGTGAAGAGCTGGCCGAACGCTCGATCGAAGTTCGACCGGTTCAGTTCGTCGATGACCAACCAGCGACCCGACTCGAGCGCCTCGACGAACATGCCGGGCCGGAAGATCAGGCCCTCTTGTGTCGGCTGGAAGCCGCCGATGGTCTCGAACGTGGTCCACTCGGTGGTGGCCGTCGTGGGCAGGTAGCCGGTGCAGAGCATCGCCGACTTGGCGACCTCGGCACAGAGGAACGACAACGTGGTCTTTCCCGTGCCCGGGGGGCCCGTGAGGATCACGTGCTTGCCCGAGTCGATGGCGGCGACGAGCTGCTCGATGACCTGGGGCGGGAACTTCAGGCCCCGCTCTGCGGCGGCATGCGTGAGCGAGGCGGTGGAGAAGGTCGACATCAGGAACGCACCGCCGGATGCGGGACCGGCGTCCAGTCGCGGCGGTGCCGGAGATGGTCGACGAGCAGGGCGTACGGGGCCTCGCCCACCAGCTCGACGATCTCGTCACGCAGGGTCAGGTAGACGGGGTCTGGGGCGTCGAACGCCTCGTGGGTCTCGGTGCACCACCAGTGGAACTCGAGGCCACCCTCGCCCCAGTCGCGTCGCTTCCACTCGCGCAGGGTCGACGTCACGTGGCCGTGGTCGTCGGTGGACTCCTCGAGCCGGAGGGGCAGCTGCCAGCACACGTCGGGCTTCCAGTCGAGCGGCCGCTCGCCGGCGTCGACCGCGGCGCGATGCAGTGAACAGCCTGCGCCGCCGGGGAAGTCCGGTCGATTCAACATGATGCATGCCCCCTGGTGGATCCGAGTGACCCACTGCCCGTCCTTGGTCCTGCGGGTGGCACCGTCGCGACCCGCCTTGCCGCGGTACTGCCACTGCTCATCGGTGAGCATCTCGATCCGCTTGAGCACTTCGTCGTGATCGTCATCGTCGACGAAGTGGGCTCCGTAGCTGCAACAGCCCTGCTCGAGCTCGGGGGACGGGCCGGTGAGGACCCCTGGACAGCCGGCGCCGAAGATGCACCGCCACGAGCTGGTGAGGAACGTCAGATCGAACACCCACGTGCGGTACTCGTCGGGGTCCTCGAAGGCGAGGTACTCGTGCAGGTCTTCAGGTGGCTTCATGGGCTCGCTCTCGCCGGTGGGACCGGCACAGTACCGGGCGTCCTCGGTCCCATCTGGACCGGAGGGCAGACTGGGCCTCATGACCCACGACCTCACCGCAGCGCTGCGCTCGGTGCTCGGCGTCGACCGGGTTCGCGACGATCCCCTCGATCTCGCCCTCGTGGCACGAGACGCGTCGATGCTGCGCGGCGACGCAGCCGTGCTGTGCTGGCCGGAGACCACCGCTGAAGTGGCGGCCTGTGTGCGGGTGGCGGTCGAACACGACGTGCCGTTCGTCGCTCGGGGATCCGGCACCGGGCTGGCCGGAGGCGCGACGCCCGTCGGCGATGCCGTGGTGATCTGCCTCACCCGCATGAACCGCATCGTCTCGGTCGACCCGCTGGCCCGCACCGCCTGGGTCGAGCCAGGTGTCGTGAACCTCGACCTCTCGCGGGAGGTCGCCCGCCACGGGCTGCACTTCGCCCCCGATCCGTCGAGCCAACAGGCGTGTTCGGTCGGCGGGAACGTCGCCAACAACTCCGGTGGCCCGCATTGCCTCGCGGAAGGCGTGACGTCGTCGCACATCCTCGCCCTCGAGGTGGTGCTGCCCGACGGCACCGTGACCGTGCTGGGTGGCGCCGACCCCGAACCTGTCGGCTTCGACCTCCGAGGCGTCTTCGTCGGCAGCGAGGGGTTGTTCGGCATCGCCACGCGCATCCTCGTGCGCCTCACCCCGGACCCGCCGGCGGTCGCCACGATGCTGCTCGACTTCGGCAGCGTCTCGGCTGCGGCGGAGACCGTCTCGGCGATCATCGCCGCCGGCATCGTCCCGGCGGCGATCGAGATGATGGATGCACGGATCACGGCGGCGGTCGAGGACTACGTGCACGCTGGCTTCCCCACCGATGCTGCCGCGGTCCTGTTGATCGAGGTCGACGGTCTCCCCGGCGGTGTGGCCCTCGAACGCGATCGAGTCGCAGAGATCGGACGATCGTGCGGAGCCCGGACGGTGCGCATCGCCGCCGACGCCGCTGAACGGGCACTGCTCTGGAAGGGTCGCAAGACCGCGTTCGGAGCGGTGGCCCGCATCGCCCCGAACTACTACCTGCACGACACGGTGGTGCCGCGGACCCGGCTCGTCGAGGTGCTCGACGAGATCTACGCCATCGCCGACCGCCACGAGCTCCTCGTGATGAACGTGTTCCACGCCGGCGACGGCAATCTCCATCCGCTCCTCGTCTTCGACGCTCGGGAGACCGGTGTGCTCGACCGCGTGCATGCCGCCGGCGACGAGATCGTCGCCGCGTCGCTGGCCGCCGGCGGGGTCCTCTCGGGCGAGCACGGCATCGGGCTCGAGAAGCGGCACCACATGTCCTCGATGTTCTCGGACGTCTCCCTCGATCTCCAGGCGCGGGTGCGTGACGCATTCGACCCCGACCAACGTTCGAACCCCACCAAGGTGCTCCCCGCCGGTAGTCGGTGCGGCGACCTCCAGCAGGTGCCGGAGGGGCTGTGGGTGTGAGGACGATCTCGACCGAGGTCCGGGCGCTGGCCGACGAGGTCGGTCCGGTGGCGGCGGGCCCGGTCGTCGCCACCGGCGGGGGGTCCTCCGGACCGGCGGGAGGTGTCGTCGACGACGCGGCACGCCGGGTCTCCGCGCCCGCGGGCATCGTCGAGTGGCGGCCGGCGGAGATGACCGTGCGAGTGCTCGCCGGCACCACGGTGGCCGACCTCGATGCGGTCCTCGGTGCCGACGGGCAGTGCGTGGCCATGCCGGTTCGGCCCGGTGGAACGGTCGGCGGCGCCCTGGCCCTCGGCCACAGCGGTCTGCGTCGCCTCGGCTGGGGGCCCGTACGCGACTGCCTGCTCGAGGCCTCGGTCGTCACTGCAGCCGGAGAGGTCGCCGTGGCCGGCGGGCCCACCGTGAAGAACGTGAGCGGATTCGACCTGTGCCGCCTCCTGGTCGGCTCGCTCGGAACCCTGGCGGTCATCGGCGAGGTCGTGCTGCGCACCCGCCCGCTCCCCGCCGTCGAGCGCTGGCTGTCGGGGCAGGCCGATCCCGCCGACGTCGACGCGGTGCTGCACCGCCCGACGTCGCTGCTCTGGGATGGCGCCACCACGTGGGTCCTGCTCACGGGCCACGAGATCGATGTCGACGATCAGACCCAGCGTGCGGCGACGCTCGGCCTGGCCCCGGGGGAGCCGCCGCCTTCGTCGTCGTTCGGCCCGAACCGGTGGTCGGTCGCTCCCGGCGGGCTACGGCTGGTCCCGGGATCGGGCTGGATCGCCGAGTGGGGTGTCGGGGTCGTCCACCATCCGGACCCGCAGCCGCCGCGGCCGGTCGACCCGGCGATCCACCTGCTCCATCGCCGGATCAAGGCCGCGTTCGACCCGACCGGCCGCCTCGCTCCCGGCCGCACGGTGCTCCCGTGAGGGTGTCGCCATGACGTGGTTGGCCGATGAGGACGACCTGGCCCAGTGCGTGGGCTGCGGGCTGTGCCTGCCGCACTGCCCCACGTGGCGGGTCACCGGCGAGGAGTCGCTGTCGCCGCGTGGGCGCATCGCGGCCATGCGCCAGGTGCAGCACGAGGGCGCGCCGGTCGACGTCCGCTTCGGTGAGATCGTCGACACCTGCATCCAGTGCCGCGGCTGCGAACCGGCCTGCCCGTCGGCGGTGCCGTTCGGTTCGCTGATGGAGTCGACCCGAGCGGCGATCGCTGCCGACGAGCGCCCCGTGCCCCGGTGGCTGCGAGGCGGATTGTCGATGCTCGCCCACCCGCGCCTGCTCAGAGCGGGGACATCGCTGCTGGCCGTCGCGCAGCGCCTGCACCTGGTGCCGGCCCGCATCCCTGTTCCCGATCACCTGCCGGTTCGTCCGGTGTCGCTGGTCGCCACCGGCGACGACGTCTGGTTCCACACCGGGTGCGTCATGGATGCGTGGCAGCGCGACGTGCACGCCGCCGGCCTCCGAGTGCTCGCCGCCGCGGGCGTCGGTGCCCGACTGCCCGGTCCGGGCGCGGCCTGCTGTGGTGCGCTGCACACCCACGCCGGCCTGGCCGAAGACGCCAGAGTCCTGGCTCGACGGACGATGGCCGCCTTCCCCGGCGATGCTCCGATCGTGGTCGATTCCGCCGGCTGCGGCGCGGCGATGCAGGAGTACGGCCATCTGTTGGGCACCGAAGCGGCCGAGGACTTCAGCGCCCGCGTCGTCGACGTCCACCTGTTCCTCGCGGAGCACGCCGACGCACTTCCGGATGGCGAGCACCTCGGCTCGGTGGCCGTCCAGGACCCATGCCACCTCCGGCACGTGCAGCGGGCCGAGCGCGGCGTGCGCGCCCTGCTTGGCCGCTATGCCGATCTCGTGGAGCTCGACGACGAGGGTCTGTGCTGCGGGGCCGGCGGCTCGTACTCCGTGCTCCAGCCCGAGCTGTCGGGGCACGTCCGAGCGCGGAAGCTGGCGTCGATCGAGCGGTCCGGTACTCGGATGGTGGCGTCGGCGAACCCGGGCTGCATGCTGCAGCTCTCGGGCCGCGGCTTCGTGGTCGAACACCCCCTCACGCTCGTCGACCGCGCCATCGCCCGTGGCAGGGTGGACGGATGAGCTACGAGGACCTCTGCAGCCAGCTCGAGTCGGTGGCCGACGCCCTCACCGACCGGTCGATCGCCGTGTTGCGCTCGGCCATCGAGGACGGCGCCGACGCCCATCCCGGCACCGAGAAGCAGCTCGCCCGGGCCCAGCGGTCCGTCGACAAGGCCATCCACATCCTTCGGGCACTGGACGACATCTAGATCCGTTCGAGGGCACCACCGTCGAAGAGCGGCTCGACACCATGGGCCTCGATGTCGGCGTCGAGGTCGATGCCGTCGGGGGTGGCGATGTCGTCGCCGAGTGCGGCGGCGATCTCCAGGACCGTCGGCAGCAGCGTCGCGTCGCTGCTGGTGTTGAAGAAGAGCTCGTCCTGGGCCAGGACGAAGCGCATGGCCCGTTCGATGGCGGCGGGGTCACGCATCGGCTCGTACCAGGAGAACTTCTTCGACTCGTCCCCGTCCTGCCACCGTCGGCGGGCGATCGCCTTGATCGTCTGCACGGCGACGCCGCGGACGCGGCAGGTCTCGAGGAGCTCGTCGGTGTCGGCCCGATAGCCCGGGTGCTGCATGAGGACCGGGCTGTAGGGGAGGAGCACCGAGTCGAACTTGAACGCGGCCAGGCTGCGGCTGTGCATGCCGGCGATGCGCAGGCCGTGACCGGTGACGCCGATGAAGCGGACCAGGCCCTCGTCGCGTGCCTTCACCATGGCCTCGACCACGCCGCCGGGTTCCATCGCCGTGCGCCACTCATCGTCCTCGACCAGGTTGTGCAGCTGGATCAGGTCGACCTGGTCGACACCGAGCCGCGTGAGCGAGCGTTCGAGCTCGGCCCGAGCGGCGTCGCCCGTGCGCTCGCCGGTCTTGGTGGCGAGGAACACGTCGGCCCGGTGATCTTCGAGCCAGGGCGCGAGCCGGAGCTCGGACTCGCCGTACGAGGCGGCGGTGTCGATGTGGTTGACGCCGGCATCGGCCACCATCGCCAGCGTGGCGTCGGCCCGCGCCTGGCTCATCGCCCCGAGCGCCGCTGCGCCGAAGATCACGCGGGTGCTGTCGTGGCCGGTGGAACCGAAGGGGCGCGTCGTGATCATGTCCGCAACGTAGACGTCACGACCCGGGTCCGCTCGGCGGTCGCCACATGGCCCACGTCGTCGGCCACGTCGGCGTCGGTCGGTACTGGTCGGCGATCTCGAAGCCGAAGGTCTGGTACCAGCCGGCATTCGCCTCGGTGGCCGTGAACAGGAAGGCGCCGGCTCCCTTCCGGTCGGCTCGTGCGAGCCCCGCACCGAGCAGCGCGGCCCCGACCCCCCGCCCTTGGTGCGCAGGGCCGACGCCGATGACGCGGAGCCAGTGGTGGGGAGGAAAGCGGCGATGGGCGGCCCGGTTCGCCGCCTGTCCCCGTCGGGCCTCGGCGAGGGCGCGCATGCCCCAGGGCGCGATCGGCGCCAGCGACACCGCCTCGGCGAGCTGGCGGCCGAGCCCGACCGGGTACGCCCCGGGCACGAGCCACGCTGCGGCGCCCACGATGACCCCGTCGATCCGCGCGACGTGGACCAGCCCATGCGCCAGTGCATCGCGGACGTCGGAGCCGAGGTACCTGGGAAGGACCCGCTCCCTGTCTCGCTCATCGGGGAGGAGGTGGACCGTCTCCGGGTAGTCGTGGAACGCGGCCGTCAGACACTCGATGGCATCCCTGGCACCGCCCCGCGTGGCAGAGGAGACCTCGATCGTCACGTCGGCGATCGTATGCACTCGTCCGAGGTCGTGGACTCACGACCACGGTGACCACGGTGGGGTGAGCACCACCCGATCGTGCCATTGGGGCCACGATCCGTCGGGTCGCCCTTGTCATTCGGTTGCCTTTGGTGCACGGTAGGAGCGAGGGGGAGCGTTCCGCGGTCGTGGGTTCACGGACTCATCGACCACCCGGTCGACGCGGAGCGTCTGGCGCTCGTCTGCGTCGTCGTACGACCCGCCTCATCGAGAACGGGAGCCCCATCATGGCCACGATCAACCTGCACACCACCCTCGCAGTCGCGCCGGACGAGCTGTGGAAGACGGTCAGAGATGTCGGCGGTGTCTCGGCGATGCTCGACGTGATCACCGAGAGTTCGGTCGACGGCGACAAGCGCCAGTGCACGATGGCCGATGGTGGACATCTCGACGAGACCATCCTCAGCATCGACGACGAGCACCATCGGGTCGCCTACACCATCACCGCAAGCCCGTTCCCGATCGAGGCCCACGCCGCGTCGATGCAGGTGACCGACGCCGGCAACGGCCGGTCGAACTTCGACTGGATCACCGACATCAAGCCCGACGAGCTGGCCGGCGCGCTCGGCCCGATGCTGTCCGCCGAGATCGCGCAGATGGAGCAGCGCTTCGGTACCTGAGCGTCGCGAGCGCCCGATCCGGCGGGCGACTCCTCAGCTGAAGGGCCTGCGGTTGCCGTAGGTGTTCCAGCTGGTGACCGTCTCGGCGGGTCGTCGAGGTGGCGTCCCGAACTTGCCGAGGGGCCGCCCGACCGGCACCAACGCCACGACCTCGTGGTGGGCCTTGATGCCGCAGATCTCCTTGATCTCGTCCTCGTAGACCTTCACCAACGTCGTGAGCGTGGTGCCGAGGCCTTGGTCGCGCGCGGCGAGCAGGAAGTTCTGCACGGCGGGGAAGATCGAGGCCTCGAGGCCGCCGATCTCGATGGGCCCCTCGTCGTCGGTGAGGATGTTGGGGTACGGCGTGAGGACGAACAGGACCATCGTGAGCTCGGGGAGGATCTCGGCCAGGTGGCGGGTGAGCGCCGCTCCCCGCTCCCACGACCGCTCGGCTGCCTCGTCGTCGGACTTCGGGCGCATCGCGTCGATGGCGTCCATGTAGCGGGTGGTGGCGCGTTGGAGGATCTCGGCCACGCGTGCCCGTTGTCCGGGCTCGGTGATCACCACGAACTGCCACGGCTGGACGTTGCCGCCGTTGGGCGCTTGGACCGCTGCGGTCAGACAGCGCTCGATCTCCTGGTCGGTGACCGGCGGATCGTTCGACAGCCGCCGCATCGACCTCGTCGTCATGATGGCGTCGTAGAGCTCCATGTCACTTCCCTTCGAATCGGGGGTCGCGCTTCTCGGCCATGGCCGCCAGCGCTTCGGCGTGGTCCGCCGACTTGAACGTGTTCATCTCGAGCGCCTGGGCCAGGTCGAACGGAATGGCTGCGGTCGCCTTGATCCAGGCGTTCACCGCCTGCTTCGTGAACTGCACGGCGAGTGGCGCGCCGGCCGCGAGCCGATGCGCGAAGGAAAGTGCCTCGGCATGGAGCTGATCGTCGGCGATCGCCCGGTAGGCGAGCCCGAGTTGCACGGCCTCGTGTGCCGTCACCGGATCGCCGGTGAGCAGGAAACGCTTGGCCAGCATCGGCCCGAGCGCCAACGGCCAGGCGATGGTGCCGCCGTCACCTGCGACGAGGCCCACCTTCACGTGGGGGTCGCCGATGCGAGCCGACTCGGCGACGAAGACCACGTCGGACAACAGTGCGAGCGACGCTCCCAGCCCCATGGCGTGTCCGTTGACGGCGGTGACGATGGGCAGGTGCACGTCGAGCAGGTTCCAGATCATGTCCTTGGCGTCGTGGCGCAGCTCCTCGGACAGGACCGGGTCCTGGAGCGAGGGGAACCAGCTGAAGTCGCCGCCGGCGGAGAACGCTCGGCCCCGACCGGTGAGCAGGACCGCACGTGCTTCCCGTTCGGCCATCAGCCGGGGGAACAGGGCGGTGAGGTCCTTGTGGAGCGCGTGGTCGACGGCGTTGATCGCCGATGCTGGGTTGTCGACGGTGACGACGAGGACGTCGCCGTCGCGCTCGAACTCGATGGTCGAGAACTCGTGGCTCAACGGGAGGCCTCCGGGACGTCGGGACTGGCGGGGCGGGGTTCGCGGGGGAGTCCGAGCAGCTGCTCGGCGATCACGTTCGACAGCACCTCGGTGGTGCCGCCGCCGATGGTGAGGGCGCGGCTGAACAGATACGCCCAGTGCCATGGGTCGCGGTCCTCGGCGTGATCGTCCTGGATGCCGAGCATCCCGTGCGGGCCTCGGAGATCCTTCACCAGCGTGAGCAGCTCCTGGCCGTGGACGTCGGCCAGACGCTTCTTGAGCGAGGCGATGGGGGTGGGGTCCTCGCCTCGTTGCACGGCCTCCACCACCCGGTCGCCCAACAGCTCGAGCAGCCGTGTCTGGGTCCAGAGTCGGGCGACCTCCTGGCGGTGGACCGGATCGGTGATCGGACCATCGGAGCGGATCAGTTCGAAGGCCTCGGCGCTGGTGGGTCCCATGCCCCAACACACGCCCCCCTCCGACAGCGACACCCGTTCGTTGCCGAGGGTGACCTTGGCGAGTCGCCAACCCTCGCCCTCGTCGCCGATGCGGTGGTCGACCGGGATCTCGACGTCGGTGAAGAAGACCTCGTTGAAATGCGACTGGCCCGTCATCTCGGTGATGGGACGGACGTCGATGCCGGGCGTCGCCATGTCGAGGACGAAGTAGCTGATGCCTCGGTGCTTGGCCACCGACGAATCGGTGCGAGCGAGGAGGATGCCGAACGCGGAGCGGTCGGCCCACGTCGACCAGATCTTCTGGCCGTTGACGAGGTAACGGTCGCCGTCTCGCACCGCCGTGGTCCGGAGCGAGGCGAGGTCGGACCCGGCCTCGGGCTCGGAGAAGAGCTGGCACCAGAAGTCCTCGCCGGACAGGAGTCGGGGGAGCCAACGCTGCTGCTGTTCGGACGTGCCGCCGGCGACGAGGGTGGGCCCGGCCCAGCCGATGCCGATCGGGTTGTCGGGAATGGAGACGCCGGCCCGGGCCAGCTCCTCGTCGACCGCCAGTTGGAGCTCGGGGCCGGCGCCGAGACCCCAGGGCTCGGGGTAGTGGGGCGCCACGAGCCCGGCGTCGGCCAGCTGGATCGGCGCTGGCGACGGATGAGCCTCCAGCCAGGCGCGGACTTCCTCGCGGGACGAGAGCGGATGCATCAGAACTGGGCCAGGTCGGTGGGGAGGCCGAAGGTGTGGCGGCCGACGATCTCTTGCGTCCGAGGCGCCACCATGGCGTGCTGGGTGGCGACGTGCACGTCGCGGAACACCCGCTGGAGGGGTGAGGTCTCGTAGACCGCCGTGCCGCCACCGGCCGTGTAGCAGACGTCGACGCAGCCGGCAGCCGCGGTCATCGCGTGGGTGGCGGCCTGACGCAGGGCGACCTTGATGCGGTCGGGGTCGGCCGCGCCACCGGTGCTGGCCTGCTCCCATGCATCGGTCACGGCGTGGTCGAGGAGGTGACGTGCCGCCCGGCGCTGCGCGTCGGCCTCGCCCAGCGCGGCTTGCACGGCCGACCGCTCGGCGAGGGTCTTGGACGAGCCCTGCGGCTTCTTGCCGCCCGCCATGTCGACCAGCTCGTCGACGGCGCGGCGGGCGAGGCCGAGGCCCACCGCAGCGACACCGACGGCCAGGGCGCCCATGAAGCTGAAGCGGTACAGCGGTCGGTCGAGGCGCGGGACGCCGGCCACCTGGACCCAGCGTCCGGCCGGTGCCAGCGCACCGTCGACCGAGTAGTCGGTGGAGCCCGTGCCCTTGAGCCCCGCGACGTGCCAGGTGTCGTGGAACGTGATCTCGTCGCGGGGGAAGAGCACGAAGGGTGCGACGGTGCCGTCGGCCAGCGGAGCGATGTCGCCGTCGTCGTCGACGACGAGCGTGCCACCGCCCACCCACGTGCAGTGCTGGGTGCCCGACCCCCACTGCCAACGACCGGTCACCCGGAGGTCGTCACCCTCGGCTCGGGACCGGCCGACGGGCGCGGCGAACCCACCGGTGTGGGCGTCGGGGGTGCCGTAGATCTTCTCGGCCCACTCCTCGGGGAGGAAGCCGGAGATGAGGGAGGTCGTGCCGGCGATCATCCCGCACCAGCCGGTGGCACCATCGAAGTAGGCGAGCCGCTCGATGGCGTCGACCATGTCGGCCACCGGCCACTCGCCGCCGCCGATCTCGGTCGGTGCCATGGCCCGCCCGAAGCCGACCGCACGGAGCCCGGCGGCCAGGTCGTCGGGGAGTCGTCGCAGCGACTCGGTCTCGGCCGCTCGGCGGTCGGCTTCCCGGCCCAGTTCGTCGATGGTGGTGATCACGACTCGTCGACCCACTCGTTGACGGTGCGGATGATGCGATGGATCGAGCTCTGACGCCACTTGTCGTAGGACATCGCGACCCGAGCGAGCTCGAGGTGGTCCTTGCCGGACCGCTCGGCCGAGCTCGGTTCGGCCCGCTCGATGACGCCGCCGGTGAGCAGGTCGCCGTACAGGGAGTTGAGCTCGGCGAGCTGGTCGTCGGTGGGTCCCTGCTGCATGCGGATGATGAGCTGGTCGCCCGCCCACCGGATCGAGTGGTAGTTGCGGTAGAAGCCCACGATCTCCTGGCACGCGGCATCGACGTCGTCGGTGATGAGGAACAGGTCGAGGTCGCCGGGGCTCACGAGTCCGCCGGTCACCAGCTCGTCCTGGACGAACGTCAGCCATGAGTGCCAGTACGTGCCGCCGGGGACGTCGAGGAGCACGACGGGCGCGGGAACGCTCTTGCCGGTCTGTTGCAGGGTGAACAGCTCGAAGGTCTCATCCTGTGTGCCGAAGCCACCGGGAAGGGCGACGAATCCGGCCGACTCCTTCACCAACATCAGCTTGCGGGTGAAGAAGTACTTCATCGACACGAGCTTGTCGTCGCCGTGGATGAACTCGTTGGCCGACTCCTCGAACGGCAGCCGGATGGTGACGCCGAACGAGTTCGCCCGTCCGGCGCCTTCGATGCCGGCCGCCATGATCCCGGGACCGGCGCCGGTGATGACCATCCACCCACGGGTGGCCAGCTCGGACGCGAGGTCGCGGGCCTGGGCGTAGAGCGGGTCGTCGGGACGGGTGCGAGCCGATCCGAACATCGTGACCTTCGCGGTGTCGTGGTAGGGCCGGAAGGTGGCGAACGCCATGCGCATCTCGCGGAGCGCGGACGCCGTGATCTTGAGGTCGAGGCGGTCGACGTCGTCGCGAGCGAGGCCCATCGCGGTGCGGAGGATGTCGACCAAGAGATCGCGGTTCTGGACCGAGCCGACCTGGTCGAGCAGCTCGTCGAACTGGGCCCGGGAGACGGTGGCATCGGCCATGTCCCGAGCTTGGCACGCCACCGCTGGACTCGGCGTCACCACTACCCTCGTGGCATCGCTGCTGTCACCTGTCGCCGCTGCGGCGCCGTCGCCGACGGTGACGCCGAGAGCATCCCCCTGACCTGGTCGACGTCGATCCAGGGCGATCGGGTCGAACCGATCTGCGATCGCTGCACGCGTGAGAACGTGCGCAGCATCGAGGGGAAGCTGGACGAGGAGTGGTGGGCCTGACGCCCCGACTGGTGGCTCAGGCCACCGAGGGATCGACCCGGCCGTAGAGGGTGGTCCGCTGCTCGAGTGTGCGGCCGAGCGGTTCGACGATGGAGCGGAAGTCGTCGCCTTCCATCATCTGGCCATGGTTCGCCCCCGCAGCACGGCTGATGTTCTCGTCCATCAGCGTGCCGCCGAGGTCGTTGACGCCGGCCTGCAGGCACTGCTCGACGCCACTGCGGCCCATCTTCACCCACGAGACCTGGATGTTGTCGATGGCGCCTCGGTAGGCGATGCGACCCACCGCGTGCATGAGGAGTGCCTCGCGGAACGTGGGACCGCGGCGGGCCTTGCGCTGGATGTACATCGGCGCGGCCATGTGCACGAAGGGCAGCGGCACGAACTCGGTGAAGCCTCCGGTCTCCTTCTGGAGGTCGCGGGTGCGCACGATGTGGCGAGCCCAGTGCACGGGGTTCTCGATGGCGCCGTACATGATGGTCACGTTGGACTGCAGGCCCACCGAATGGGCGGTGCGGTGCGCTTCGAGCCACTCCTCGGTGTTGATCTTGTCGGGGCACAGCAGCGCCCGCATGTCGTCGTCGAGGATCTCGGCCGCCGTTCCGGGCAACGTCTTGAGCCCGGCGTCCATGCATCGTCGGAGGTAGTCGGCCAACGGCTCGCCCAGTCGCTTGGCGCCCTCGGTGACCTCGAGCGCGGTGAAGCCGTGTACGTGGATGTCGGGGGCGGCTTCCTTCACGGCCCGAGTCACGTCGATGTAGTAGTCGCCGTCGAAGTCGGGATGGATGCCACCCTGCAGGCAGACCTCGGTGGCGCCCATGTCCCAGGCTTCCTTCACCCGGCCCGCGATCTCGTCGAGCGTCAACAGGTACGGGTTGCCGCGCAGGTTCAGTGACAGCGGCCCCTTCGAGAAGCCGCAGAACTTGCACTTGAACGTGCACACGTTCGTGTAGTTGATGTTGCGGTTCTGGACGTAGGTGACGACGTCGCCGACGTCTTCGCGTCGGATCTCGTCGGCGACCTGGGCGACGGCGACGACCTCGGGCCCGCGAGCCTCGAACAAGGTCACGATCTCGTCGATGCCGAGCTCTTGGCCGAGCAGTGCGCCGGCGAGGACCTCACCGACGGCGTCGCCGGCGGCGGCGCGGCCGGGCACGATGACCGGAGGGGCGTCTTCGTGGCCCGAGTACCAATGGTCGTCGCGGCCGAGCGCCTCGGCGTCGGACCGGTCGAGCACCGGGAAGCGCAGCGCCGGGTCGAGGAACACGTCGGGGCGGAGGGCGAACTCGGGATAGATGGTGAGCCGCGGCGCGAGTGCGAACCCGCGGGCCTCGGTGGCCTCGCGCAGGCGCTCGAGTGCCGGCCAGGGCCGCTCGGGGTTGACGTGGTCGGCGGTCACGGGCGACACACCGCCCCAATCGTCGATGCCGGCGTCGAGCAGGACGCCGAAGTCGTCGGACAGGTTCGGCGGTGCCTGCAGGTGGATCTCGGGCGGCAGGACGAGGCGGGCCATGGCGATGGCCTGGAGGTAGTCGTCGTGCGGGCAGGGTGCGGCCTTGTGCATGCCGGTACCGGCCTTGGGCAGGAAGTTCTGGACGATGACCTCCTGCACGTGACCGTGGCGGGCGTGGCTGTCGGCGATGGCCTCGAGCGCTCGGACCCGGTCGATGGGGTCCTCGCCGATGCCGACGAGGATGCCGGTGGTGAACGCGATGCCGAGCTCGCCGGCGGCTTCGAGCGTGGCGAGCCGACGCGCCGGCTCCTTGTCGGGCGAGCCGCGATGGCACTCGAGGTCGTCGCGCAGCGTCTCGAGCATCATCCCCTGTGAGGGCGAGACCGAGCGCAGCTTGGCCAGCTCGTCGGGGTAGAGGGCGCCGGCATTGGCGTGGGGGAGCAGGCCCGTCTCGTCGAGCACCAGCTGGCACATGGCCGCCAGGTAGTCGACCGTCGACGCGTAGCCGTTGGCCTCGAGCCACTCGGCCGCGGCGGGATAGCGCAGCTCGGGACGCTCGCCGAGGGTGAACAGCGCCTCGTGGCAGCCGGTGTCTGCGCCACGGCGGGCAATGGCCAGCACCTGATCAGGTGTGAGGTACGGCGACTCGAGCCGGGCCGGTGGCTGGGCGAAGGTGCAGTAGCCGCACTTGTCGCGGCACAGCATCGTGAGGGGGATGAAGACCTTCGGTGAATACGTGACCCGACCGCCGGTGCGGGCGTCGCGAACCGCACGCGCCCGGGTTCGGAGCTCCTCGAGCGGGAGGTCGAGGAGTGCTGGCCCAGAGATCCGATCCACCATGCGCGCACCCTATCGGCGGCGCGTCACGGAGCCACGACGTCGGCCGTAACCTCCTTCGTCGTGCGCGAACCACCGGTCACCGTCGAGCCCGTCGAGTCGCGCACGCAGCTCCGTCGGTTCGCGGACATCCCCTACGTCCTCCACCACGAGGACCGGCGGTGGAGCCCGGGGGTCCGGGCCTGGGAGCAATGGCGCCTCGACGCCCGTCGCCATCCCTACTTCGATCGGGGCGACGCCGCCTTCTACCTGGCTCGTCGCGCCGGTCAGCCCGTCGGGCGAATCGCCGCGCACATCTCCACCGCCGGCGCCACCGACGGCTGGTTCGGCTTCTTCGACGTACCCGACGACGACGCCGTCACCGGCGCGCTCCTCGAGGCCGCCCAACGCTGGCTCGCCGGACAGGGCGCATCGTCGATGACGGGGCCGGTGAGCTGGACGCCCGACGAGGACTTCGGCGTCCCGGTGGCCGGCACCGAGCACGCCGGCGTCACCGGGCTGCCGTGGCGCCCGGCCTGGTACGCCGAGCAGCTCCGCTCGGCCGGCCTGACGCCGGGTGACGCCCGCAAGATCTATCGGTTGGACATCGCCGCCGATCTCGAACCCGCGCCCGACTCGTCCCACGACCCGCCCGTGGCCATCGACCCGCCCGCCCATGCCGGCCGGTACGCCGATCGGGCGTTGGTCCTCGACGGCATCGCCGCGGTGCCCGATGTCTCGGCCGCCCTGGCCATGGCGTCGGTGCGAAACGCCTGGAAGGTGGCGCGCGACGCTCGTACCCGCGCGTTCGACACCGCGGTGTGCGTGCGCTGCGACGGCGATCCCGCAATCCAGGTGCCTCGGCTCCAGCGGGCCGTCGGTGAAGCCGGCTACCGGTGGCTGCTGGCACCCTGGGCGCCGTCACCGGCGGAGCCGGAGCGGGTGCACCAGGTCTTCAGCCGGGAGTGGTGACCGGTCCGATCGTGCCCGGCGGTGAGCTCATCTCGGGACGGGCCGGTTCGTAGATCACGGTGGGCTGTTGCTGCCCCCGGAGCCCGACGCGGCCCCGGTCGACCCAGTGCGAGCGCTCTTCGCCGGCGGCCTTCACCGCGGATGCCGAGGCCAGCACACGACCGGGCCGCTGCTTGGCGAGGTCGGTGAGACGGGCCGCTTCGTTCACGGCGCGACCGATGACCGTGTACTCGAAGCGCTCTTCGGTGCCGACGTTGCCGGCCACGACGACGCCGGCCGAGACCCCGATACCGGCGTCGAGCCCGGGATGGTCGCCGGACACGTCGGCCAGCCGTCGGCACAACTGACGTGCCGCACGGAGGGCTCGGGCCTCGTGGTCGGGTTGGAAGCCGGGCACACCGAAGATGCACAGCGCGCCGTCCCCCTCGAACTTGTTGACCCATCCGCCCTCGGCGGTGACGGTGTCGACGACCGCCTGGAAGAACGCATTGAGGGTGGCCACCACCTCGCCCGGAGGCAGCACCTCGGCCATCGAGGTCGAGCCGATGAGATCCACGAAGATCACCGATGCACGTCGGGCCTCGCCACCGAGGTCGGTGCCTCGCTGGATGGCCTGAGCGGCGACCTCGTGGCCGACATGGCGTCCGAACAGGTCCTGGAGCTCCTGACGCTCGCGGAGACCGGCCACCATGCGGTTGAAGCCCGACTGGACCTGCCCGACCTCGCCGCCGTCGTCGACGGCCAGGTCGCCGCTGAGGTCACCCGCGGCCACGCGCGCCAGCCCGCGACGGACCTCGTCGAGGGGCTGGGCGATCGAGTTGGCCGCGACCGCGATGGTGAACACGCCGCTCACCAATCCGATGAAGGCGAGGGCGCTCATGGCGAGCAGCGAGGTGCCGGTCTCGCGCACGGGTGACAGCGAGAGGCCGAGGAGCGGGACGCCGGAGCTCACCGCCCAGGCGAGCATCAGCCGGGGTCGGATGCCGAGCGACGCCGGACGAGGTGGCGCCTCGCCGGCGAGCGCGAAGGCGAACAGCGGCCGGTAGGCCTGCTCGAGGACGAGGTAGGACACCGCACACACGGCGA
>JBFJNI010000002.1:0-79387 GCA_041618235.1 Acidimicrobiales bacterium
GACGACGGTGATGGTCTTGTCGCCGACGCCGGCGTAGAACGGCTGACGTCGTTCGGTGGACTGCGGGCGGATGCGGTCGCCGACCGCCTTGGCCTGATCGTCGTCGAACGATGCCGGGGGAGGGCCACCGGGGGAGCCAGGACCGGCGGGCGGCGGTGCCGTGCCGGGGTCGGATGACGGGTCCGCGCCGGTCTGGTCTGCAGGGGCGACGTCGATGGTCTCGGCGGCCGCCTCGGCATCGGCGTCGTCCTGGGTCGGCTGGTCGGGCGTGACCGGTCCGAGGTCGCCGAGGTCGATGCCCGTGTCCAGGTCGCCGCCGTCGCCGGTCTCGAAGCCCTCGGGGCGCGAGCACGCCGCAGCCACGAGCACGAAGATGAGCAGCACGGCCCAGACGCGCGAAGCGCGACTGGACGAGATGGCCGATCGAGAAGCCTTCATCTGGTCCCCCCAGGAGCAGTTTGTCTGAATTGCACCATACTCATGTGCTAACAACCGTGCCACGACGTCGTTTGGGGAGCGTCGAACGCCGGCGGTGCCGGCAGGTCGGGGGACCACATGTTGGGTTGGTATCAAGGCTTGACGCCGAGCAAGCGGGAGACGGTCAACGCCGTGCTCCTGTTCGTGGGCGGGTTCCTCGGCATCATCTGGATGGGCAAGGGGATCGACGGCTACCTGCTCAACGGCTTCAACGCCTACGTCCCCAACGGCATCTTCCTGCAGGGCGCCGTCCTCGGTGCGCTCAACGGATTGCTGGCCATGGGCCTGGTGCTCGTCTATCGCACCAATCGCATCATCAACTTCGCCCAGGGCGCGCTCGGTGCCTTCGCCGCCACGCTGGCGGGATCGCTCATCCAGCGCTTCGGGTGGCACTACTTCCCGGCGGTCTTCGTCGCGCTGGTCGCCGCCGTGCTGATGAGCCTGCTCGTCGAATACGGCGTCATCCGACGCTTCGCCAAGGCGCCGCGTCTCATCCTCACGGTCGCCACCATCGGCGTCGCACAGATCCTCGGCGCGTTCGAGCTGATCATGGCGTCCATCAACGACGACACCGAGATCCAGGGCAGCTTCGAGACACCCCTCGGGTCCACCTTCGAGTTCGGCGGCGTGGTGTTCCGCGGCGATCACATCCTGGTGCTGCTGGTGACGCCCGTCGTCATCGCCGGCCTGGTCTGGTTCCTCCGCGGCACCGGCTACGGCCTCGCCGCTCGCGCCGCCGCAGAGAACAGCGACCGCGCTCGCCTGCTGGGCGTTCGTGTGAAGCGGGTCTCGTTGCTGGTGTGGGGCATCGCCGGCCTGATGTCGGCGGTCACCGCCATCCTCCAAGCGCCGATCTCCGGCTTCCAGCTCGGTTCACTGGCCGGGTTCGGGCTGCTGATGCGAGCCCTCGCCGCCGCGGTCATCGGTCGGATGGAGAGCCTGCCGGTCACCTTCGGCGCTGCCGTGCTGTTGACCATGGCGCAGCAGGTCATCTTCTTCGGCATCGGAAGATCGGGCCCCGACACCGGCTTCCTGCTCCTGGTGGTCGTGGTCGCGCTGCTGTTCCAGCGCAAGAGCCTGGGCCGCAGCTCCGAAGGCTCGTCCAGCTGGGAGGCCCTCAAGGAGATCCGTCCCGTCCCACTCGAGCTCGCCCACCTGCCCGAGGTCCGCTTCGCTCGCTACGGCGTGCTCGGCACCATCGGCGTCGTCGTCCTCCTGCTGCCGTTGGTGCTCGATGCCGGCGACACCAGCCTCGCATCGGTGATCATGATCTACGGCATCATCGGCGTCTCGCTGGTGATGCTCACCGGGTGGAGCGGCAACGTGTCGCTCGGACACTGGGCGCTCGTCGGTCTCGGCGCCCTCACCGCGCAGCGGCTCGCCACCTGGCCGCTGCCACACGACTTCTTCTTGATCCTGCTCTTCTCCGGTCTGGTGGGCGCGGTGGTGTCCGTCGTCATCGGCCTGCCAGCGCTTCGTATCCCCGGCCTCTTCCTCGGGGTGACGACGTTGGCGTTCGCGTTGACCGCAGGGTCCTGGTTCTTCACCTTCGACCAGTTCACCGTGACGTCACCGGTCCGGCGCCCGATCATGTGGGGGATCTGGGACGTCTCGGCCGAGAAGGACTACTACTACCTCTGCTTCGGATTCCTCGTGCTGTTCGTGGTCCTCGCCCGCAACCTGCGTCGGGCGCGATTCGGGCGAGTGCTCGTCGGTCTGCGCGACAACGAACAGGCCGCGCGTGCCTACGGTGTCGCCGCGGTGCGCACGAAGTTGCTGGCGTTCGCGGTGTCGGGCTTCGTGGCCTCCGTTGCTGGCGCGCTGTACGCGTATCACCAGCAGGCGCTCCGGGCCGATCGGTTCCCAGCCGAGGTCTCCCTCCTCATCTTCTCGATGGTCGTCATCGGTGGCATGGGGTCGGTGACGGGCGGCATCCTCGGCGCCGTCTACGTGCGCGGCACCCAGTACTTCCTCCCCACGCAGTTCCAGCTGCTCGCCACCGGCGTCGGCCTGCTCGCGCTGTTGCTCGTGTTCCCGGGCGGATTGGGGGAGATCGTGTTCAACGTCCGCGACCGCTGGCTGCGCCGTGTGGCCGCGAAGCACGACATCCTCGTGCCGAGCCTCGTCGCCGACCGACGCACCGAGGAGGCGAAGCCGCCCGCCACCGGTGCGCCACCCGATGAGGCGCCGAGTCGTGCTCGAGAACTGGTCGGCGCCGGCGAGGGGGCAGCCCGATGACGGCCACCGCACCGAAGCCCGATCCGACGATGAGCCCGCCGTTCCACGAACCGGCGGCGGAGATCACCAGTCCATTGGTCGCGCTGTTCAGCCGGTTCACCGGCAACCGTCCCGCCTACCCGCTGACGATCCTGTTCTTCCTCCACTTCGTCGACGAGTTCGACACCGCGGCATTCGGGGTACTGAGCCCCGAGATCCAGGAGGCGTTCGACCTCAGCGACGCCGGCTTCGGCTTCCTCGTCATCATCAACGTGTCCATCGTGTTGCTGCTGGCCGTGCCGCTCGGCGTGTACGGCGACCGGTTGCCCCGCACCAAGATCGTGGTCGCCGGCGCGGTCGTCTCGGCCATCTTCTCGTTCCTCACCGGTGTGGTCACGGTCCTCGCCCTCCTCGTACTCGTGCGGATCATCAACGGTGTGGGCGTCTTGGTGAACGATCCGATCCACCGGTCCCTGCTCGCCGACTACTACGACCCCAAGGACCGGGCGTCGATCTTCGCCGTGCACCAGAACGCCCAGCGGTTCGCCGCCATGGTCGGCCCCGTCGTCGCCGGCGTCGTCGCCTACCTGTTCAGCTGGCGGGTGGCGTTCATGATCCTCCTCGTACCGGTCATGGGCATGGCGCTGCTCGCCACGCGGCTCAAGGAGCCCGTGCGGGGCATCACCGACGACGAGGAAGCCGCGCTGCTCTCCGAGGGCGCCCGTCCGATCCCCGCCGGACGAGGCTCGCGGATGTTGTTCCAGGTGAAGACGCTGCGCCGTCAGTACCTCGCCTGGGTCTTCATCGGCGCCGGTTTCATCCCCCTCGCGTTCATGATCCCGCAGTACTACGACCGCGAGTTCGACCTCAGCACGGTCGCCCGCGGCGTCCTCGGTGCGGTCGCCGCGCTGGCGGCGTTCGGCGGCACGATCTGGGGTGCGAGCCAGACGCCCAAGTGGTTCGGCAAGGGCATGGGCGAGCCGCTCAAGTGGGCCGGCATCAGCCTCGTCACCGTCGGCCCGGCGCTCGTGCTCCTGGCGCTGGCGCCGTCGATCTGGGTGGCGGTTCCCATCGCCATCACGTCCAGCTTCCTCGGCGGCATCTTCGGTCCGGCCTTCCTGTCGACGCAGGCGCTCGTGTCGCCGGCGCGGGTCCGTTCGCTGTCGTACTCGTTCGGGTCGGTCTTCCTCGTCGCCGGGCTGTGGCTGCTGTACCTCAACCCTGTCGTCGGCATCCCGCTCATCTCCGACAACCACGGGATCCGCTGGGGGCTCGCCTCGCTGGCACCGTTCTGGCTCATCGGCGGCTACGCCGTGTACTCGGCCGCCCGGTTCGTCGAGCGCGACGTCGAGCAGGCGATGGAGGTGCTGCAGACCACCGCAGAGCTGAAGCGGGCCCAGCGCAACGACGACTCCACCATCCTCGCCGTTCGCAACGTCGACGTCAGCTACGGCTCGGTGCAGGTCTTGTTCGACGTCAGCTTCGACCTGGCCCAGGGCGAGATCCTCGCGCTGCTCGGCACGAACGGTGCCGGCAAGTCCACCATCCTGCGGGCGATCTCCGGACTGGTCGCGCCCGATCGTGGAGCCATCTACTTCGACGGCGAGGAGGTGAGCGGGCTCGAGCCCGAGGACAGCTTCCAGCTCGGGCTGGTGCAGGTCCCCGGCGGCAAGGGGGTGTTCCCCGGCCTCACGGTCAAGGAGAACCTCGACGTCGCCGCATGGGCCAGCCGTCGACCCAAGGCCGAGGTCGATGCCGCCATCGCCGACGTCCTCGAGACCTTCCCTTCGCTCGAACGGCGCATCGAGCAGAAGGCCGTGAACCTCTCCGGAGGCGAGCAGCAGATGCTCACCCTGGGGCAGGCGTTCATCGCCAAGCCGAAGCTGCTCATGATCGACGAACTGTCGCTCGGCCTTGCTCCCATCATCGTCGAGGACCTGCTGCGCATCGTCCGCCGGATCCACTCGGAGGGCACCTCGGTGATCCTGGTCGAGCAGTCGGTGAACGTGGCGCTGACCGTGGCGCAACGAGCCATCTTCATGGAGAAGGGCGAGGTGCGGTTCAGCGGGCCCACCGCCGAGCTCCTCGAGCGTGCCGACATCCTCCGCGCCGTCTTCCTCGCAGGGGCCGGATCGATCGAGGAGGGGCAGTGACCATGTCCATCACCAGCGACGACACGGTCGTCGCCCCGCCCGACACCTCCGCCTTCGCCGATCCCGACACCGTGGCGCTCCGTCCGAACGACGACGTCGTCCTCCAGGCGCGCGGCTTGTCCGTCTCCTTCGGCGGCATCAAGGCCGTGGCCGACGTCAGCTTCGATCTCGTCCGTGGCGAGATCCTCGGTGTCGTCGGGCCGAACGGTGCGGGCAAGACCACGATGTTCGATGCGCTCTCCGGCTTCGTCCAGTCGTCGGGCAACCTCCGGCTCGAGGGCGCCGATCTGTCCTCGCTCTCGCCGGAGGGACGGTCTCGCGCCCGCCTGGGCCGGTCGTTCCAGGACGCCCGTCTCTTCCCCTCGCTCACGGTCTTCGAGACCCTCAACCTGTCGCTCGAGCGTCACCTGAAGGTCCAGGACCCGGTGTCGACCGCACTCACCCTTCCCTGGGTGCGGCGGGCCGAGCAGGCCAGCGCGGCCAAGGCCACCGAGCTCATCGAGCGCATGGGCCTCGGGGCGTTCCGCGACAAGTTCATCTCCGAGCTGTCCACCGGTTCGCGTCGCATCGTCGACCTCGCCTGCATCATCGCCCACGATCCGCTGGTGCTGTTGCTCGACGAGCCGTCGTCCGGCATCGCGCAGCGCGAGGCCGAAGCGCTCGGCCCCCTGCTGCTCCAGCTCCGCCGAGACACCGGCGTGAGCATCATCATCATCGAGCACGACATGCCGCTCCTCACCTCGGTGAGTGATCGCCTGCTGGCGCTCGAGACCGGCCAGGTCCTCACGGCGGGTGCCGTCGCCGACGTCATGAGCGACCCGCGTCTGGTGGCGGCCTACCTCGGCAACGACACGGCCGCCGTGCAGCGATCCGGCGTCGGCGCGCCGTCGGGCAACGATGCTCCCGCTCCGCCAGCGGCCACCGCGGTGTCGGCAGCGTCCAATGGCCATGGAAATGGCCACGCTCGCCCGACGCCAGAGCCTCGTCGGGCGAACGGGCGACGTCAGATCGTTGCCGCGCCCGAGCCGGTGTCCGAACGTTCCGCACCCCCGTCGCCGAACGGCTCGGTCCCCGCTCGTTCGACTCCCGTCGTCGAGGTCCCCCCGGTCCGGAGGGCACCGACCGTCGCACCGCGACGGCGCCAGCTCGTCGCCGATCCGGAGCCGCTCCACGACGTGGCCGCGGCCCGTCCGGCGAAGACTGCCGCGACCACGAAGAAGCGCGCGGCGACGAAGAAGCGTCCGGCCACGAAGAAGAAGGCGACCACCAAGAAGTCGGCCACGAAGAAGAAGGCGACCACCAAGAAGTCGGCGACGAAGAAGCGTGCGGCCACCAAGAAGCGCGCGGCGGCGAAGAAGTCGGCCACCAAGAAGACGGCGGCCACCAACAAGCGCGCGACGAGGAAGCGCGTCGTGAAGCGGGCGCCAGCGAAGAAGCGCGTCGTGAAGAAGGCCGCGGCGCGGCGGCGCCCGACGAAGCGCTCGCCGTGAACTGATGCCGCTCGCCCCCGGGTAGGGCATCGGGTCCCCTTCCAGAAGGAGCCCTGATGACCTACACCTTGAGCACCAGTCTCGACCTCGACTTCGATGCGGCCATCGATCGGGTGAAGTCCGCGCTGTCCGAGCAGGGCTTCGGCGTGCTCACCGAGATCGACCTGACGGCGACCATGGCCGACAAGCTCGATGTCGAGATGGAGCGCTACGTGATCCTCGGCGCCTGCAACCCGTCGCTCGCACACCGGGCGCTCGAAGCCGACCGTCACGTCGGGGCGCTTCTGCCCTGCAACGTGGTCGTGCGCGAGGACGGCGGGCGTGTCGCCGTCGATGCGTTGGACCCGGCGATCATGGGTCAGGTCTCCGCCGGCGGTGTGCTCGACGAGGTCGCCGCCGACGCTCGTGCGCGGATCGAGGCCGCGCTCGCCACCCTCAGCTGAGCTCCGCGTGACATCGAACAGGTGTTCGCTTACCATCGAACGCCGTGGGGTTCAACAACCCGGATGTCTCCTGGACCGAACTCGAGAGAACGCTGTCCGACAACAAGGGCGCGCCCGATCGCCATGCCAAGCCCACCCGGGCCGACGGTGACGGTGGCGACAGCCCGGCATGGTCGTACCACCGTCCGGCCTACGAGAGGCCGGCCGACCTCCAGCGCCGGCCCGGCTCCGTGCCCTACGCCGAGCTGCACTGCCATTCGAACTTCAGCTTCCTCGACGGGGCGTCGCACCCCGAGGCGCTGGCCGAGGAAGGTGCCCGCCTCGGGCTCGAGGCGCTGGCGCTCACCGACCATGACGGCTTCTACGGCGTGGTCCGCTTCGCCGAGGCCGCCCGGTCGGTCGGTCTGCCCACGGTCTTCGGTGCCGAGCTGTCGCTGGGGTTGACCCAGGCCCAGAACGGCATCCCCGACCCCGAGGGCTCGCACCTGCTCGTCCTCGCACGCGGACCCGCCGGCTACGCCCGTCTGGCCGACACCATCTCCACCGCGCAGCTCGCCGGCAAGGAGAAGGGCAAGCCGGTCTATGACTCCATCGACTGGTCGACGGCCCATGGCGGCCACTGGCAGGTGCTCACCGGGTGCCGGAAGGGAGCGGTCAACCAGGCGCTGATGGCCCGTGGGCCGGCGGCGGCCGAGCGCGAGCTGCATCGGCTGGTCGACACCTTCGGCGCCGGCAACGTGACGGTCGAGCTGTGGGACCACCACGACCCGCTCGACTCGGCCCGCAACGACGCGCTCGCCCTGGTGGCCAACCGGGTCGGGGTCGAGGTCGTCGCCACCAACAACGTGCACTACGCCACGCCGGCCGAGCGTCAGCTCGCCACCGCGCTGGCGGCGGTCCGGGCCCGCCGCAGCCTCGACGATGCCGATGGCTGGCTGCCGCCTGCGGCCACGGCGCACCTCCGTTCCGGGGTCGAGCAACGCCGGCGTTTCGCCCGGTATCCCGGCGCGGTCGAGCGGGCGGCCGAGATCGGCCGAGCCTGCGCGTTCGACCTCCACCTCGTGGCCCCGAACCTGCCGCCGTACCCGTGCCCCGACGGCCCCGATGGCCAGCCCCTCACCGAGATGGCCTTCTTGCGCCAGCTGGTCGAGGAGGGCGCCACCCGTCGCTACGGGTCCCGTCAGCGCGAACGCATGCCGGGGGCGTGGGAGCAGATCGACCACGAGCTCGCGCTCATCGAGACCCTCGGCTTCCCCGGCTACTTCCTCATCGTGTGGGACCTGGTCGACTTCTGCCGGCAGGCCGACATCTTCTGCCAGGGCCGGGGGAGCGCGGCCAACTCGGCGGTGTGCTTCGCCCTCGGCATCACCAACGCCGACGCGGTGGCGCTCGGCCTGCTGTTCGAGCGCTTCCTGTCGCCCGAGCGCGACGGCCCACCCGACATCGACATCGACATCGAGTCGAACCGGCGCGAGGAGGTCATCCAGTACGTCTACGAACGCCACGGTCGTCGCCACGCCGCCCAGGTCGCCAACGTCATCACCTATCGGGCCAAGTCGTCGATCCGCGACATGGCCAAGGCCCTGGGCTACGCCACCGGCCAGCAGGACGCTTTCTCCAAGTCGGCTGATGCCTGGGGTGGCGTGGCGTCGACGGCTCGGGAGCGCGACGAGGGTCACAACCAGCTCCCTGATGACGTCTTGGACCTGGCCAAGCAGGTCGAGCACTTCCCCCGCCACCTCGGCATCCACTCCGGCGGCATGGTGCTGTGCGACCGGCCGGTGGTCGAGGTCTGCCCGGTCGAGTGGGGCCGGTTCCAGGGTCGCGAGGGTGGGTCCGTCCGCAGCGACACGCCGATCAGGTCCGTCCTGCAGTGGGACAAGGACGACTGTGCCGCGGCCGGGTTGGTGAAGTTCGACCTGCTCGGCCTCGGCATGCTCACCGCGCTGCACGAGGCCGTCGATCTCGTCCGCGATGCCCACGGCGTCGAGATCGACCTCGCCGCCATCCCGCAGGACGACGAGGTCTACGACATGTTGTGCCGGGCCGACTCGGTGGGTGTGTTCCAGATCGAATCCCGGGCGCAGATGGCCACGCTGCCCCGTCTCAAGCCGCGCACGTTCTACGACCTGGTCGTCGAGATCGCCCTCATCCGCCCCGGCCCCATCCAGGGCGGGTCGGTGCACCCCTACATCCGCCGGCGCAACGGCCAGGAGCCCATCACCTATCTGCACCCGCTGCTCGAGAAGTCGTTGGCCAAGACGCTCGGCGTGCCGCTGTTCCAGGAGCAGCTCATGCAGATGGCCATCGACGTCGGCGGCTTCACCCCGGCCGAGGCCGACCAGCTCCGGCAGGCCATGGGGTCGAAGCGCTCGCCCGAACGGATGGAGCGCCTCCACGGCCGATTCGCCGCGGGCGCCAGCGCGCAAGGGGTGCCCGACGACGTCATCGAGGAGATCTGGCTCAAGCTGGCGGCGTTCGCCAACTACGGGTTCCCCGAGAGCCATTCGGTGAGCTTCGCCTACCTGGTCTACGCATCGTCGTGGCTCAAGCGGTTCCACCCGGCCGCGTTCTGCGCCGGCCTGCTCAATGCCCAGCCCATGGGCTTCTGGTCGCCGCACAGCCTCATCCAGGACGCCGGCCGCCACGGGGTCGAGGTCCGCACCGTCGACATCGCCATCTCCGGCGCCAAGGCCACCCTCCTCCCCCCATCAGAAAATCGCTGGGAATCGGCGTCGGAAACCGACGGCGATCCGGTACGAGATCCGTCAGGGTGGGGGAAGGGGGGTCCGGTGGTGCAGCTCGGCTTGCGCGACGTGCGCGGCATCGGCGAGGACAAGGCGCTCGAGATCGTGGCCGAGCGTGACCGCAACGGCCCGTACCGATCGATGGAGAATCTGGCCCGGCGGGTCACGCTCACGCTCCCGCAGCTCGAGGCGCTGGCCACGGCCGGTGCCTTCGACGACCTGGGATTGACCCGGCGTGCAGCCATCTGGCAGGCCGGCGCCGTCGCGCAGGGCGGGGCCGATCGGCTCCCCGGCATCGTCACCGGCGATCACCCGCCGCCCTTGCCCGGCATGGACGACTTCGCCACCGCCCGTTCCGACCTGTGGGCCACCGGCATGAGCCCCGAGGGGCACCCCACCAAGTTCATCCGCGACGACCTCGAGCGCATGGGGGTCGTCACCTCGGCCGGCCTGTGGGACGTCGAGCCGGGGTCGAAGGTGCTCATCGGTGGGGTGGTCACGCACCGCCAGCGCCCGGCCACGGCAGGCGGCACCATGTTCCTCAACCTCGAGGATGAGACCGGGCTCATCAACGTGGTGGTGTCGAAGGGGTGCTGGAACGCGCACCGTCGGGTGGCGCTCACCGCGCCGGCGATGCTCGTCCGCGGCCGCTGCGAGCGCAGCGAGGGGGTCATCAACGTGGTGGCCGAGAAGCTGTCGATGCTCCCGGTGAAGGGCACCCCGAAGAGCCGCGACTTCCGCTGACCCGGTTCCGTGGCAGCGGCCGGGCGCACACCGCACCTGCCCGGTCCGGGGCCCTGGCGGCGCCACAACTGCCCGGTCCGGGTGGGGAACGTCAGGTTGGGCGCGTCGTGGTCGTGGTGCGACCGTTCATCGCCCAACCTGGATCGCTGGACGACTGCCCCGGTCCGGGGCCCGGGCGGCGCCACAACTGCCCGGTCCGGGTGAGGGACGTCAGGTTGGGCGCGTCGTGGTCGTGGTGAGACCGTTTCGCGCCCGACCTCGAGCGCCCGCCGCCCGGGCCTCGCAGCTTGACGAATCGAACATCTGTTCGTACCGTGGGTACGTGGTCGCTGTCGTCTCCCATCCGACGCTCTCCCAACCCAGCCTGTTCGGCACGGGCGCGCCCTCGATCGATCCGTCGTTCGCCGGCATCGAGCGCACCGAACTCGCCCACGGGGCCTGGATCGAACGCCTCCCAGGTTGGTTGTCCGGCGAACAGACCGTGTTCGACGAGCTCACGGCGACCACCACGTGGCACGCCGGCCGCCGGCCCATGTACGACCGCATGGTCGACGTCCCTCGCCTCACCGCGACGCTTCCCGCAGCAGGTCCGGGCCACCCCGTGCTCGACGAGATCGCGAGCGCGCTCGATGCTCGACACGGCGAGCCCCTCGAGAACGTCAGCCTCGCCTGGTACCGCAATGGCCGAGACTCGGTCGCCCCTCACGGCGACCAGGTCGCCCGCACGATGCCGACGACGGTGATGGCCACCGTCTCCTGCGGGGCGCCCCGGCGCTTCCACCTGTCGCCGGTCGACGGCGGTGGCGGGCTGAGCTTCGACCTCGGCCACGGAGACCTGTTGGTGATGGGCGGCACCATCCAGCGCACGTGGCGTCACGCTGTGCCCAAGACCAATCGTCCGGTCGGGCCTCGGCTGTGCATCATGTTCCGCCCGCCCTGGCTCGGCTGAGCGGTTCCACGACGCGGCAGACTGACCCCATGCGACCGCTCGGAGTCCACCACGTCTCGATCAACGTCACCGACACCGCCGAGGCGGTTCGCTTCTACACCGATGTCCTCGGGCTGGTCGAGCGGACCGACCGTCCCGACTTCGGGTTCGGCGGTGCCTGGCTCGACCTCGCCGGCCAGCAGGTGCACCTCATCGAGGTGCCGGTGCCCGACGACCTCGGCCAGCACTTCGCCATCGAGGTCGGCGATCTCGATGCGGCCGTCGCCGAGGTGCGTGGGCACGGCCTCGAGGTCAGCGACCCCAGCCCGGTGGGCACGTCGCTCCAGGCCTTCCTCCACGATCCATCCGGCAACCGCATCGAGCTCCACGAGCCCGGTGGCGCCCTGCGCTGATCGGGCGGAGTGGGGATCGACCGACTCGGCCGAATACGGTCACGCCGTGGCCTCCTCCAAACGACGCCCTGACAAGTCGAAGCGCTACCGCGAGAACAAGGCTCGCCGCGAGGCGCGCGCTGCGCGCTCGGCGCATGCCGGCGAGGCGACCGCGATCTCGCGTGGCGAGCGCGAGCCCGTGGCGCCCAAGCCCAAGGCGACAGCGACCTCCGGTGCCAAGGGCAAGCGACCCAAGCGCGAGTCTCCGTGGAAGATCCCGGGCCAGCGCGCGGTCGTGCTGGCATTCCTGTTCACCCTGGTGTCGGCGGCGACGCTGCTGCTCGCGCCGATCCAGGTCGAGCGCGACATCCCGGCCAGCGTGGGCGAGGACGGCACGGTCACGGTCGACGACCCCGAGTTCGTCGACGAGGAGTTCAGCGAAGACGACGTCAGCGACGACGGCACCGTGGCGGTGTTCGTCGACGGCAAGCTCGCCGAGGAGGAGAGCGCCGGCGTCGTCGGCATGGTCCTCATCACGCCGATCGTCATCACCGGCGCCGCCGTCTGGTTCACGAAGCGCCCCCAGCGGTCGACGGCCTGGACGTTCGCGATGATCGCGCTCGCCGGCTACATCTTCTTCCTGGCCGGCCCCTACGGCATCATCACGCTGCCGTCGCTGGTCGCGCTCTCCGTCGGCAACTTCCAGTCACGCCGGGTCGACAACAAGGCGCGGATGGAGGAGATCAAGGCTCAGCGCGCGGCGCGCGCTGATGATGAGGATGAGGTCATCGACGTCGAGGCCGTCGAGGAAACCGACGTGGACGATGACGAGATCGAGGACACCGACGTCGAGGCGGTCGAGCACGTCGAGGACGAGGACGCCGGTCGGTGACCAGCCGTTTCGAGCGCGACACCGCGGTCACGGGGCTCGGCGACGGACGTTACGAAGCCACCATCGATCCCTCGTGGTGGATCCTGCGGGGTCCCAACGGCGGCTACCTCGCCGCCATCGCCGCTCGAGCCGTCCTGGCCGAGGCGGCCGAGCCCGACCAGCGGCTACGGTCCCTCACCCTCCACTACCTGCGAGCGCCTGTGGCCGGTCCGTGCCACGTCGACGTGACCGTCGAGCGTCGGGGGCGCACGCTGACGTCGCTCACGTTCCGTCTGCTGCAAGACGAGATCGTCCAGGTCGTCGGCGTCGCCGCCACCGCGGCCGACCGGCCCGGTCCCGAGTTCGCCGATCTGGCCATGCCCGAGGTCGACCCGCCGGGCGAGGCGCCGCCTCCCGTCACGCCGCCGCCCGGTGCGCCCGACATCCCGATGCGCCATCACTACGACACTCGTACACGCCTCGGCCCGGACCGCATGAAGGGCGAGATCTCCGACGAGGCCCTGACCGGGGGATGGATCCGTCTCGTCGATCCGACCGCGGTCGACGACGTAGTGCTCGCCGCCATCTCCGATGCGTGGACGCCGGCGGTGTTCGCCAACACGGCCGAACCGCTCGGGGTGCCCACCGTCGATCTCACGATCCACTTCCGCGACCGCCCGTCCGGCGAGGCCGACTGGACCTTCGCCCGGTTCCGGTCACGGCACGCCTCGTCCGGCTACGTCGAGGAGGACGGCGAGCTGTGGAGCAGCGACGGTCGGCTGCTGGTGCAGAGCCGTCAGCTCGCCGTGGCGTTGCCCATCTGAGGGTAGGGTCCGCGACCGTTCGACCAACCGACCAGGAGCACCTGTCATGGCCACCGCCGCCGAAACCGCCTTCGAGAAGTTCCAGGCCCGTCTGGGCCAGCCCGACGGAGAGGGCGAGTGGTTCGAGATGACGCAGGACCGGATCAACCAGTTCGCCGACGTCACCATCGACCACCAGTTCATCCACGTCGACCCCGAGGCGGCGGCGGCGTCGCCCTTCGGCACCACCATCGCCCACGGCTTCCTGACGCTGTCGATGCTCACCCACCTCTCGAGCAGCATCAAGACCGACCCCGAGCTGTTCCAGGGTGTCGTCATGGGCGTCAACTACGGCTTCGACAAGGTCCGCTTCGTCTCGCCTGTTCCCAGCGGCTCGAAGATCCGGGCCACCAGCGTCCTCAAGGACGTCGAGCTGAAGGATCCGAACACCATCCAGGTGACCCGCACCTACACCATCGAGGTCGAGGGTGCCGGCCGGCCGGCGGTCGTCGCCGACTGGCTCACCCGCATGATGTACGGCTGATCGCCGACAAGTGTGAGATCGGGTGCGGACGGCGGGGCGACTCAGCCGCCGTCCGCCCCGTAGAACACCACCAGTGTGTCGCGGGCGATCGCTACGTCCTCGAGCAGGGCGAGCACGTCGGCGGCGTCGGTTCCGTCCGCCACTCCGAGCGGCTCGGGCAGCGCGTAGGCCGTGAAGTGATAGGTGTGCAGCGGGTCGGACGGCGGCGGACACGGTCCATCCCAGCCGACCACGCCGCTGCTGGTCCGAGCGCTGATGGCGCCCGGAGGCGTCACGCCCCGCTCGAAGCTCGTCGTCGTCGGCGCGAGCCCGGTGACCAGCCATCGGATGCCACCGTTGCCGTCGACGTCGACGACCGACAGGGCGAGCTCGGCCGCGCCGACCGGCGTGCCACTGATCTGCAGCGATGGAGACACGTTCAACCCGTCGCAGGTGAAGGTCGGGTCGAGCACGTCGCCGTCGACGAAGTCGGGGCTGGTGAGCGCGAACCCGATGCCGACCTCGGGCCCGCCCGGCGCCGGGGTGAGGGGCACCGATGAATCAGGCGGGACGGTGAGCGGCGAGACCGGGACCGTGGGCGCCGGCGCCAACGTGCGCCCGTCGTCGTTGCACGCTGCGAGCACGAGCGCACCCGAGAGGAGCGTGACGGCGAGGGCATGACGGCGCATCCGGGCATCGTGCCACGACGGTGCCACGATGTCGGACCATGGAGCGCATCCCCGTGCCGTCCGTGGTCGTCCTCATCGGCGCGTCCGGCTCGGGGAAGTCGACGTGGGCGTCGGCGACGTTCGACGGCCGCTCGGTGGTGTCGTCCGACGCCCTGCGGGCGCTGGTGGGCGAGGACGAGCGCGATCAGCGGGCGTCGACGGTGGCCTTCGAGCTGCTCGATCGGGCGATCGACGAGCGTCTCCGGCGCACGCTGACCACCGTGATCGACACGGTGGGCCACGACCTCGACCGTCGCCGGGGTTGGATCGACGCAGCCCGAGCCGCCGGCCTCCCGGTGTACGCCGTGGTGTTCGAGGTGCCGGCCGCGGTCTGCAAGGCCCGGAACCGGACGCGGGACCGGAGAGTTCCCGACACCGTGATCGACGGCCAGCATCGAGCGATCAGAGAACAGCGTGAGCTGATCGACGGTGAGGGGTTCGACGCCGTGCTCGTGGTCGACGACTCGACGCGCCCGACGGCCACCGTGGCAGCTCGGGTCGCGGCCACGGCGGCGCACGTCGAGCGCCAGGCGGCGGACCCGGTCGGTCTCCGGTTCGGTCTGCAGCTGTCGTCGTTCGACCTGCGCGGCGGCCCCGGCGAGCTCGGTGAGCGGCTGGCGTCGGTGGCAAAGGCTGCGGAGCAGGTCGGCTTCACGTCGATCCGGGTGATGGACCACCCGATCCAGATCCCGCAGGCCGGACGGGCCTGGGACGACATCCTCGAGCCGTTCACCACCCTCACGCACCTCGCCGCCCACACCGAGTCCGTCACCATCGGCCCGCTCGTCGCCGGCATCACCTATCGGAACGTCGCCCACCTCGGCAAGACCGTGGCGAGTCTCGATGTGCTCTCGGGCGGGCGGGTCGAGTGCGGCCTCGGGGCGGCCTGGTACGAACGGGACCACACCGCGTACGGCTACACCTTCCCGTCCCTCGACGATCGCTACCGCCTGCTGGAGGATGCGCTCGAGTTCCTGCCTGTCCTGTGGGGGGCAGGGACGAAGTCGTACTCGGGTCGCGTGCTGCGCATCCCGGAGTCGATCTGTTACCCGCGTCCGCTCCGAGGTTCGGTCCCCATCCTCGTCGGTGGCCAGGGCGAGCGTCGGACGCTGCGTCTCGTCGCTCGCCACGCCGCGGCCTGCAACCTGCAGGGCGAGCCCGACCTCGTGGCTCGCAAGGTGGCGGTCCTCGCAGAGCACTGTCGGACGGAGGGCCGCGAGCCCTCCGATGTCCGCGTCACCCATCTCTCGTCGGCGCTGGTCGGTGCCGACGACGAAGAGGTCGCGTCGCTGGTCGACGCCCTGGCCCCCGCACGAGGCCGCGACCATTGGGTGGCAGCGCAGCACGCCGGCACCGTGGACGACCAGATCGGTCGCTTCCGTGCGCTCGCCGACGTGGGCGTCGACGAGGCGATCGTGGCCCTCACCGGGCTGGTCGACGAGGTCGCCGTCGAGCGATTCGCTCCGGTGATCTCGGCCTTCGGTTGAACCGGACTACACGTAGCCGCGCATGCGTGCGGTGTCGGCCACCCGCTGCACGCCGATGGCGAACGCCGCCTGGCGCAGCGTGCAGCCGTGGGTGTCGGCGAAGGTCTGGGTGCGGTCGTAGGCGTGATGCAGCCGGTCGCCCAGCTCCTCGTTGAACCTCGACAGCTTCCACGTGAACTGCTGGATGTTCATGGTCCACTCGAAATAGGAGCCCGTGACGCCGCCGGCGTTGGCCAGGATGTCGGGGATCACGACGATGCCCTTGTCGGAGAGGATCTTGTCGCCGCCCGGTGTGGTGGGATAGTTGGCGCCCTCGACGACGACACTCGCCTGCACCTCGCCGGCGTTCGCGTCGGTGAGGACCTGACCGAGCGCCGCGGGGATCAGGACGTCGCAGTCGATGGTGAGCAGCTCCTCGTTGGTGATCTGGTCGCCGACACCGAGATCGGCCACCGACCCGGACGCGCTGACGCAGTCGATGAGCGCATCGACGTCGAAGCCAGTCGCCTGATGGACGCCGCCGTACATGTCGGAGACAGCGACCACGGTGGCGCCTCGCGCCACTGCGACCTTGGCCGCCCACGAGCCCACGTTGCCGAAGCCCTGGATGGCGATGCGCTTGCCCTCGAGTGGCGTCGCCTCGTACTTGCACCAGGCCTCGAGCACGTCGATGACCCCGCGTCCGGTGGCCGACTCACGACCGGGAGCACCGCCGAGGTCGACGGGCTTGCCGGTGACGCAGGCCGGCGTGTAGCCGTGCATCGACGAGTAGGCATCCATCATCCAGGCCATCGTCTGGGCGCTGGTGTTCATGTCCGGCGCCGGGATGTCGCGGTAGGGCCCGAGCACGTGGTGGATGGCCCCCGTGAAGCGCCGGGTCATGACCTCGAGCTCGCGGGCCGACAGCAGCCGCGGGTCGACCTCGATGCCTCCTTTGGCGCCGCCGAAGGGGATGTCGAGCAGCGCGGTCTTCCAGGTCATGAGCGATGCGAGGGCCCGCACCTCGTCGAGGTCGACGGTGGGGTGGTAGCGGATGCCGCCCTTGTAGGGACCTCGTGCGCCGTTGTGTTGGACGCGGAAGCCGTGGAACACGGCGAGCTCGCCCGAGTCGAGTCGGACGGGGATCTGCGCCGTCACCTCGCGATACGACGACGTGAGGATCGGGTACAGCTCCTCGTCGAGCTGGATGATGTCGGCGGCCTCGGTGAAGTACTGGGTGACGGCCTCGTGGGCCGACAGGTGTTCGGACGTGGCCTCGGCTGGTGCGGACATGCGACCCCCTCGTCAGCGGGCGGCAGCGACCGTCGCCCGCTGGGGACGCTACGCCCTCAGCTCTTGGAGGCGGCGGACGTCGCGTTGCCGTTCGACCGGTCGAGCAGCTCGGTGACGCCGGCGAGTGCGCCTGCGATGCCGGCGAGCTCGGTCGGGACGATGATCTTCGTCGCCTGGCCGTCGCCCAGCTTCTGCAGCGCTTCGAGGTACTTGATGGCCAGCAGATCGTTCGACGGGTTGCCGTCGTGGATGGCCTGGTACACGCTGCGGATGGCGTCGGCCTCACCTTCGGCCACCGCCTGCTGGCGGAACTTCTCGGCCTCGGCGAAGGTGCGAACAGCCTCAGCTCGGCCCTCGGCCTCGAGGATGGACCGCGCCTTGACGCCCTCGGCCTGGAGGATGGCCGCGGACTTCTCGCCCTCGGCCGTGGTGACCGCCGCAGTGCGTCGGCCTTCGGCCTCGGTGACCACGGCGCGCCGGGTGCGCTCGGCCTTCATCTGCTCGTGCATGGCCGACATGACGTCCGGCGGCGGGTCGATGCGCTGGATCTCGACCCGGACCACCCGCACGCCCCACTTGTCGGTGGCATCGTCGAGGATCTCGCGCAGGGCGATGTTGATCTTGTCGCGGGAGGTCAGCGACTCGTCGAGCTGGAGGTCGCCGATGACGTTGCGCAGGTTGGTCTGGGCCAGCTTGGTCACGGCCAGGATGAAGTTGGCGACGTTGTAGACGAGACGCTGTGGATCCGTGGGCTCGTAGTAGATGACGGCATCGACCGACACCGCCACGTTGTCGGAGGTGATGACCTCCTGGGGCGGCACGTCGACGACCTGCTCGCGCATGTCGACGGCGCGCAGCGTCTGGACGAACGGGATGATGATCCGCAGACCTGGTTCGACGGTCTCCTTGTACTTGCCGAGCTGCTCGACGATGCCGCGCTGGTACGGCCGGACGATCCGGATGCCCGCGGCGGCGTAGACGAAGAGGAAGCCGGCGATGACGGCGAGGACGATGACGAGGGCCATCAGTTCGTTCCTTCTGCTCGGTGGTCAGGTGGGGAGAGCGGGGGCATCTGGGGCATGGTCGGTCCCGTCGGGTAGACGATGACCCGGGTGCCCTTCATCTCGATGACGGTCACGGGCGTGCCGACCCCGATGCTGTTGTTGTCGGCCGACTGCGCCCGCCACTCTTCGCGACCGACGCGGACGAGGCCGAGTGCATCGGGACCGTCGGGAACGGTCTCGAGCACGACGCCGTGCTCGCCGATGAGGCGGCCGGCGCCGATGCCCCGTGGATTGGGGCCCGCGGCGTCGAGGCGCCGGGCGAGCGGCCGCAACGCCATGAAGGACCCGGTGGAGAACACGACGAACACCAGCCACCCGAGTGCGATGGGTGCGCCGAGGAACGACAGGACGGCGGCACCGGCGGCTCCGATGCCGAAGGGCGCGAGGAAGAACGAGCCGGGGCTCGCCATCTCGCCCGTGCCGAACGCGACCGCTGCCGCGAGCCACACCCATCGCCAGAACTCCGGGTCGTTCACGGAGACGAGGCTACCCAGCGCCGGCCTCGGCGTCTGGGCGCTCGAACGTGCCGTCGGCGACCTCGGTGCCGTAGTCGGTGGCTTCGAGCCGTTCGTCGCCCTGATCGACCAGCAGCAGGGCGCCCTCGGGCGACACGCACAACGTCGATCCATCGCCCAGATCAGGACGTTCTCGGCCTGCCCGGATGCGGGTGACGAGACAGGTGGCCTCGACGCCGGCGATCGGCCGGGACTCGATCTCGAGCTCGAAGTCGGCGGCACCGTCGCGCAACGACTCCGTGAGCTCGGCGACGGCGTTCTCACCGAAGATCCCGGGCGGATCGGCCACTGCGTCGACGCGATCGCACGGTGCGAACCCGTCGGAGCCTTCCGCCCGGGTACAGGAGAGCGCCTCGCCCTGGACGACGAGACGGACCTCGCGGACCTCGCCGTCGGCGACCACGTCGACGCGCCGGTCAGGCGGACGGTTGGCGATCACGAGCTGGGTCCCGGCCTGTGGGCCCGGATAGGTGACCTGGTAGGTGGCCGTCGCACCACGTGCCGCGAGGGCGAGGAAGTCGGCCACGTCGTCGTCGAGCCCGGCGTCGAGCGCGGCGTCGCGGGCCTGGTCGGCTCGGGCGTCCGCGACGTCGGCCGAGGGGTCATCGTCGCCGCAGCCGCTCACGACGACGAGCGACACGGCAGCGATCGTCGACAGCAGTCGTCGGCGGCTCCGGCAGGGGCGGTGGCGCATCGGGGGGATCGTAGGGAGCGCCACTACCGTGAGGACGCCATGACCGGTGACGCAACCAGCAGCGACGAGGGGCCCGAGCCCGTGGTCCCGCCCTCGTTGGCGCGGTCGGTGCTCATCGGCATCGCCGTCGGCGTCGGCGTGGCCGCGACGGTCTTCTTCCTGATCGCCATCCCCTTCTACACGCTCGCCTCGTTCGAGCCGAATGGCATCGATCGCCCCATCGTGCGTACCGGTCTGTTCCGCATCGCGATGCCGGTCGGGGCCGTGGTGGGAGTCGTCTGTGGTGTGGTCGCCGGCCGTTGGCTGCGCCGTGGTGGCCGCTGGACGGTCGACGACGGGAGCGATCGCTACAGCACTCGGTAGCCTCCACGGCGTGAGTGACGCAGCCCGACGAGTCCTGTTGACCGTGCACGCCCACCCCGACGACGAGTCGTCGAAGGGTGCCGGCACGGTGGCGAAGTACCACGACCAGGGGGTGCGCACCGTTCTGGTCTGCTGCACCGGCGGCGAGGAGGGCGACATCCTCAACCCGGCCATGGATCGGCCGGAGGTCCGCGACGACCTGCCGGCCGTTCGTCGGGCGGAGCTCGCCGCCGCCACGGCGGTCATCGGCTACGACGAGACCTACATGCTCGGCTACCGCGATTCGGGCATGCCCGACTCCGAGGCCAATGCTCGTCCGGAGGCGTTCGCCAACGCCCCGTTCGACGAGGCCGTCGGACGGCTGGTCGAGATCCTGCGGCGTGAGCGTCCCCAGGTGGTCGTCACCTACGGCGACGACCAGAAGGGGTACCCGCACCCCGACCACCTCATGGTCCACGACATCACCATGCCGGCGGTCGAACGTGCCGCCGATCCGTCCTGGTATCCCGAGGCCGGCGAGACCCATCAGGTCTCGAAGGTGTACTGGACGACGTGGTCGCGGGCCCGCATGGAGGCCATGCACGAGAAGTTCCTCGAGCTCGACCTCGAGTCGCCGTTCGACGACAAGTGGTTCGACCGGCCATCGCAGGACCATCGCATCACCACCAGCGTGCCGATCGACGGCTACAACGACGTCCGCTGGGACGCCCTCCTGGCCCATGCGACCCAGGTCGACCCGACCTCCCCCTTCTGGTTCGGCCTGCCCCGCGACGTCGCCGGCGCGCTCCACCCCTGGGACGACTACGTGCTCGCCTGGTCCGAGGTCGAATCCGACGAGTCGGTGGGCGACATCTTCCACGGCGTCCCGGCCGGCGAGTGATGCCCGAGCTGCTGAGCCCCGAGTGGCTCGACCTCCAACAGGCCGCCATGTCCGCCCTCCCAGAGCGTCCCGGTGCGTCGGCCTGCATCCAGTACGACGTCGCCGGCGGAACGGCCGGACCGATCTCCTTCCACCTCGTGCTCGACGACGGGCGCATCGCCGACAGTGGACTGGGTGCGGCCGACGAGCCCGACTTCGTCCTCGCCGTGAAGTGGGACGACTTCGTGGCCTCGGTCCGCGGCGACCTCGACCTCAGCGTCGGCTTCATGCAGGGGCGTGTGAAGGTCACCGGCAACATCGGTCGGATGCTCTCGGTCCTCCCGGTGACGACCTCACCCGAGTGGAACGAGCAGCTCCGGGCTGTCGCCTCGCAGACCACGGGTCTCTGATCCGCACACGCCCGCGCCGACGACGACCGAGCGAACAGCCGTCTAGGAGTTCGCCCCGGATCCGTCGGGCGACACGGCGATGATCTCCAGCACATGGGCGCCGTCGGCGGAATCGTTGATCGTGTAGCTCGCCTCTTCGTCGAAGACCACGAAGGTCGACTCGCCGGGCAGCAGGAGGCCGGTGTCGATCGAGCGGTCTTCGGTCTGGATGCCCCGCGAGTCGTTGCCTTCGACACGGACCTCGATCAGGTCGGTGGTCAGCACCTCGAGCCGCTCGGGGTCGAAGCCATCGGCGTCGAGCACCACCAGGTGGTCGGCCTGGTCGGGGAGGTCCGGGAGCTCGTCGCGCGAGATCGCTCGTCGATCGCTGTCGCAGGCGGCGACGACGAGGGACGCAGCCGCGAGCGCGGCGACAAGGCGGGTCCTCATGCGGCTCGCTGGGCGTCGCGCAACTCGCGATGTCCGATGAGCGTCGCACCCGATCGCTCGATGAGCGAGCGCAGGTCGGGGCTGGTGAGCAGGTCGAGATCGTCGACCCAGCCGCCCCATCGCTCGCTGACGGCGCGGATCTCGGGCGTGTCGACCGCGGGGTGGACGTGGATCTCGGTGACCCCGGGGGCGAGGTCGAAGATGGCCTTCTCCACGACGCGCCGGCTCTCGCCCGGGCCGACCGAGATGACGTGGTCGGGGAAGAGCACGCCCTCGTCGGCGGCGAGCCGACGGAACGGGAAGCCGATGGCCCGCTGGGTGGACTCGTCGGTGAGGCGGAGGGGGAGCTGGTACTCGATGGCGAGATCGAGGTAGACGTCGAAGAACTCGGGCCGGAGCTGAAGGGCCTGCATGTGGCTGTCGAGGTGGCTCACGTCGAAGCCCCACAGGATCGCCCGCTCGACCTGGGCCCGGCATTCGCGGCGGACCTCGTCGAGGTCGGCGTGCTCCCACATGTCGACGACGGTGCGGGGGAAGCCGCCGTCGCCGTCGAGCAGGCTCGGCGCGTGCGTGATCGGCCCCCAGCGGTACTGGTCGTACTCGGCGGTGAGGGTGAGGTGCACGCCGACGTCCTCGCCGCGGTGGCGACCGGCCGCCTCGCGGGCCCAGGGGCAGGGGACCATCAGCGAGCCGCTGGTGGCGACGCCGCTGCGCATCGCTTCGTACACGCCGAGGTTGCTGGCGTGCGACAGGCCGAGCTCGTCGCAGGAGATGATCAGGAGGCGTGCGTCTTCGGCATGCCCCAGGCGCTCGGCGAGCTCGGTCACGGCGGCGAGGCTACCCAGTCGCCCGCCCCGAGCCGGGCGATCAGCGTCCGGGCGGTGGGCCGATGTCGACGTCGGGTCCTCCGCACACGCCCCACAGGCCCACGTCGTCGGCTCTGGCGCGGGCCTCGGCGGCGGTGAAGACGTCGTAGAGGGCTTCGTTGTCGCCGTAGGTCACGGCGTCGGCGAAGCCACCCTCGATGAGGGTGAGGTTGACGAGCAGGTCGTCGTCGACGCGATAGACGTACGCGAGGAGACGGTCGTACTGATCGCGGGCGACCTCGTCGCGCTCGAGGCGGACCTCGGTGCCGACGGGGACGAGGCGGGCCAGCTCTGCGGACGCCTCGGCGCCGTAGCACTGGACCGGCCGCTCGGGGGCGACGGATTCGGGCGTGTCGACGCCGATGAGACGCACGCGTTCGTCGGTGCCGTCGACGTCGACCACGAGCGTGTCGCCGTCGACCACGCGGGCCACGATGCCGATGCCTGCCCCGGCCGAGGGGGTGGGTCGGCGGTCGCCGCCGTCCCTGGTGGCGAGGACCGAGACGACGACGGCCACCGCCACGGCGAGCGCGACGGTGGCCGATCGTGCGACCGGGGGACCCGAGCGGGAGGGCTGCGGGTCACCCGTGGGCATCAGATGCGGGAGATGATGGTGCCGGTACCCAGACCGCCGCCGCAGCACATGGTGACGAGCGCGTTCTCCTTGTCGGTGCGCTCGAGCTCGTGCAGGGCCTTGGTGAGCAGGACGGCGCCGGTGCCGCCGAGCGGGTGGCCGAGGGCGATGGCGCCGCCGTTGGGGTTGACGGTGTCCATGTCGGGGTTGTGCTCCTTGGCCCACGACAGCACGACGGACGCGAACGCCTCGTTGATCTCGGTGACGTGGATGTCGTTCATCGTCATGCCGGTGCGCTGGAGCAGGTGGTGCGTGGCATCGATGGGACCGGTGAGCATGAGGACCGGATCGACGCCGACGTTGCAGGTGTCGACGATGCGGGCCTTGGGCGTGAGCCCGAGGGCCTTGGCTTTGTCGGCAGTCATGAGCAGCACGGCGGCGGCGCCGTCGGAGATCTGCGAGGCCGAGCCGGCGGTGTGGACGCCGTTCTCACGCGCGACGGGCTTGAGCGTGGCCAGCTTCTCGAGGCTGGTCTCGCGGAGGCCTTCGTCGCGGCTCACCACGTGGGTGGTGTCGAGGGCGTTGCCCTCGTCGTCGGCGTCGGGGGCGGTGACCGGGACGATCTGGGTGGCGAAGCGGTCTTCGGCCCAGGCTTGGGCGGCGAGCTGCTGGGAGCGGAGGCCGAACTCGTCGGTGTCCTGGCGGCTGATGCCCCACTTGTCGGCGATGCGCTCGGCTCCCTCGAACTGGGAGGTCATCTCGTAGCGACCGAAGTAGGTCTTGGGGATCGGGATCCCGTAGCCGAGCTTCTTGCCGCCGCTGGCGCCGATGGGCACGCGGCTCATGACCTCGACGCCACACGCGATGGCGACGTCGACCGCGCCACCGGCCACGAGGGCGGTGGCGAGGTTGGTGGCCTGCTGGGACGACCCGCACTGGGTGTCGACCGTGGTGGCGGCCACGGACAGGGGCAGCCCGGCGGCGAGCCACGCGGTGCGTCCGATGTTGAACGCCTGCTCACCGACCTGGGACACGCAGCCGGCCACGACCTGGCCGACCTCGGCCGGGTCGATGCCGGTGCGGTCGATCAGCGCCTTCTGGGCGATGCCGAGCAGCTCGCCCGGGTGCATGGTGGACAGGCCACCGCCACGGCGGCCCACGGGCGTCCGGACGGCATCGATGATCACAACGTCGGTCATGGCGCCACTCTAAACCGGATCTTGACCGGACGGTCAAGAGACGTCAACGGCGGGGGCTGCGCCCGGTGATGGCGGCGAGGACCGACAGCAGGAGGGTGGCGCCGATGAAGGCGACCAGCATGGAGCGGAGGCCGAACTCGCCGATGCCTTCGTCGCCGGCTGCATTGAAGAGGGCCCCGCCGATCAGACCGCCCAGGACGCCGGTGGCGGTGGTCATGCCGCAGCCGACCCGCTTGGTGCCCGTGACCCGCCGGGCGAGGCCGCCGGCGACCAGTCCGACGACGATCCATCCGATGACGCCCATGGGCTGCGACGGTACCCGACCCGGCAGGACGAGCAGCGACGATCACGCCGCGGTGGCGTGATCGTCGCTGAGTTCGGCCCGGCGCTGCTCGGCCACCCGGGCCGAGGTCTCGGCCAGGGCCGCACGGGCCTTGACGAGCCCCCGACGGCCGGCCTCGCGGCTGCGGTTGTCGAGGTGGAACTTGGTGGTGAGGAGGCGGGTCTGCGTTGCCATGCCCTCATTCAACGCAGGGGGTCTGACAAGAACTCCCGAGGTGGGTGTGACGTCCGGCGCAGGGTGGGGCGACTGGCTCAGCGGGGGGCCGCCGGCGCCACCAGCGGCCAGGGCAGGGTCTGCTCGACGATGCGGGCCAGGTCCAGGAGCAGGGCGTCGTCGTGATGGCGGGTCATGATCTGCATCCCGACGGGCAGGCCGAAGGCGGGCTCCACCGGGACCGAGATCGACGGGTTGCCCACGATGTTGGCCGGGATCGTCAGGACACCGTTGTTCTCCAGCCCGACCTTCTGATCGCCGACGCGGGTGTTGGCGGTGATGTGCGCCGGGTAGGCGACGTCGGGATTCGTGGCGCAGATGATCAGGTCGGCCTCGTCGAACACCGCAGCCATCTTCTCGTTCATCGCGGTGCGGTTCTTCTCGACCGTCGCGGCCATCCGCAGGTTGTAGCTGTCGTGGGCCATCTCGAAGCCCAACGCCATCTCGCGGGTGAGGTCGTCCTTGCACTCGGGCCAGAGACCCTCGAGGTCCTTGGCGAGCTGGGCGAGATTCGACATCGCCCATTCGAAGCCGAGCCCGGGGAACTCGACGGGCACGTCGACCTGTACGAGGCCGGCGTCGGCGATGAGCGCGGCGGCGGCGGCTCGCACGTTGGCCTCGACCTCGGGACGCAGGACGGCCTTTCCCAGGTCCGGTGAGACGACGACCTTGAGCCCGGCGAGGTCGTGGGTGCCGAGCCCGGCCTCCCACTGGCCGTGGCTGGGAAGCGAGTAGGGATCGCGCATGTCGTAACCCGCGCACACGTCGTACCAACGCGCGACGTCGCGCACGCTGCGGGCCTGACAGCCCTTGACGACGGTGAGGGGAGCGATCTCGGTGTGGGGGCCGCGAGGGATGCGCCCGGCGGTGCCCTTCATGCCGACCAGGCCGTTGAAGCCGGCCGGGATGCGGATGGACCCGCCGCCGTCGCCTCCCGTGGCGATGGGGACGAGGCCGCCGGCCACGGCCGACGACGAGCCGCCGGACGAGCCGCCGGCCGTGCGGCCGTGCTCCCAGGGGTTGTGGGTCGTGCCGTTGAGCTTGGTGGTCGAGACGTTGAGCCCGCCGAACTCGGAGGCGGTGCACAGACCGACGAAGACGGCGCCGCCGCCACGAAGTCGGGCGATCATCGTGTGGTCGTGATCGCTGACGTGGTCCTTGAAGACGACGCTGGCCTCGGTGGCGGGCCAGCCGGCCACGTGGTCGAGCTCCTTCACGCCCATGGGCACTCCGCCGAACGGGGCCGTGACGTCGGCCTCCTTCGCGGCGGCGAGTGCTGCGTCGGCGTCGACGTAGGAGAAGGCGTTGAGGTCGCTGGCCTCGATCGCGGCGAGGCAGGCCTCGGTCTCCTCGACGGGGTTGCGCTCGCCCGAGCGGTAGGCGTCGACGAGCGAGCAGGCGTCCTGGAGCCAGGGGGTGTCGGTCATGGTTGTTGGTTCGACGGGGATGACGGTCGTCCCTGCCGCCACTCGTAGGCTCGCCGCCCGTGGATGCCAAGACCTTCCTCGGCCTCGAGCCGACGCACAACGCCAACCGCTGGATCCTTCCGGTGACGCCGGGCATCTCGACGAACGGCAACTTCCTCTGGGGCGGGTGCGGTCTCGGGGCCGCGATCGAGGCGATGGAGGGCACCACCGGACGGCCCGTGATCTGGGCGACCGCGCAGTACCTGTCGTACGCCAGCCCGGGCTCGATCCTCGACATGGACGTCACGGTCGCCGTGTCGGGCCGCTCGGTCACCCAGGCGCGAGCCGTCGGTCACGTCGGCGACCGCGAGATCCTCACGGTGAACGCAGCGCTCGGTCACCGCGACGTCGAGGCTTCGGGCTCGTGGGCCGCGATGCCCGACGTGCCTCGCCCCCAGGACTGTCCGGTGCGCTTCGGGGACGACTCCGACACGATGATGTCCCGGCTCGACTTCCGGCTCGCCGATGCGCGGAGCTGGCAGGACATCGAGGGCAATCCGATGCCCGGCGGGCGATGCTCGATGTGGGCCCGGATGCCCGACGTGCTCGAGATGTCGGGTGCGGCGCTGGCCATCCTCGGCGACTACGTCCCGATGGGCATCGGCCAGGCGCTCGGCCGCCACGCGGGCGGCAACAGCCTCGACAACACGCTGCGGATGGTGCGCATCGTGCCCACTGAGTGGGTGCTGCTCGACATCCAGGTCCACGCCATCGCCAACGGCTTCGGTCACGGACTGGTCCATCTCTTCGCGGAGGACGGCACGTTGCTCGCCACCGCGAGCCAGTCGACCATCGTGCGGTTCCACGACGGCTGAGATCGCGGGACACCCTCGGGTGAGATCTGCCGCGACCGGGTAGAGGAGTGCCCGTACGGGACGAAGACAACACCCCAGGAGCACTCCACGATGATGCACGAGACCGAGATCGACCTCCCTGTCCGCACGGTGTACGACCAGTGGACACAGTTCGAGGACTTCCCGCTCTTCATGCGCAACATCCGCGACGTCCGCCAGATCGACGACAAGACCATCGAGTGGGAGGCCCGCATCGCCGGCATCAGCCGCGAGTGGCGATCCGAGATCACCGAGCAGTCGCCCGATCAGCGGGTCGCGTGGACGGCCATCGACGGTACGAAGAACTCCGGTGTGGTCACTTTCCACGCCCTGTCCGACGACAAGACCAAGGTCGTCGTGCAGTTCGACATGGACCCCGAGGGCTTCCTCGAGCACGTTGCCGACTGGGGCGGGTTCGTGAGCGACCGCATGGGGAAGGACCTCGAAGACTTCAAGGAGTTCATCGAGGCACGTGGCTCGGCCACCGGCGCATGGCGCGGCGAGGTCGTCCGTGACGACCAACGAGGACTGCGTCGCCGGATGAAGGAACTCGACGAGCTCGACGACAAGGAGCTGGTGACCGCCGCCCAAGAGGCTGGCGTCTCCCGGCCTCTCGACCGCTCCCGCGACTGGCTGATCAGTGCCGTCGCGATGGACGAGCGCGAGCGCTCCACGAGCTGACCCGAGCGGCCAGGCCGGATCTGCCGGCGGGACTGCAGCGCTGCAGCCCCGCCGGTCCGGCACGCCGTGGCAGCATGCGGGGATGCAGCGCTACGGCATGACCATCCCCTTCGACGGCCCGCTCCACACCCAGGCCGACCGCTTCCGAGAGCTGGTCGACCTCGGCTACACGGATGCGTGGTCCGCCGAGGCCGATGGCCACGACGGCTTCACGCCGCTGGCGCTGGCGTCGGTGTGGGCCCCCGAGCTGCGGCTCGGCACCGCCATCATCCCGGCGTACACCCGCGGGCCGGCCTGTCTGGCCCAATCCGTCGGCTCGATGGGCCAGGCCGCCCCCGGCCGCTTCGCCATCGGCATCGGCTCGTCGTCCAACGTGATCGTCGAGCGGTGGAACGGCATCAGCTTCGACGAGCCGTACAAGAAGACGCGCGACATCGTCCGGTTCCTGCGCCGGGCACTCGACGGTGAGAAGATCAAGGACGACTTCGACACGTTCTCGATCAACGGCTTCCAGCTCAAGGCTCGCCCGTCCGAGCCGGTGCCGATCCTCGTTGCCGCGCTCCGGTCGGGGATGCTGAAGCTCGCCGGGCGAGAGGCCGACGGCGCCATCATCAACTGGCTGTCGGCCGACGACGTGAAGACCGTGGCGCCCATCGTGCAGAGCGCGTCGCCCGACGGCTCGCCCCGCGAGATCGTCGCCCGCATCTTCTGCGCCCCCATCGACGACCCCGACACCGTCTACGGCTCGGCCAAGTTCGCCATCGCCGCGTACATGAACGTGCCCGTCTACCGCGCGTTCCACGAGTGGATGGGTCGCACCGAGCTGCAGGGCATGTGGGACGCCTGGGACGCAGGTGACCGCAAGGCCGCGCTCGAGGCGATCCCGAACTCCGTCGTCGACGAACTCATCGTCCACGGCCCGCCCGAGAAGTGCCGCGAGCACATCCAGCGCTACATCGACAACGGCGTCACGACGCCGGCGCTGGCGCCCCTGCCCTTCGGCTACGACATGGAGCAGGCCGTCCGCGACCTCGCCCCGCGCTAGTTCGGGAGCTCAGGGCGCGCCGTTCCCGGAGCGACCGTCCGGGCGAGGATCCCGAGCGTGCCGCGCAGCGCGCTCTCGGAGATGACGGGGAAGATCCCCGCCTCCTTCCAGTCGGGGTGGATCTCTGACCAGTCGTAGTAGGACGTCACGACCGTTCCGCCGTCGAACGGCTCGAGGCGGTAGCCGTAGACGTGGCCGATCTGCGGCTTGATCTGACCTTCGATCTTCCAGGCGATCTCGCGATCCTGCTCGTACGTCGTGATGACGACGGTGACGTCGTAGAGGCCGAGCGGGTAGTCGTTCAGCGCCTCGCGATCCATGTGGACCACGAAGGTGTCGCCGCCGGCCGTGGCCTTGTCGCCGCTGGCGTCCATGAGCATCCCCGACGCATCGATCTGGACGTGGCCCATCGGGTCACGCAGGACGTCGAAGATGGCGGAGGCGTCGGCCGCGATGGCTCGCTGGACCTCGATGCGGTCGGTCGTCATCGGCGCATCATGTCACTGCTCGCCGTCACGTCGCTGGCGGACCGTCGAGCGCCGTTCGCAGGTGGGCAGCCAGATCGTCGAGCCGGCTGTGGGCATTGAGCCCCGAGGTCGACGGCATCACGTAGACCGGCCGGCCACCGAGCGCTGCCGGCTGCCAGCCGGCGACGGCCTTGCGGTCGATCGCCGCCCGCCATCCGGCGAGGCCGACCATGCACACCGCGTCTGGTGCGAGGCGTGCGCACAGACGCTCGACCCGTCGCACACCGGCCTCGTACTCGGCCGGGTCGAGCTCATCGGCTCGGCGGGTGGCCCGCTTCACGAGATCGGTCATCCCGACACCGTGCGTGCGGATGGCGTCCCAGGGATCGCGGTCGAGCGAGCACAGACCGGTGGCCAGGGCAGCGGGCCAGAAGCGGTTGCCGGGAGTCACGAAGCCGACGCCCGCATCGGCGGCGTGCAGCGACGGGTTCAACCCGCACACGAGCAGGCGCATGCCGGGGCCCACGGTGTCGGTCAGCGTGCGGGACCGGATGGCCTCGACGAAGCGGGGCTGATCGCCTGACAGCGTGACCTGCTCGAAGCCGGCACCGGTCATCACGTCGACCAGGTGGTCGTCGCTCCAGCGCCAGAAGTTGCGTCCGGGGAGGTCGTCGTCGGACACGACGCGATCGTCGGGCCCGGGGATGAAGCTCCAGGCGATCGGGGCGCCGACCGGTAGCGCCCGGTGGAGCTCGGCCATCGCCAGCGGGAGCTCGTCGTGGGGGACGTGCAGGTAGCTGTTGCGCGCCCAGGCAGCGGCCAGCCCGCCCGGGCGGACCGGCAACAGCGCGAGATCGGCTCGCACCAGCGGCCGGCCGGTGGCGGCGGCTCGACCCAACATCGAGGTCGACGCGTCGAATCCGATCGCTCCCGAGCCGAGCGCGGGCAGGTACGCGCCGGTACCGCAGCCGAGGTCGGCGACGGTGCCGCCGGCCGACGCGGCGAACGCGCTCGCCCGATCTGCGAACCGCGGCGGCCGGTTCGCCTCGTAGGTGGCCGCCAGCTCGTCGTAGACCTCGATGGTCTCCGGATCAGCCGTCACGAGTCACCGAAGAGGTCGAGCTGCTCGGTGCGGGCGACGATCTCGGTGAGCGGCGTCCAGATCCGTCCGCCGCGTGGCCCCCGCTCCGCGACCTCGATGAGCTCGACGGGGATGGCCCTCGATCGGCCGCGGGCATCGCGGAGGTCGACCGAGCCGTCGGCCTCGCGGCCCATCACGGTGCCGGGCAGCCAGCGTTCGTTGTCCTTGCGTCGGAAGCGGATCTCGGCACCCGGGCGCAGACCGAGGTCGAGCAGCCAGGTGTCGGCCACGGCGCTAGCCGAGCGTGCGGGCCTGGAGCTTGCGCATGCCGCCGAGCCAGCGGTCGTAGTCGGCCGACTTGCGCTGGAAGTAGTCGAGGACCTCGGGGTGGGGGAGCACCAGGAAGCGCTCCTCGGCCAAGGTCTCGACGACCGCCTGGGCGACGTCCTCGGGTTCGATGACGCCCTGGGCCCGCACCGAGTTGGCGCCGATCTCGTCGCCCTCGGAGTCGTCGGGGAACAGCATCTTGGTGTTGACGCCCTGGGGGCACAGGCACGAGACCTTGATGCCCTGGTCGCCGTGGGTGATGGCGAGCCACTCGGCCAGTGCCACCGCCGCATGCTTGGTCACGGCGTACGGCGCGGCGCCGAGGTTGGTGAGCAACCCGGCAGCCGACGCGGTGGTGAGGATGTAGCCCTCACCCCGGGCGATCATCGCCGGCAGCGCGGCCCGGATGGCCCAGACATGGGCCATCACGTTGATGTCCCAGATCTTGTACCAGTCCTCGTCGGGCGCCTCGACGCCACCGCCGACCGCGATGCCGGCGTTGCACACGAGCAGGTCGATGGGTCCGTGCTCCTCGGCCACGCGGACGACCTCGATGTTGCCGGCCTCGGTCCCCAGGTCGGCTTGCACCGCGACGGCGACGTCGCCGATCTCGTCGGCCACGGCCTGTGCCGCGTCGCCGTTCACATCGGCGACGACGACGGTCCGGGCCCCCTCGGCCGCGAAGCGGCGGGCCAGTGCACCGCCGATGCCTCCGCCGCCACCGGTGACCACGACGTTCTTGTCTGCGAGTTCCACGTCGGGGACCCTACTCACCGCACTCCCTTCGAAAATCGCTGAGGATTGCGCTCGGCCTCCATGAGGAATCCACAGCGATTCTCCGTCGGGACGGGGCGAGGTCAGGCGATGAAGGCGCGCATGGTGTCGTCGATGACCTGGCGGCGGTCGGGTCCCCAGGGCAGCGGCATGAGGATGGGGACGTCGACGCCGTTGTCGACGTAGTCCTGGGCGAAGGCCCGCACCTCGTCGTGGGTGCCCATGAAGTCGATGGCGTCGATGAAGCGGTCGCTGACGCCGGCGAGGGCGCCGTCGCGGTCGCGTTCGGCGTGGCGCTCGCGGATCTGGGCGATGTCGTCACCGAAGCCGGCCCGCTCGAAGTTGCGGGCGTAGGCGTCGACCACGGCGTAGGAGAACAGGTCGCGCTGGGCGGCCTCGACGCCGTGCTCGCGCTCGGTGACGCCGGCGTGGACGTAGGCGTAGACGGTGGCGTCGCCGCCCTTGCGGATCTGCTCGACCGACCACGGCACGTGCGAAGCCGGCAGGTAGTTGAGGAGCACGCCGTCGGCGACCTCGCCGCCGAGCGCCAGCATCTTGGGGTTGAGCGCTCCGAGGATGACCTTGGGCTTCTTCTCGCCCAGGCGCACGCCGAGCCGGCTGCGCTTGAGCGAGTAAAAGTCGCCTTCGAAGGTCACTGCGTCGCCGGCCCAGATCTCCTTGAGCACCGTCATGTACTCGCGACACCGTGCCAAGGGGCGGTCGCCGTAGTCGACACCGTGCCAGCGCTCGGTGACCACCGGCGACGAGATGCCGATGCCGACGTAGACGTCGCGCTCGGGCTGGAGCGCCTGCAGCGTGGCCGCCGCCATGGCCACCACCATCGGGGTGCGGAGCTGGAGCGCCAGCACGCCCGTGCCGAGGCCCAGCGAGGGTGCGACGGTGCCGGCGGCACCCAGCAGCGAGAATGCCTCGGGTCCGGTGGTCTCGGCCGTCCAGAACGAGTCGTAGCCCATCTCCTCGGCCTGACGGGCCGTCTCGAGCGCCAGCTGTGGGCCGAGGCCCATGATGCTGGCGAAGGTGAATCCGGCGCGTTCCAGGCTCATGCGCGGCGACGGTACCCCGAGGTCGCTCCACCGCACGGAATGTCGCGGGCTTCGGTGCGGTTGCAGAGCGTGTGAGTGACCAGACCTCCGACGCGATCACCTTCTACTGGCGGCCCGGCTGCGGATTCTGCATGGGTCTCGAGCGGGGCCTCGGCAAGCTCGGTCTCCCGTTGGACAAGAGGAACATCTGGGACGACCCGGACGCCGCCGCCGTGGTCCGGTCGATTGCCAACGGCAACGAGACCGTGCCGACGCTGGTGATCGGCGAGACGAAGATGGTGAACCCGTCGGTCGACAAGGTCCTGGCCGCCGTCCGCGACCAGGCACCGCACCTCGAGCCCGACGAGCCGCCCACCGAGGGCGGCCGCAGGCTCAGCCGCATCCTCGGTCGCTGAGCCGTCGCCGGGTCAGCTGATCAGCGCGTGACCCGCACCGGGTAGCGCACGCCGCGGCCGGGGTCGACGAGATCGCCCGCGCCTGCGCGTGCCGCCAGGTACACGTGGACCCAGACGTCGGCGCCCGCATCCGGTGCGTGGAACGCCACCAACTCGAGCGGGAACTCCTCGCCGTCGGCGCTGGGGACCTCGCCGAGCGGCGTTGCTCCGTCGTTCGCATCGCGGACGACGACCACGTACTCGCCGACCGCACGGGTGGTCACGAGATCCGGGGATGCGACATCGGTGCCAGCGGACAGATCGCTCGTGGCCGGGTCGACGGCGAAGTCCCACACGTGGATCCCCGTGTCGGGCGGCGTCGTGCCAGGGACGCCGTCACGGCAGTCGCGGCAGTTGATCTCGACGAGCAGTGTCCGGCCGGCGCCCACCGCGGTGAAGAGGCGGCGTCGATCGGCTGGTTCGTCGGCTTCGGCCAAGCGGGCACCGTCGTCCTCGAGGTACTCGGCGGCCTCATCGACGACGGTGGGGTCGGGCCCCAGGACGTCGATCCAGTCGTCCCCGGCGGTGGGGTCGACCGAGTAGCTGAGCACCCGGAGCTGGTCGACCTCGGCGCTGATGGCCGCGGTCCCGGGTCGGATCAGTTCGGCCTCGTCGAAGCTGCACGCGCCGCTCGACACGAGCAGCAGGATCGCGAGGGCGCGACGGGCGCTTCGGAACGGGGGCATCACGGTCATCCTGCCCTAGAAGCTCCCGGACCTCGTCAACACGTAGGGCTCGGCGCTGCGATCGGAACCGCTCGGCGTCACGACCGCCTCGTAGTCGCCTGCGTCGCTGCGGAAGCAGCGTGGATCGGAGACCGAGATCTCGCCCGTGATGCCATCGGCCGACACGGTCTCGCCGACGACCTCGCCGTCGCGGTCGAGCAGCTCGAGCCGCAGGGCGGTGCCGGCGGGCGCGGTGATGGTGAGGCGCAGGGTGTTGTTGCAGCCGATGTCGCCCTCGTCAGCGACGCGGAGCGGGTAGCGGTCGGTGTCGTCGGCCGGGACGATCGTCGCCGAGATCCGATCGACCAGCGCCGTGCCGTCGACGTCGTCGGGTGCGGCCTCGCAGCCGTTGCCGGCGATCTCGTCGTAGTCGGCGTGGTCGTCGATGCACCGCCGGCCGTCGGTGTTTGGCGCCGGCGCCTCGCCGCACGGCTGGTAGGGGAGGGGCCGACACGGAGGTTCGGTGGACGTCGGTGCCGCGGACGTGGTGGTCGTGGCGGCCAGGTCGTCGTCTCCGCCGGCGACGAGCCGGGTCGTCCCGAGCACGAGGAGCAGAGCGCCAGCGATGGCGGTCAGGACGATCGTCGTGCGGTTGCGAGCGGTGAGGAGCGGGATGGGGTCGGTTCCGGCAGCACCGCCGGCGAGGGCCGCGGCCGTGGGCCGACGATCGGGGCGCCCGTCGAGCATCGCGACGATCATCTTTCGCAGCGGTGGATCGATGTCGCGGCTGATGTCGGGCTTCGCTCGGGCCGTCCGCAGCAGAACGGCGGCCGTCTCGCCTCCTTCGTACGGGCTCCGACCCGTGGCGGCGAAGTGCAGCGTGCAACCGAGGCTGGCGATGTCGGATGCGGGCGTGACCGCCTCTCCGCGCGCCTGCTCCGGGGCCAGGAAGCCGGGCGTCCCCAGCACGACGCCCGTTCGGGTGAGTCCGCCGGTGGCCTCGCGCGTGCTGGCCACACCGAAGTCGGCGAGGTTGGCCCTGCCCTCGTCGTCGAAGAGGACGTTGGCCGGCTTGATGTCGCGATGGACGATGCCGAGCCGGTGAGCGGCCGCGAGGCCGGGGAGGAGGCGCTGCGCCATGGCGAGCACCTCGGGCGCGGTGAGCGGGCCCCGCTCGCGGACGATCTCGGACAGGTTCCCGCCTCCGAGGTACGGCATCACGAGGACGATCTCACCGGCGTCGTCGATCACCTCGAGCAACGGCACGAGGGCAGGGTGGTCGAGCTGACGGAGGACATCGAGCTCTCGTCGGAACCGGGCCCGCGCACGGATCATCTCGTCGGCGGTGCCGTGCATGGCGAGCCGCTTCAGGGCGACGAGCGATCCGTCGTCGCGGCGAGCCAGGTCGACGACCCCCATGCCACCGCGCGCCAGCCGGCGGATGATCTCGTGCTCCACGTGGTCAGGCTACGAGGGTGATCAGGAGTCGCTGCGCTCGGCTCGAGTGGCGCGGCGCTCGACCTTCTGGCGATACATCGCGTCGTCGGCAGCTGCGAAGGCCTGGAGCAGGGTGGATTCCGGCGGGCGGGCCGCCCACCCGATGGAGGCATCGACGCCGTGCGCGTCGAGCTGCTGACGCATCCGCTCCTCGATGCCGGGCGCGTCGGCGATGTCGGACTGGACGGCGATGGTCGCGAACTCGTCGCCGCCGATGCGGAAGACCACGTCGGTGGGGCGGATGGCCTCGTTGAGGGCGATGGCGGCGGCCCGGAGGTAGCGGTCGCCGGCGCCGTGGCCGTCGGTGTCGTTGACCTGCTTGAGGCGGTCGAGATCGACGACGAAGACGACCCCGCCGTGCTCGTGGCGCACGCAACGGTCTTCCTCGGCACGGAGGTAGGCGTCGAAGGCACGCCGGTTGCCGAGCTTGGTGAGGACGTCGACCGACGCGGCGTTGCCGGCGATGTCGGCTCGGCGCAGCGCACCGTCGCGCTGACGGCCGAGTTCGTGGAAGGTGGCGATGCCCCGAGCCGCGTGCGCGATGGTCCGGGTGGCGAGCTCGGTGGGGTGGACATCGGCGTCGTGCGTCCAGCCGACGAGCGTGCCGCGAACGCCGGGGTCGAGCTCGACGGGAGCGAGGACCGCTCGGGCCACATGGACGTCATGGTCGCCGTTGCGGGCGATGGTGGCGGGGCCGACGAGCTCGCCGGCCTCGATGTCGGCGGCCGGGGGGATGTCGGTGGTCCACCGGACGTGGGCGCCGTTCCTGAGCTCGTCGCCGGGGCCGACACGGACCAACACGACCTCGATCGACGCCACGGGGCGGACGAAGGCCCACCGGTCGAACCCGGTGGTGAGGGCGAGCACCTCGCACGTGTCGCGGATGGCGGGCTCGGGGCCGTCGTAGGCGGCGAAGACGTCGGGCGTGGAGAACGGCGCAGAGCGGATGGGGCCGGCGGTGGTGGCCGCACCACGGATCGCCCGGTCGAGGACCTCGGGGGTGGCCTCGCCCTTGACCAGCACGGCGGAGGCGCCGAGCTCCTCGGCGGCGCGGCGAAGTGACGCCCGGGGATCGGCGGTGTAGACGACGACCGGGGTGCCGCTGCTCTCGGTGGTGGCACGCACCCCGTCGAGACCGGTGGTGTCGGGCAGACCGAGGTCGAGGAGCACGACGTCGAAGTCGCCGTGCCGGCGCCCGAGGTGCTCGAGGGCTTCGTGCACCGACGGGACCGAGACCACCGTGTGGCCGAACGAGGTCAGGTGCGCGGTGGTGATGAAGAGGAAGTCGGCGTCGTCCTCGACGAGCAGGACGCTGCACCCGTGGTCACTCATCGCAGAGCGGCTCCGGCCATGATCGGATGTTTGCACGCTGACGCCGACAGACCACAGCGCAAGCCGTCGTCGCGAGATCTTCACGCGCTGCGCCACCCGGTCTGGCGGAGCGAGGGGTACCGTCGGGTGGGATGACCGACACCCGAGATCCCATCCTCGTCGACGCTGCCATCGAAGCGGTCGTCGCTCGCATCGATACCGAACTCCCGTCACTGCTCAAGCGCGAGCTCGTCTCCTCGGACGAGGTCGCCGACCTGCTGCTCGACGTGCGCACCCTGTTGGTGCCGGTGCGCGTGCGCGAGGCGGAGATCCTCACCAACTGAGCCGGGCGGCTCCGGTCCGTTCACCGGCCGGGTAGCCCCCGGGGCAGCGGCTCGCCCGCCGGCCACCACTTGCGCAGCGCGCGGCCCAAGGCGATGCCCACGACGGCGCCGCCCACGACGTCGGACGCGTGGTGGATGCGCACGTGAGCACGCGACGTGGCGACCAGGACCGCCAGCGCGACATAGAGCGGCGCGAGGCTGTCGTCCTCGCCGGCGGTGACCGCGAAGACCGCGGCGGCCGAGGCGTGACCCGACGGGAAGCTGGTGGTCCGTGGGGTCCGCAGCCGGTGGGGCCGAGGGACATCGGACACGGGACGGGTGCGACGGAAGAGGGACTTGACCGGTCCGTTGACCACCGCACTCTCGATGCCCAGGAACGCGGCCAACCGGACGGTGCCGGCGAGGTCGTCGCCGCGGCGGAGCCCCCGGGTCACGTTGAGCAGGTGCCAGATGAGGCTGAAGTCGCCCAGCTCGGTGGCCGTGTAGAAGAGACGGTCGGCGAGCGGGCGGCCGCGCAGACGGTCGAGCAGGCGGTCGACGTGGGCGTCGAAGTCGACGATGGCGGCTTGGACCGGGTGTTGCTGGGCGGGGGACTCGGTCATCGGGCCGCGGTCAGCGGAAGCTGCCCTGCGGCGCTGGCCGCATCGGTGGCGAGGTCGACCGCAGCCTGCGTGGGGTCGCCGCCGAAGGTGGGGCACCACTGCTGGAACGCACACCAGTCGCACCGGAACGACGGCTGGGGTCGGAAGTCGTCGGCGTCGCACGCCCGCTCGATGGCCTGCCACACCGCGGCCAGACGCTTCTCGAGCCCCCGCTGGGACTGCTCGGTGGGTTCCGCGATCACGGCGACCGGCTCGGCGAGGTGCAGGAGCTGGACGCGGACCGGCCGCCGACCGAAGGTCTGCTCGCACATCAGCGAGTAGAGCTGCACGCCGGTCATGCGGGCCCGGGCGCTGTTGGCGGCCGGCGCCCGACCCGTCTTGTAGTCGGTGACGACGAGCTCGCCGTCGACGAGGTCGAGTCGGTCGATGATGCCTCGCAGCGTGACGCCGCCGACATCGACCTCCATCTTGAGCTCGAGCCCGATGGGGTGGACCGTGCGGGGGTCTTCGAGCGTGAAGTAACGCTGCACCAGTGCCCGAGATTCGTCGACCAGCGCAGCCTCGCCGTGGGCGTCGAGCCCGAGACCGGTCCAATCGGGGTGGTCGCGCAGGCGGGCCGTGGCGACGGCGACGCAGGCGTCGCCCACCGACGGGATGCGTTCGTCCTCGGGGAGCGTGAAGAGGTGCTCGAGCGCGGCGTGGACGAGGGTGCCGCGCGTGGCCGCCGGTGACGGTGGCTCGGGCAGGCGATCGATGGCCGAGAACCGGAACTGCAGCCCACAGGACGTGAAGCTGGACAGCTTCGACGGTGACAGCGACGTGGGGAGCGTGAGCGCCATGGAGCCCAGGCTACGCGGGGGGTCCGACACCGACGGCGACGGCCGGGCCGCTCAGCGCTCGAGGAATGCGCGGGCGACCGCGGCGAACGCCACGGGGTCCTCGAGCGGGCCGAAGTGGCCGAGTCGTGGGAACTGCGCCAACTCGCCGGCCGAGAGCCGATCGGCGATGGCCGGAGCGATCATCGCGGGCCCGCCGCCGTCGCCGCTGGCGCACACGAGCACGGGACAGGTGACCTCGCCCAGCCGTTCGAACCCGTGCCGGCCGCCCATCTCGTAGGTCCGGGCCTCGTGCTCGGGGATGGCCTTGAGGGTGACCTGACCGTCGTCGGTGGGTCGGAAGCCGTGGCGGACGTAGGCATCGAGCACGTCGGAGCGCAACGAACCGAGCGGTGGCTTGGCCGCGTAGCGCTCGACGGCCGCCTCGTACGACTCGAACGTGGCGATGCGCCGACGGGTGATGATGGCGAGCGGGTTCTCGGCGCCCGATGGGTTCGGGTCGCCACCCTCGACGGTGCCCGGCGGCGGGAAGACGATGGGTTCGAAGCACACCAGGCGGTCGAAGGTGCCCGGCCGCGCCAGTTCGGCGAGGAGCAGCGCAGCGCCGCCCTTGGAGTGGCCGATCGCCTGGACGCCGGCCGCGTCGTCGGCGAGCCCGAAGTGGTCGATCACGGCCAGGACGTCGTCGGCGAACCCGTTCCAGTCGAAGTCGCCGTCGGCCGGCGGCGTGGAGTCGCCGAAGCCCCGGAAGTCGAGCGCGAGGCAGCGGCGGTCGGGGAGCTCGGCGGCGACGCCAGCCCACACCCGACCGTGGAAGCCGGTGGCGTGACACAACAACAGCGGGCGGCCCGAGCCGCCGAGGTCGTGTACGGCGAGCTGGACCCCGTCGGTGGACGGAACGGTGGAGGGAGCCGTCGTCATCTCGCCATCCTGCCAGCAGGAGTGGCCGCTACCGTCGCTCGTCGAGATGGATCCCGACCCCGATCGCGCCGCCGCATCCGACACTGACGCCGTCCGAACGGCGAATGCCGCCTTCTACGCCGCATTCGAGGGTCGCGACCTCGATGCCATGTCCGACATCTGGTCGCACGCCGACCACGTCTCGTGCGTGCACCCGGGGTGGCCCCTCCTCAGCGGGTGGGCGTCGGTGTCGGCCTCGTGGTTCGCGCTCTTCGACGGCCCACAGCGCCTCCAGTTCATCCTCACCGACGAACGCATCGAGGTGGTGGGTGACCTGGCGTGGGTCACCTGCAACGAGAACCTGATCGACGGCGGCGGCACGCAGGCCGTGGCGGCCACGAACCTGTTCGAACGCGATCGGGCCGACGGAGGTCGCTGGCGTCTGGTCCACCACCACGGCTCACCCGTGGTGCGTCAGGCACGCGATCGCGACTCGTGAGGTCTGGGCTCAGCCGGCGGGCTTCGGCTCGCGGGGCAGGCCGAGGATGCGCTCGCCGATGATGTTGCGCTGCACCTGGGAGGTGCCGCCACCGAACCAGCCGCCTGGGGCAGCGAGCAGACCATCGGACTCGGGTCCCTCGAGCATCGCCGCCGGCCCGGCGAGATCGGCCCGCAGCTCGGCGATGTCGAACAGGAAGCCGGTCATCCCGAGCTTGCCGAGCGACGACCCGACCGAGGCGGTGGGCCCCTGCCGCTGGGTCATGGCCAGGTAGGCGCGTCCCGTGCCGGAGAGCTGGCTGAGACGGTCGCGCTGGACGGCACCGAGACCGTCGCCCGAGCGGGCCAGGGCAGCGATGCTGTCGAGCCGCCGGCTGATCGACCGCCCCAGCGAGCCGATGTGGCCGCGCTCGTTCGTGAGGGTGGCCATCGCGATGGCCCAGCCCTGGCCCCGCTCGCCGATGAGCGCGTCGACGGGGAGCCGGACGTCGGTGAGGAAGACCTCGTCGAACTCGGCGTCGCCGGTCATCTGGCGCAGCGGTCGGGTCTCGACGCCCTCGGCGTGCATGTCGATGACGAAGAAGGAGATGCCGGCGTGCTTGGGTCCGTCGCGTTCGGTGCGGGCGAGGAGGATGCCCCAATCCGACGCTCGCCCGCCCGAGCACCAGACCTTCTGACCGTTGACCACCCACTGGTCACCGTCGAGCTCGGCCCGGGTCTGGAGCGAGGCCAGGTCGGAGCCGGCACCGGGTTCGGAGAACAGCTGGCACCACACCCGCTGGCCCCGGACGGTGGGCGGCAGGTGCGCGAGCTGCTGAGCCTCGGTGCCGAAGAGCTGGAGCGAGCCGCCGGCCAGCACCAGGCCGACCATGTTGAGGAACGGAGGGACGCCGGCGTCGGCGCAGGCCTCGAGCCAAGCCTGTTGGTGGTCGACGGAGAGCCCGCGTCCGCCCAGGCGTTCGGGCCAGTGGATGCCGGCGAACCCGGACGCGTGGAGGCGTTGCTGCCACTCGAGGCCCTGGTCGCGCCGCTCGGGCGGCATGATCGCCCCCCAGTCGGGAGGGGCGGTCCCCGCCTGCTCGGCGAGCCAGTCGCGGGCCTGGTCGCGGAAGTCGTCGACGGCGATCACAGTCGCCGACGGTAGTGCTGGACCGAGGGTCGCGGCTTCTATGCTCGGACGTCCCATGGCCCGCACGATCCGACTCCGTCCTTGGCAGAAGGACGCGCTCGAGAAGTTCCGGACCACCGAGCGATCCGATTTCCTGGCGGTCGCCACCCCGGGGGCCGGCAAGACGACCTTCGCGCTCACGGCTGCCCGTCACTGGCTCGCAGACCATCCCGATGCCCTGCTCGTGGTCGTGGCGCCCACGCAGCACCTGAAGCGCCAGTGGGCCAACGCGGCGGCGGCGTTCGACCTCGCGCTCGAGCCGTTCTGGAAGGCGGGGGACCCGCTCCCGGCCGACATGGACGGCATCGTCACCACGTACCAGCAGGTGGCGTCGAGCCCGCTGGCGTTGGCTCGCGTCGCCCAACACGGCTTCGCGATCCTCGACGAGATCCATCACGCCGGCGACGACCGGGCCTGGGGCGACGGGCTCCGCCTGGCCTTCACCGACGCCGACCAACGGCTGAGCCTCTCGGGCACGCCGTTCCGTTCCGACACCAACCCGATCCCGTTCGTGCGCTACGTCTGGGAAGAAGCCATCCCCGACTTCGAGTACGGCTACGGCGACGCGCTGTCCGACGGCGGCGTCGTCCGCCCGGTGCACTTCCCCCGCATCAAGGGGCACATGGAGTGGGTGGCCGCCGACGGGCAGTTCCACAGCCACGACTTCGACGACGAGCTCGATCGGGTCCGCGCGAACCAGCGGCTCCGCACCGCGCTGTCGGTCGACGGCGACTGGCTCGCCTCGGTCCTCGGCGACGCGCATCATCGGCTGGTCGAGGTCCGTCGCACCCAACCCGACGCCGCCGGCCTGGTCATCGCCATGGATGTCGAGCATGCCCGTGCCATCGCCGAGCTGCTCGAGCGCCGCTTCCGCATCCGGGCCACCGTCGCCACGTCCGACGATCCGATGGCCTCTGCTCGCATCGCACGGTTCGGGGCGTCCAACGACCCGTGGATCGTCGCGGTGCGCATGGTGTCCGAGGGGGTCGACATCCCCCGACTCCGCGTCGGCGTGTTCGCCACCAACACGACCACCGAGCTGTTCTTCCGGCAGGCCCTGGGTCGGCTGGTGCGCTGGACCCGTGGCCTGCGCACCCAGCGGGCGTGGCTCTACATCCCCGACGACCCGCGGCTGCGCAAGCTGGCCGAGGGCGTGGCCGAGCAACGTCGCCACTCGCTGTTCAAGCGTCGCCGCGACGACGACGACCGTGAGCCCACGGCCGAGGAGGCGTCGGCGCTCGACGAGCTCGGCGAGGACGAGCAGCTGTCGATGTTCGAGGCGATGTCGGCCGTGGCCACCGGCGTCGAGGGCTACGACGAGCTCGACGACGCCGACTCGCCCGAGGAGCTCGACTGGGAGCCCGACGAGGGCGACGAATCGCTCGAGATCGACCTCCCCCCGCTGCATCGACGTCGGGAGGCGCTGGTCGCGGTGGGCGTCGGCGGGGGAGCGTCGGTGGCCGAGACCAAGTCCCAGCTGCGCAAGGACAACGCCGCCCTCGTCCAGCACCTCGTGGCCGTCACCGGGAAGTCCCATCGTGAGGTCAACGGCGAGCTCAACCGCATGGCCGGCGTCCGGAAGATCACCGAGGCGACCAGCGAGCAGCTGTCCCGACGGCTGACGGCGGGCGAGAAGTGGGTCCGCACCCTCTGAGGTTCCGCCGCGGCGCCACAATGGCTCCATGGGTTCCGACGCCGTGACCGCCGTGACCGCCGAGGTCGTGCTGGCATGCACCGACCTCGGCCCGACGCTGCAGTACTTCACCGATCGGCTCGGCTTCCGCGTCGAGGTCGTGTTCCCCGCCGATGCCCCGCGCGTGGCGGTGGTGTCGGGTCACGGCACCCGCGTCCGCCTCGACCCCGACGCGGGGACCGATCCCGGCCGGCTCCGCCTGGTGGGGACGCCACCCGGCCCCTCCGAGGAGACCGCCCCGAACGGCACGGTGATCTCGTGGGAGTCCGACGCGATGATCGTGCCCGATCTCGTGCCCTCGTTCACCCTCACCCGAGCCGACGATGCATGGGGCCAGGGCCGGGCCGGCATGCAGTACCGCGACCTCGTCCCCGACCGCCAGGGCGGACGCTTCATCGCCTCGCACATCCGCATCCCCGACGGTGGTCCCGTGCCCGACTGGGTGCACTTCCACGAGATCCGCTTCCAGCTGATCGTGTGCCGCCGGGGTTGGGTCGAGGTCGTCTACGAGGACCAGGGCCCGCCGTTCGTGCTCGAGGCGGGCGACTGCGTGCTCCAGCCGCCGGAGATCCGCCACCGTGTCCTGCGTGCTTCCGACGGCCTCGAGGTGATCGAGATCGCCTGCCCGGCTGAACACCGCACCGTGGCCGACCACGAGCGGTCGCTTCCCACCCCGACGGTCGACCCCGGCCGTGTTTTCGGTGGCCAGCGATTCGTGCGCCATGTCGGTGCCAGCGCCACGTGGGCACCCTGGCGATTCGCCGGATTCGAAGCGCAGGACACCGCCGTCGGCGAGGCCACGCAGGGCCTCGCCGGGGTGCGCTTCGTCCGCCCTACGTCTGGAGGTGTCGCTCCTCACGCGGCAACCCATGGCGCCGAGTTCGTGTTCGCGTTCGTGCTCGAGGGGTCGATCGATCTCCGAACCGGTGACACCAACCACACCCTGGCGGCGGGCGACAGCGTGGTCGTGCCGGCCGATCTCCCGTACCAGTGGTCGCGACCGTCGACCGACTTGCGGCTGCTCGACGTGACGCTCCCGGCTGCGATCCCGGCGTGAGCTAGACGAAGCGGTTGCGGAACTCCGCAGACGAGACGAGGAAGGTCGCCAGCACCAGGTCGTCGTGGGTCTGGAGCTTCGCCGACCAGGTCTTCAGCCCGGTGGGGTCGACGCCTCGGTGGAGGATCTCGCGGTAGAGGCGTGCGACGCGCTGCTGACGGGACTCGGCGGATCCGTAGAAGCCAGCGGCGACCTGCTGGCGGGTCTTCGTGCCGCGTTCGAGCGCCAGCGTCCAGTTCAGGAGGCCGTTGGGGTCGCCTCGCCGTCCCAGGATCTTCTCGTAGAGCGACTCGACGTAGAGCGCGTTGCTCTCGAGCTGCTTGCCGAAGTACTCGTCGCTGGCGAAGAAGCGCGTGGCCACCTTGTCGAGCCGGTTGCCGGCGGCCACGTACCGCAGCCAGTTGGCTCGTCCCTGGGGGTCGGCGTCGCGGTCGAGGATCAGTCGGTACAGGTCGTTGATGGCCACACCCGCGTAGGCGTCGGAGTGGGCGATCTGGTCGGCCGCGGCGACGGCGCCCTGTGTCCTGGCGACGTACTCCCAGTGCTCGTAGGCGTCGGGCGAGGGACCGCTGCGCACCAGCGCCTCGTACATGGCGTAGACGTGGGCGCCTGTGAACGCGTTGGTGCGCATTCCCGACAGGCGGTCGTAGGTGTTCGCACCCGGGCAGCTGGTGCTCCCGAGGTTGCGGTGTCCGATGACGGTGGGCACCTCGATGGTGCCGCCGCTGGGTGTCCCGTTCTTCGCCGTGGTGGACGCGCGGTTCGTGAGCACGGTGCGTTCGGTCGGGTCGACGTCGTGCACGCCGGCCTTCCACCCGATGAGACGCTGGGTCGCGGCGGTCATGGCCGAGGGCGGCGCACCGGTGTCGAAGTTGCCGAGCTGTGCGATGCCTGACGTGTCGGTGTTGAACCCGAAGGTGTGGCCACCGACGATCGCCTTGGTGATGCCACCCTGGCGGCCCTCCCAGATCCGGCCGAAACGGTCGACGAGGAAGTTGTACGCGATGTCGCACCAGCCCCGTGACTGGGCGTGGTAGTACCAGATGCCTCGGAGCACGCCGGGTACGTCGGTCGCAGAATACGAGTTGGTGCCGGCGGTGTGGTGCACGACCAAGGCCCGGATCGAACCGTTGTCGGTGGGACCCGAACCGCAGCTCGCCGGCCAGCCCATGGCGCTGGTGGCCCACGTCGACCGCGATCGGATGAACGGATCGGAGGTGGCGGCGGCGCGGACCTCGTGTCGCCGCTCGCTGGGATCGAGCTCGGCGACGCTGGGCGTGTCGACGACCTCGAGCAGCTCGACGTCGATGGCCGCCCGGCGTCCTCGGTGGCGAACGATCTCGAGTCGGTCGGCGCCGTGGCCCAGCCAGATCGGCCCGATGCCTCGGCCGGTGTCGAGTGCGCCCTCGGTGCCGGGACGTCCGTCGGGACGGTCCTCGTCGTCGGCGTCGACCTCGATCCACCCCGACCAGACGCCTTCGTTGCGGCTGCGCACGGCGAACTCGCTGCCCGCGGCGACGTCGTGGATGATCGCCATCTCCGGGGCGCCGGCGAGCTCGATCACGGTGCGGTCGGCGGCGCCGGCTGCGGTCCTGGTGGCGACGATCCCGTCGCCGTCGAGATCGGCGTCGGCGGGAGGAACCGTGGCGCGCACGAAGGCTCGCAGACCACCGGCGATCGACGGAGCGTCCGGGGATGTGGCTTCCGGCCCGATCGGGACGAGCCCGACGGCGACCGCGGTGAAGCAGGTGGCGATGGCGAGACGGCGACGCCTGGCGAACGTGATCTCTGACAAGCGACAGCCCCCGGCTGGTCGACGGTATGGTGGTGCACGCCCGCACGGAGAGGGTAGACGAGACGACGCTACGTGGTCACGTCGGAGCGCCGAACGCTCGTGCGGTGTGGCCCCCTAGCCTTCGGCGATGCCCCCCGAGAGTCCTGCCGGACGTCGCCGCCGATTCGGCCTCGCCGCGCTGATGCTCGGCGCCGGCACCATGCACTTCGTGGCGCCCAGCTTCTTCGACGATCTCGTCCCCGGTTCGCTGCCCGGCGCCGAGCGGACATGGACCTACGCGTCCGGCATCGCCGAGCTCACCGCCGGCGCCCTGACGCTCAACGCGCGCACCTCCCGCCTGGGTGGCTGGGTCACCTTCGCCGTGCTGCTCGGGGTCTACCCCGCCAACATCCACGACACCTTCACCCACCCGCCGACCGACGGACGCGGCATCGCGAGTGCGGTGCGGCTGCCGTTGCAGCTCCCGATGTTGTGGTGGGCCCTCCGCCACGCTCGGGCGGCGGAGGGCCGGTCACCCGGTTCCTGATCGAGACCCGGAGCGGGTCAGCTCATCGCCTTGATGGCGAGGCCCATCTCCTCGCCCATGCTGGTGGGGACCTCGTAGCCGGCCTCGTCGCGGATCTCGGCCAGCTTCTCGGCCATGGATTCGACGCTGAGCTCGCTGTCGAAGACGCCGGGAGTGACGCCGACGAAGATGCGGGCGACACGGCCGCCACCACAGCTGTACACCTCGCCGGTGACCTCGCAGCTCTCGTGCGCCAGGTACACGGCCACGGGGGTGATGTACTCGGGGCCGAGCTTGTCGGCGAGTGGACCGAGGAGGTCCTCGGTCATGCGGGTGTGGGCCACGGGGGCGATGGCGTTGGCCTTGATGTTGTACTTCGCACCCTCGACCGCGAGGACGTTGGTGAACCCGACGAGGCCCATCTTGGCGGCGCCGTAGTTGGTCTGACCGAAGTTGCCGAAGATGCCGGCGCCCGACGAAGTGTTGACGATGCGTCCGTAGCCCTGCTCCTTCATGGCCACGAAGGCGGGCTGGGTCACGTAGAACGCGCCCTTGAGGTGTACGTCGAGCACGGGCTCGAGCTGCTCGGGGGTCATCTTCGCGAAGCTCGTGTCGCGGAGGATGCCGGCGTTGTTGACGACGATGTCGACGCGCTCCCACGCATCGAGTGCGGCCTGCACGATGGCCTTGCCACCCTCGGGGGTGGCGACCGAGTCGTGGTTGGCGACGGCCTCGCCGCCGGCGGCCTTGATCTCGGCCACCACCTGGTTCGCTGCGCTGTCGTCGCCGCCGACCCCGTCGACGGAACCGCCGAGGTCGTTGACCACCACGAAGGCGCCACGGCGGGCGAACTCGAGTGCGTGCGAACGGCCCAGACCACCACCGGCACCGGTGATGATCGCGACCTTGCCATCGAAGGAGAGAGTCATGACCGGAGGCTAGATCGGGCCCCGATCGACGTCCGCATCCGGCTGGTGTGCGAGCTCGGTCGACGAGCGGCAGGTGCCGTCGGACGAGCGCTCCACCCGGACCGTGCGAGACTTCGGCCCGACCGACAGCGGAGGAGACGACGGTGATGCGATGGATCGTGGCGTGGATCGCCAGATTCGCCGTCGCGCTCCTCTACCGCCGCATCGAAGTCGTCGGCCTCGAGCGGTTCCCGAAGGGTCGACCGGTCCTCCTGGTCGCCAACCACTCGAACGCCTTCGTCGATCCGGTCGTGATCATCGCCGCGCTGAGGCGCACGCCGCGGTTCGTGGCGAAGGAGACGTTGTCGCGCATCCCGGTCGCCGGCTGGCTCCTGCGACGGGTGGGCGTGGTGTTCGTCCACCGCCGCAGCGACGCCGGAACCGACGCGGTCGACAACGCGACTTCGTTCATCGAGTGCAATCGAGCGCTGGCCGCAGGCGACGTGGTGGCCATCTTCCCGGAGGGCACGACCAGCGACCGCGTGCGCGTCGAACCGATCAAGACCGGCGCAGCCCGCATCGCCCTCGGCGCGCGCCAGGCAGGCGCCGCGGGGCTTCTCATCGTCCCGGTCGGGATGACGTTCCCTGACAAGGTCGCCCTGCGAGCGGCCGCGCTCGTCGAGTTCGGCGACCCGATCGATCTCGATGCTCGTGTCGCGTCCGACGCCGACCCCTCGGACCGTGAAGCGGTCGACCATCTGACCGCGGTCATCGACGCCGGTCTCCGCGAGGTGAGCCCCGACTACGCGGACATGGAGATCGCTCTGGCCATCGAGCAGGCGGCGCTGTTCGCGCTCAGCGGTCCCGACGAGCCCGACCCGTCGCTCGCTCGACGCGCCGATCTCGCTCGGGACCTCGCCGCAACGACCGCCGAGGACCAACGGGTGATCACCAGGGAGGTCGGGCGCTACACGACGATGCTGCGGGGACTCCACCTCACCGACGCCGATGTGATCGCACCGACCAGCCCCGCCCGCTTCGTTCGCTCGGTGATCGGCATCGGTGTGCTCGTCGTCCTGCTCGGTGGCCTCGTCGCCGCGACCATCGTCGTCAACCTGTGGCCCACGCTGCTGGTGATCTCATCGGGGCTCGTGGTCCGCGCCCCGTTCCTCAAGGGAACGGCGCGCCTGCTGGTGGGCCTGGTGACGTTCCCGACCGCATGGATCATCGGGGCCGTGGTGACGGCGGACGGCTTCCTGCTCTGTTCGCTGGTGGCCGTCGGCTTCGCCGCCGGCGCGCTCGCCGCCGTGTGGCTCGTCGAACGTTCGGTTGCTCTGGCGTTGATGCTGCTGAGGTGGCAGGCGCAGCGAGAACGTGTGGCGACGGTCGAGTGGATCGAACCCGTGCGCGACGAGGTCGTCGCCCGGATCCTCGCCCTGGTTCCCGACGGCGGTCCCGGATCGACCTGAGCCCTCAGGTGGAGCACCGACGATTCCGGGCTGGCGGCTCGAGCCCGGCAGCGCCCGTCGGAACCTCAGGTCGTCGACGCGAGCTCGTGGGTGTGGCGGGCAGAGAGCATGGCCGCGACCACCGAGGCAGCGAGGGCGCCGGCGACGAGCGCGAGGGCTGCGAGGTCGAGGGGATCCAGGCCGAGGACGGTCCGCAACCCGGGTACGGATATCGCCGCGAGCTGCACGGCGACACTGGTCGCCACGATGACGTCGAGGAGCCGGTTGCGGCTGGGGCGGCTCAGGATGACGCGGGCGGGGTAGACGAAGGAGAGCTGGGCGAGCGACTCGTAGAGGAACACTGCCGTGCGGGTCTCCGTGCCGGTGTAGCCCAACTCCGGGAGTGCGAAGAACAGCGAGAGGCCCAGGGCTGCCTTGACGACGCCGGTGGTGAGGATGAACCGGAGTCCGGGGCGGGTCAGGAGCGGTGCCGATGGTGCTCGTGGTGGCCGTCGCAGCATGTCCCGGTTGCGGTCGAAGCCGAGCGCGAGAGCTGGCGGGCCGTCCGCGATGACGTTGATCCACAGGAGCTGGGCCGCAGTGAGGGGCACGAGCAGGTCGCCGGCGTCGTCTCGGATGCCGAACGCGGCGGCGCCGACGACGCCGATGGCGACGAGGAGCACGAGGGCGACGTTCGTCGAGAAGAGGAAGCGGATGAACTTCTGGATGTTGTCGTAGATGCCCCGGCCTTCTTCGACGGCAGCAGCGATGGTGACGAAGTTGTCGTCGAGGAGCACGAGGTCGGCCACCTCGCGGGTCACGTCGCTGCCCCGGATGCCCATGGCGATGCCGATGTCGGCCTGCTTGAGGGCGGGGGCATCGTTGACCCCGTCTCCGGTCATCGCGACGATCTCACCGTTGTCGCGGAGTGCATTGACCAACGCCAACTTGTGCTCGGGTCGCATCCGGGCGAAGACGTGTGTTTCGGCGACGACCTGGCTCAGCTCGTTCGCGCTGAGCAAGTCGAGCTCATCACCGGTGAGGACCGGGTCGGACGGGATGCCGACCTTGGCGGCGATGGCGCCGGCCGTGGTGGGGTGGTCGCCGGTGATCATCAGCACTCGGATCCCGGCGTCCTGGACGGCGCGCACGGCAGCAGGGACCTCGGCACGTGGCGGGTCCCAGAGGCAGACGAAGCCCAGCCAGCCCAGCGGCTCCTCGTGGTCGCCCGGTGACCAGGCGAAGGCGAGGATGCGGTAGCCCTCGGCCGCAGCCTCATCGATCCGCCGCCGCAACGCGTCGCGTTCTGCTTCGGGTAGCTCGCACATCGGCATCAGGGCCTCGACGGCTCCTTTCAGGTACGCCGCGGGGTGGCCGTCCTCCTCGACCGTCACGCGCATGTAGCGCCAAGCCGAGTCGAACGGCTGCACGGAGATCCGCCGGGTCTCCCGACGCGTCGCCACCGGGTCGACTCCCTCGGCCTCGGCGAACGCATAGAGCCCCAGCTCGAGGGGATCTCCCACGGCACCGTCCGGCTCGGCATCGGCCGCAAGGACCATGGCCCGCAGCGCTCGGGCCGGGTCGGGGGAGTCGAGGCGCTGCACGGACATCGCGTTCTCGGTCAGGGTGCCCGTCTTGTCCGATGCGATGACGGTCACCGAACCCAGGGCCTCGACAGCGGAGAGTCGGCGGACGACGGCCTGACGCTTGCTCATCCGCTCCGTGCCGAGCGCCAGCGTGAGCGTCAGCACCGCGGGGAGACCCTCGGGGATCGCCGCGACGGCCACGGCGACCGCGAACAGGAGCGCTTCGTCGAGCCGGTCGATCCCCTCGACGCCCACACCCGCGACGGTCAGCAGCACGGCGAGCGCAGCGATCCACCTGGCCACCCGGTGCCCGAAGTGCTCCATCCGGCGCTCCAGCGGGGTCCGTTGGGCCGCCACCGTCGAGAGCATCTCGGCGATCTGGCCCATGGCGGACGCGGTACCCGTGCGGGTCAGCTCAGCCCAACCCAGCCCGCGGACCACCAGGGTTCCGGCCAGCATCTCCTCTCCGGCCGCGTGCTCGACCGGCACCGACTCGCCGGTGAGCACGGCTTCGTCGATGGCCAAGGCCTGCTCGTCGGTCAACACACCGTCTGCGGGCACGCGGTCGCCGGCCTCGATGCGCACCACGTCGCCGGGCACCAACAAGGCGGCATCGATCCGCTCGATCCGCCCGCTGCGCAAGACGTTGACCTTCGGTGTCGACAGCTCACGGAGCCGTTCGAGCGCGTCCTCGGCGCGGTACTCCTGCCACACCCCCATCCCGGTGTTGAACACCAGGATCGTCGCGATCGCCAGCGCCTCGAACGGCCACTCGCCAGCGCCCTCCAACACCCAGATCAGGAGATCGAACGTCAACGCGAACAGGAGGATGTAGATGATCGAGCTGCGCAGCTGGCTGAGGACACGTCGCCACCACGGCACGGGAGCAGCGGCGGGAAGCTCGTTGCGCCCCACCTCGATCAGCCGACGCTCGGCCTCCTCGGCCGTCAAGCCCGGAGGGCGCACCTCGCTCACGTCCATCGCTCTGTCGCTGCGGTCGACGGTCCGAGCGGGGTCTGGAAGCCGGGTGGCTTCGCGAACAGCACGGAGCACTCGACCTCTCGGAGGAGCGCCTCCGCGGTGTTGCCCAGCAACGCCCCCGTCGTCTGGGCATCACTCACCGTGCTGAGCACGAGCAGATCCGGGTGCCGGGAGCGCACGACCTCCAGGATCTGCTCCACCGCCTCCCCGGCCACGACATCGATCCGTACGTCGCCCGCCACGGTCGCGAGGCTGACGAGCTCCTCGAGCGTCCGGCGGCGTTCCGCCAGCTCGCGCCGCACCTTCGACGCAAGCTGCGGATACTCACCCTCCCAGCCCGGCGCGACCTCGAGCACGTGCACCACCTCTGCTCGGTCGCCCGTCGGGGTGGCCTCAGCGGTCAGCGCGAGGATGCGAGACACCAGCCGCCGGTCGGGTGAGTCGATGTCCACCGCCGCGGCGGTCCCCGTGTGATTCGGGATGGGCGGGCGCAGGACGCACACATCGGTCGGGGACTTGCGGACGGCACGGTTGATGAACGCTTCCGTCGTCGTCGGCGACCGGTCGATCGCCGGCGCGACGAGCACGAGCAGATCGCAGCCGGACTCGATCGCCTCTCTGGTCATCTCGATGAGCCGTCGACCTCGACGGACCGCCACGGTGACCCTGACATCGCCGACGCGCACGTTGGACACGATGCCCTCGAGCATCGCTCGTCGCCGCTCCAGGCGGTTCACGGTTCCCGGTGCGCCGGCCGATTTGCCGCGGAGCCATCCCGGGACCGGCGCCGCCACGTCGATCACATGCATCGCCGCATGGGTGCGCTCCGCAAGCTCGACCGTTCGCTTCAGACCGACCATCGTGTGCTCGACGTCGAGCAGGACGACCGCGACCTTGGTGACCATGTCTCTCCTAATCTCCCACGACCCCGGGCACGCAGAGGGCTTGCCAGCGTCCAGTCGACCTCGCCGGCCGGTGTCCGGGACAGAGGCCAAGGTCACGAGCAGGGTCCCGTGTCGACCTCAGGTCAGGCTGATCCCCAACGCCTCGCCGGCGTGGGTGGTCCAGCGCTTGTAGTCGACCTTGCCGTTGGCGGCGCGGCCCAGCGAGGGCACCAGCACGACGCGCTTGGGCGCCTTGTAGTGCGCGATGCGCTCCTTGACGTGGGCGATCAGGTCGGCCTCGTCGGGCGCGGCCCCGGGCTCGGATTCGACGACGGCGGTGATGGCTTGTCCGAAGCGCTCGTCGGGCAGGCCGACCACGACCGCGTCGTGCACGAGGGCGTGCTCCTTGAGGACCTCCTCGACCTCCTCGGGGAACACCTTCTCGCCACCGGTGTTGATGCAGACCGACCCGCGGCCCAGCAGCACGAGGGTGCCGTCGGCCTCGACCCGGGCGTAGTCGCCGGGCATCGAGTAGCTGTGGCCGTCGATCTGGATGAACGTCTCGGCCGACTTCACCGGGTCCTTGTAGTACCCGATGGGCACCCGGCCCCGGATGGCCATCTTGCCGATGCGGCCGTCACCGGCCTCGACCAGCTCGCCGTCGTCGGTGATGACCTTGGTGTCCGGGCCGAGCGAGAACGTGGCGGTGGCGACGGCGCCGTCGTCTGCGCCGGAGCCCGTGGAGACCGACTTGGCCATGCCCACGGCCTCGGACGAGCCCAGGGTGTCGACGAGCATCATGCGGGGGTTGTGACGCAGGAGCCCCTGCTTGATGGCCTGGCTCCACATCACGCCCGACGAGAGCATCACCCGCAGCGGCGAGATGTCCCAGCGGTCCGGCTCGGCGTCGAGGGCGGCGAGGATCGGGCGGGCGAAGGCGTCGCCGACGATGGCGGTGTTGTTCACCTGCTGGGCCTCGATGGTGTCGAGCAGCTCGACGGGGTCGAACTTGGCACCGGTGAGGGTGACGACCGAGCCGCCGATGGTGAGGGCGGTGAAGGCGTTGAACGCACCGGTGCCGTGCATCAGCGGGCACGCGGGCAACGTGCGGTATCCGGGGGTGGCCGTGATCTTCCGGATGTGGTCGAGATCGACATCGTCGGGGAGCGACCGTGAGCGTGGCGCCCCGTCGTTGAGCACGAGCACCAGGTCGTCGTTGCGCCACATCACGCCCTTGGGCATGCCGGTGGTGCCACCGGTGTAGAGCAGGTAGAGGCTGTCGCCACTGCGTCCCCAGGGCGCGACGGTGCGGGCGGCGCCCGAGGATGCGGCGTCCTCGTAGGACTCGGCCCACTCGGGGCAGGCGCCGTGGCCGTCGTCGACCCACAGCCAGAGTCGCACGTCGGGCACCTGGTCGCGGAGACCCTCGATGCGCTCCGTGAACTGGCCCTCGAAGACCACGACCGAGGTGTCGGCGTTGTCCCACAGGTAGACCAGCTCGGCATCGACGTAGCGGTAGTTCGTGTTCACGGGGGCGAGGCCGAGCTTGAACGCGGCGAAGACCGCTTCGAGGTACTCGGGTCGGTTGGTCAGGTACTGCGCGACGCTGGTGCCCTCGGTGACGCCGGCCCGGAGGATCGCGGCGGCCACGCCGGCGGCGCGGACGTCGAAGTCAGCCCACGTCACCACGCGATCGCCGTGCACGAGCGCCGGCGCCTCGGGGATGGTCTCGGCCACCGTCTCCCAGACGTCGGCGAAGTTCCATCCGGTGGTCATCGACATGGCGAGCATCGTAGGGCCGACGTCGCTCGCGCCGGACGAGCGGACGAAGATCACCTACCGTCGTGGCCGTGATCGTCAGCCACCGGCACCGATACGTCTTCCTGGCGATTCCTCACACGGCGTGCACCGCGATCAGCGCCGAGCTGTGCGAGAACTACGACGGCGAGCCGGTGCTGCACAAGCACGCGTGGTACGACGAGTTGCTCGCGGCCCAGCCCGACGTCGCCGACTACTACGTGTTCTGCACCGTTCGTCATCCCCTCGATGTCGTGGTCACGTCGTACTTCCGGCAGAAGACGGACCACGATGGTCGCTTCAGCGGAGCGGAGGCCGGTGATCGTCGTGTGAGACAGGCCCAGGAGATCGCCGCGCTCGACCTCGACTTCGGTGCCTACATCGAGCGGTTCCACGCGCACACCTACGTCAACGGCGCGATCACCTCGCTGAACGGCCGTGCCGACCGTGTGATGCGGTTCGAGCGCCTCGCCGAAGACCTGCCGGCCGCCATCGCCGAGATCGGACTCTCGTTCGTCCGCCCGCTGCCGAAGAAGAACGACACCGCGAGCCGATCGAGCGACTTCTGGAGCTACGTGCCCGCCGAGCTGCGCGGTCACGTCATGCGGGTCTTCGGGCCCGCCTGTCGAGAATGGGGCTACGGATTCCCAGAGGACTGGGGACCTGCGCCCTCGTCGTGGCGCGACGACCTCGAGTACTCGCTGGCGCAGCGCACGATCCGGTTGGCGTCCAACCGACTGGGCATCGCTTCGAAGCGAGCGAGCCGGCTGGTTGCGCCGACCCGCGTCCTGACGATGGGGCGCAAGCTCGCCTAGGAGGCGAGGTCGGCGAGGATGCCGGCGTTGGCCGGGTGACGCAGCTTCGACATGGCGCGGGCCTCGATCTGGCGGATGCGCTCACGGGTGAGGTCGAAGTGGCGCCCGACTTCGTCGAGGGTGCGCGGCTCGTGGCCGTCGAGGCCGTAGCGCAGGATCAGGATGCGCTGCTCGCGGTCGTCGAGGCCCTTGAGGCCGGCCAGCACGTCGCCGCGGGTGGCCTCGGTGACGGCGTCGCCCTCGGGGTCGTCCTCGGCCACGGCGGCGAGGTCGCCGAGCGTCATGTCGCCGTCGTCGGAGAGACCGTCGTCGAGCGACTTGGCGATGCGAGCCGATGCGAGGATCTCCTCGATCTTCGCCGGCGGGTGACCGACCTCGACCGACAGCTCTTCCAGGGTCGGCGGACGTCCGAGCTTGGACTCGAGCATGCCGCGGGCCTTGTCGATCTGCTTGAGCAGGTCGTGGGCGTGCACCGGGAGACGGATGGTCCGGGCGGTGTTGGCCACGCCGCGGGTGATGGCCTGGCGGATCCACCACGTGGCGTAGGTGGAGAACTTGAAGCCCTTGCGGTGGTCGAACTTCTCGACCGCGTGGATCAGGCCGAGGTTGCCCTCCTGGATGAGGTCGAGCAGGGGCAACTCGGTGCGGTGGTACTTCTTGGCGATCGAGACCACCAGGCGCAGGTTCGCGTTGACGAACTGCTCGGTGGCGCGGTCGCCGGCGCGGACCTGGCGACGCAGGCGGGCCTTGTCGGCGGGCGACAGGTCGTCGTCGGCGGCCAACCGCTCGCGGGCGTCGACTCCGCTCTGGACGAGGGCGCCGAGACGGGCCTCGTCCTCCTTGGTGAGCAGAGCGTGGCGCCCGATGTCGTTCAGGTACAACCGGACGATGTCCTCGTCGGACTCACCTGATCGAGTTGCGCGTGCGGCGGGACTCACGGAAGCGACGACCTCCTGGCCAAGGGATAACGAAATTCGGTCACGACGGGATGCAATGACGGCGAGGATCGCCGGAAAATCGCCCGGCTTCCGATGCTACCTGCAAATTCCCGATTCGAAGGAAGAAATCCTGCCCGCAACGCGTATCTCCGGGAATTCCTCCCGGGAGGGGCGGACGTCCCACGCTCTGCGGCCGATCTGCAGCCTACTGTGCCCCTCGTGGACTTCGACTTCCCCGGAAACGACGATCCTCGCCGCCAGGCGGTGCGCGACTGGCTGGCCGAGCACCCCGATCCCAGCGGCCGCGCCTTGGCCGAGGCGGGCTACGTCGCACCCCATTGGCCGGCACCGTGGGGGCTCGACGCCGACCCGATCCACCAGATCATCATCGACGAGGAGCTGAAGGCGGCAGGGGTGCGCCGGCCGTCGAACACCATCGGCATCGGCTGGGGTGGCCCCACCATCGTGCATGCCGGCACCCAGGAGCAGAAGGACCGCTACCTGTTCCCCCTGCTCGCCGGCGAGGAGATCTGGTGCCAGCTGTTCTCGGAGCCCGGCGCGGGCTCCGATCTGGCCAACCTGGGCACCCGTGCGGTGCGCGATGGGGACGAATGGATCGTCAATGGCCAAAAGATCTGGACCTCGCTGGCCCACGGGTCGCAGTACGGCATCCTCATCGCCCGCACCGACCCCGACGCCCCCAAGCACGCCGGCATCACCTACTTCATCTGTCCGATGGATGCGCCGGGCATCGAGATCCGCCCCATCATCGAGATGACCGGCGGACACACGTTCAACGAGGTCTTCTTCACCGACGTCCGGATCCCCGACGCCAACCGGGTCGGCGACGTCAACAACGGTTGGTCCCTGGCCAAGGTCACCCTCGGCAACGAGCGGGTGTCGTTGTCGTCGGGCGGGGCACTGTGGGGGATGGGGCCGTCGGCCACGGACCTGCTCGACGAGGTCCGCGCGCACGGCCACGTCGACGACCCGATCCTCCGCGACCGACTGGCCGACCTCTACATCGAGTCCGAGCTGCTCCGACTGATCCGCTTGCGGACGGTCACGGCCCGCATCAAGGGCCAGCAGCCCGGCCCCGAGGCCTCGATCCGCAAGATCCTGGCCGACGAGCACGGGCAGAAGATCATGGGCCTGGCCAAGGACCTCGCGGGGGCGCATGGCATGGTCGCCCAGGTCGGGCCCTTCGCCGGCCCCGACCTGCAGGGCTGGCACTACGGGTTCTTGTTCTCCCAGGCGCTCACCATCGGTGGTGGCACCGGCGACGTGCAGCGCAACATCATCTCCGAGCGCGTCCTGGGCCTGCCGCACGACCTCGATGTCGAGGTGGGAAAGACCTGGTCGGAGGCATCCCGCGCCGCCCGCTGAGGTCGCGGTGAGGGAACTTCATCCGGCCGCCGGCGACGTGCCAGCATTGCGCCCATGGTGACCGCCCTGGAGATCGCTCGCGAGATCGGCAACGACACCGACCTGAAGCGCAAGGCCAAGGTCGTGGCCTTCGACGACCTCCCCGGCGTGCCCGAGGGCACCACGGGCAAGGTGGCGCTGGTGGGCGGCTGGGACAAGTGGATCCGCTACCACGTGCTGTTCGACAACGGCGTCGTTCTCGGCTCGATCAACCGCGAGCACCTCGCACCGGCCAAGGCCTACCAGGAGTTCGACGCGAAGCGGACCGCCGCGCTCGAGTCGGGGGTCTTCGATCAGCCCGAGGTCGACGAGACCGCCGCGGCCGATGGCGGCGGTGGCGGCGGGTCAGGCGGCGGCACGGTGGTGGCCGGCGTGACGATCCCGGCCCACCTCGTCGAGCGGTCGAAGGCCGCTCGCGCCCGCGTCGGGGGCTAGGCCGGGTTCGACCCGGCGCTGTCCGCCGCTTCATCGATCAAGAGGTCGCTGGCTTCGTCCGGGTGTCCGATCCCGATCAGGCCCCGGACGGCGTAGAAGAGCATCAGGACCAGCGAGATGAAGACGCCGCCCGTGGCGGCGCCGGCCAGCAGGATCCCGTAGTACACCCAGAGGTACCAACCGCGTGCGACCTCGTCGGACTCGGCGAGCGGGAAGCTGAGGAACATCAGGATCATCACCGACGCCACGATCACCGCCGTGGTGAGGGCGGCGATGTCTCGGATCCGCCGGTAGTGCACCGAGCGGAACTCGAGGTCGTGGGTGAGGCTGAACGTCAACAGCGTGAGCATGAGGGCGAGGATCGTGGCGCCCGCCGCCACGTAGGCCGAGGCCGCGAACCGCACGGTCTCGAGCAGCGCACGGAGCAGCTGACGGGCCTCGGACGTACTCGCGGTACCGACCACCGCCATGCCGCCGAATCCGATGACCGCCGAAGCCACGCCACCGAAGGCGGCCCAGCGCAGGTCGGTGCGACGGTCATGGGTGCTCGGGGTCGGGGTCGACACGGGGTCCGGAGGAATCGGCAGCGGGGCAGACCCTCCTTACCCCGTGCGGAACGCCGCCTACCCCAGCGCCTTGGAGGCCTTCGCCAGCGCTTCCTCGGCCTCGGCCACGAACCGCTCGACGAGCACGCCGGCCGGGACCAGTTCCTGGATGCCGCCGGCGCCCTGTCCGGTGGGCCAGAACTCCTTGTCGGGGTCGAGGTCGGCCGGGGCGCCCTCGGCGCCGAGGTGGTTGGCCCCGTCGTTGACCGACTTGATGAACTGCATCGGGAACGGCTCGGGCTTGGCGCCGGACTCCTCGAAGGCGTCGGTGTAGCTGTTGCGGGCCACGCGGCACGTCTTGCCGGTGTACACCTTGGTGACCACGGTGTCGTCGGAGCCCATGGCGACGATGCGCTCTTTGTACCCGTCGGTCGTGTGGGCCTCGGGCGTGGCGATGAAGCGGGTGCCGACCCAGATGCCGTCGGCACCCATTGCGAGTGCCGAGGCCAGGCCGCGGCCATCGAAGATGCCGCCGGCGGCGACGACGGGGACCTGGTCGCCGACGGCGTCGACGATGAGCGGCACGAGCGTGTTGGTGGCCACGCGGCCCGTGTGCCCGCCGGCCTCGGTGCCCTGGGCGACCACGATGTCGCACCCCGCCGCGACGGCGTCGATGGCGTGACGGACCTTGCCGCACATGTTCATGACCAGCACGCCCTTGGCGTGGCACAGGTCGATGACCTCACGGGGGACGCCGAGACCCGCGACGTAGACGGTGGCGCCGGCGGCGATGATGCGCTCGACCTTGGCGGTCTGGTCGCCGGCGGCGGTGAGCAGGTCGACGCCGTAGGGCTTGGCCGTGCGGCTCCGGACGTCGGCCATCTCCTGGTCGAGGCGTTCGTCGGACATGGTGGAGGCGCCGAGGCAGCCGAAGCCGCCGGCCTCGGACACGGCGACGACGAGGTCGGCGTAGGACACGCCCCCCATGCCGGCGAGCATGACGGGGTGGTCGATCTCGAGGATGTCGGTCAGTCGGGTGCGCATGGCCGCATGCTGACCGCTGCTTGACCGTCCGGTCAAGAGGCAGCACTCGTGTCAGAAGATGGCCCGAGGAGAAGGCCCGGTGCACTCCAGGGGGAGTGGGTGCACCGGACCGACCGAGTTGGCAGCACCGCCGAATGCGCCATCGGTGTGGTCCAGAACCTAGAGAGGCCGTGTTTCCCCGGTGTGTACATAGGTGGGCGGGCCGGTGAAGACGCCGGCGTGCCAGCGGGAGGGCGTGACCGCGACGGCGCGGGGGTAGTCCTCGAACAGCCATCGGGCGAAGTTGCGGCGGGTCCACGGAGTGAGCCCGGCGAGGCCGATGGCGAACCGCGCGCCCTTGCGATGCTGGATCGCCCGTACCAGGAGCGCCGACATCTTGTGGTCGGCCACCAGATGCTCCTCGACGGCGGCGTCGTAGGCGTCGGTGGCGATGCGGGCGCCGTGCGGGCCCGCGGCCTCGATGGCGTCGGCCGCCAGCATCCCGGTGAGCAGCGCTTGGCCGATACCTTCGCCGGTCATGAGGTCGGTGGCGGCGACCGCGTCGCCCACGAACAGCGTCCGGCGGCCGGTGCGGGGCATGTCGTCGATGCGGGCGGGGATGGGCCACGCCGTCTGCCGCCCCAGCTGCCGGGCGTCGGGGCCGAGCACCTCGCGGATGGCGGGGCGGGCGAGGAGCTCGTCCCAGAGCCTCGACATGTCCTTCAGCGGGATCTTGCCGCCCCGCTGGATGCCGTAGCCGAAGTTGGCGGTGCCGTCGCCGAGCGGGAACGACCATGCGTAGCCCGGGAGGAGGTCGGCCTCGAACCAGGCACAGAGCTGGTGTTGCGCGGTCTCGGACACGTCGGCGAAGTACGCCCGCATGGCGTGCCACTCGCCCCGGTAGTCGGACATCTGCATGCCGAGCGCCTTGCGCATGGGTGACCACATGCCGTCGGCGGCGACGGCGTAGCGGGCCTGGACGGTGCCGACTCCGTCGACCTCGAGAACGACGCGATCGTCGAGCTCGCGGGCCGAGGTCATGGCGTGGCCGTCGAGGACCTTGGCGCCAGCTCGGCGGGCGAGATCGACCAGGGCGGCGTCGTATTCGCTGCGGCGCGCCACGGCGGCGTGGGTGCCCGGCCCGTCGGGGAGCGGGAAGTGGATGGCACGGTTCTTGGGCCCCGAGACGGTGGCGCCGTCGACGGTGGTCCACGACGGGATGGTGGAGGGGTCGACGCCGAGTCGTTCGGAGAGGCGCAGGGCCAGCGCGGTGAGGCCGTCGCCGCAGCACTTGTCGCGCGGGAAGGTGGCCTTGTCGACGAGCACGACCTCACGTCCGGCGCGCGCGAGGGAGATGGCGGCAGCCGAGCCGGCGGGGCCGGCACCGACGACGGCGACGTCGTAGGTCAACACGTCGTCAGGTTATTGAGCCGGGATCGCCGGACCCAGGCGGGCTACGCGACCTTCAGGACCTCGTCGAAGGACTCCTGCAGGCACGCGAGGAACACGTCGGGGTCGGGCACGGCGCCGACGTCGACGTTGATGCCCAGGTGCACGTCGTCGCAGTTGGACAGCAGCGTGATGTTGACCGCCGCGCCGGCGAGGGGGCCGAAGGGGAACATCGATTCGATCTGCGCGCCGGCGATGAAGGTGGGGATCGGGGCGCCGGGAACGTTGGACGTGGTGAAGTCGACGCCGCGGAGCATCGCGCCGAACACCGCGGTGGTCACCGTGGTCGGCAGGCGGTTCAGGATGCCCGACATCGGCTCGAGCAGGTTCAGTGCGGGCTCGCCGCGCTGGCCGGCGACGAGCTCGCGGACGGCCGCCATTCGCTCGGCCGGATCCTCGATGTCCATGGGAACGGCGAAGCGTGCCGGCGCGAACTGGTTGCCCGCCACGTTGGCGGTCGCCTCGGTGCGGACGTTGATGGGCATGTTCATGCGGAGCGAGCCGATCTCGGTGCCGTGCTTCGCGTGATAGCGCATGAGGCCGCCGGCGACGCCGGCCACGAATGCGTCGTTGAGGGTCCCGCCGCCGGCCTTCGCCGCCGCCTTGAGGTCGGCGAGCGGCACCGTCAGCGTCTCGAAGTGGACCGACAGGGTCCGGGCGGTCATCAGCGGGGACAGCGGCTCGGTCGCGGGAGCGAGCATGCGACCCATCGAGGCGAGGGTCTCGCCCACGCCGCGTGCCACGGCGGTGGGGTTCGTGGCGGCCGTGGTGGCCGCGCCGGTGAGGGTGGAGCCGAGCCGGCGGGCGATGCCCATGTTGCGGCGGGCGATGTGGCCGAGGGCGTCGAGCGTGCGCTCGCCGGGCGAGAGGACCTTCACCTCGGGGGCGTCGGGCATCGGGCCGTCGTCGGTGGCCGGCTCGCGCTCGAGGTCGAGCAGCAGCATCGCGATCTCGATGCCGCCCACGCCGTCGGTGATGGCGTGATGGAGCTTCTGGATCATCGCGGACCGACCGCCCTCGAGGCCGTCGATCATGGTGAACTCCCACAGCGGGCGGGCGCGGTCGAAGCCCTGCATGGCGATGGGCTCGGCCATGTCGAGCACCGTGCGCATGGTGCCCTTGCCGCCGGCGTTGACCCAGCGGACGTGGTACTTCAGGTCGAAGTTCGGGTCGACCTCCCAGCGGGGCGGAGCGAGCGACATCGGGTTGCCCACGACGCGCTGGCGCAGGCGGGGGACGAGCCGGGTGCCGCGGTCGAGCTTGTCGAGCACGCGGGCGCGGTCGGGTGTCTGGTCGAGGATGGTGATCGCCGTGATGGTCGATCGGAGGAGCGGATCCTTCTCGATGTTCCACATGAGGGCATCGCTGTCGCTCATACGGGATTCGAACTGCATCTCGGCCATGACGGTCTCCGTGGGGTGGTGGTCCTCGGATCACCATTCCACACCAGGAGGTGATCGTCCTGCTCTCCGGACGCATCCGTCAGCAGTTGACGCCCTCGGCCGGCCGGTAGAGCGCGAACACCTTGTCGGTGACGGAGGTGCCGTCGGGGTACGAGCGGGTGCGCGGTGTGGTCCATCGGGTGCAGTTCCCGGCCGGCGAGGGCGTTGGTTCGCCGATGCCGACCTCGATGTGGCGGGTGCTGAACAGCCGCACGGTGAGCGAGGTGTCGGTGTACTCGGGCCAGATCATCACGCCGTACGGGGTGTTGTTGACCACCTCGAGGTCGGGGTGGGGGAACGAGATGGTGGCTTCGTGTCCGCGGGGGTAGCGGGAGATGTAGAGGCTGTGGCTCTGGTACTCGCCGAAGTCGAGCCCGGCGTAGAGCGCAGCGTTGAACAGCGTCGTGGCGAACTGGCTGACCCCGCCACCGACGTCCTGGGTGAGCACGCCGTCGTAGATGACGCCGTCGGAGACGAAGCCCTTCTCGATGGTCCGCTTGCCGACGTACTCGTTGATCGAGAAGGTGTCGCCCGGCTCGATGATGGCGCCCCGGACGATGTCGGCGATGCGATGGATGTTGGTCACGCGGTTCTGGCAGCAGGCGTGCTGCGTGGTGGGGCCGAACGCCGAAGGGCTGCCGACCTCCTCGACGATGCCCAAGGCCTCGGCCTCTTCGGTGGTGAGCTCGGGCTCGCTCTCGTCGAGCTCGATCTCGACGCTGGACTGGCCCGCCTGGAACGCCTCCTCGACCGTCCTGACGTCGCCGAGGTCGCAACAGGACAGCCCGGTGACCGACGGAGTCACCTTCGGTACGCCGCCCACGAGCGTGATGCCGGCCTCGACCGGGTCGACCTCGACGGGGGCGAACTCCTGGTCGAGGACGCCGAGGACCCGCTCGGGGTCGAGGGAGATGTCGATGGAGTTCTCGCGCTCGTGCACCACCGCAAGCCGTCGCAGCTCTCGCGGGACGAGTTGGATCGTGAGGTCGGCTGCGGTGATCGACAGCGTGTTGCGGGTCAGGTCGTTGGCCTGCTCGGCAGCGAGACGGGCGACATCGTCCTCGAGTCGCGGCTGGAGGTCGCTCTGGCGGATGTTGACCACCACGGCTTCGTCGGTAGGGGTGTCGCGGGCGGCCGCACGGAGCGCGGTGGCGAGGGTCATCGGATCGATGCCCGACCCGGCCTTGCCGGAGACCGCTCGGAAGGCGTCCCCGTCGATCGACTCGATCGTGGGCTCGACGGGCGAGACGAGGGCGTCGCCCTCGAGCTTGCGAAGGGTGGAACGCGCCTCCTCCGTGTCGACCACGAAGTGGAGGTGGACCTCGTGGGGACGCAGGAAGCTGGCCAGCCAGCCGAGCGGACGGACCGGGAGGACGGCCGTCCGGCCCTCGTCGAGGGCGGCCTCGGCCGTCTTGACGACGTCGATGCCGAGGCCGATCTCGGCGGCCGTGGTCCCGTAGGTGACCTCGGGTGTCTCGATGCGGATCTCGCGGTCCGCGAGGTCGGCGTCGACGCGCCGGATGGCGGCGAGCAGGTCGTCGGACGCGAGCCCACCGATGTCGTCGCCGGCGAGCTCGACGTTGCGCAGCACCTGACCGCCGGCCGCGCCGGTGTCGATGGCCCACGCGGCGACGATGCCCAGCACGAGGGTGACTGGTGCGAGGACACTCGCCCAGAGGAGACGCTTCCTGATTCCCACGGGGAGTCAACCCTGGCACGCGGGCGCAGGTCCGATGCAGTCATCGACATGACGATCTGTTGACGTCGATGACGGTCCCGGTGGTCCTGCGACGGCGGAACGCCGTGTCCTATGGTCACGAAGCTTCTCGTACGACAACCGGAGGAATACCGACAATGAGTGGGATCTGTGAAGGCCGCGTCGCCATCGTGACCGGTGCGGGCCGAGGCATCGGCCGCGAGCACTCGCTGATGCTGGCCGAGCAGGGTGCCAAGGTCGTGGTCAACGACCTCGGCGGTTCGATGGACGGCACGGGCGACGACGCGGGTCCCGCCCAGCAGGTGGTCAACGAGATCAAGGAGCTGGGCGGCGAGGCCATTGCCAACACCGACGACATCTCGTCGTGGGACGGCGCCGAGCGCCTCATCAACCAGGCCATCGACACCTTCGGCAAGCTCGACGTGCTCATCAACAACGCCGGCATCCTGCGGGACCGGATGCTGACGAACATGACCGAGGCCGAGTGGGACGCCGTCATCCAGGTGCACCTCAAGGGCACCTTCGCCCCGAGTCGTCACGCTGCGGCGTACTGGCGCGAGCAGTCGAAGGCCGGCAACCCGGTCGACGGCCGCATCATCAACACCTCGTCGCCGTCGGGCATCTACGGCAACGTCGGCCAGACCAACTACGGAGCGGCCAAGGCCGGCATCGCCAGCTTCACGGTCATCGCCGCCAAGGAGCTCGGCCGCTACGGCGTCACCGTCAACGCCATCGCTCCGGCCGCCCTCACCCGCATGACCGAGGGCCTCGGCATGGGCCAGCTCCCCGAAGAGGAGAAGGAGCGCATGTCGCCCCGTTACATCGCGCCGATCGTGGTGTGGCTGGCCAGCGGCGAGTCCAAGGACGTCACCGGGCGCGTGTTCGACGTGTCCGGCCGGGCCCTCTCGGTCTCCGAGGGCTGGCACCGTGGGCCCACCATCGACATGCCCGGCGACGACCCGGCCAAGCTCGGCGTCGACATCAAGAAGATCGTCGCCGACGCCCGGCCCAACGCCAACATGATGGGCTTCGACGAGAGCTGACGCGCTCGTCCCACAGCCCGCCCGTCACCAACCCAGGGGGAACCGCAGTGCCCATCAATCCGGATGCCGTCGGCGCGAAGAGCGACCCGGCGAAGTCGTCATGGACGTCGAAGGACGCCCTGCTCTACGCCGTCGGCGTGGGCGCCGGCCAGGAGCCGCTCGAAGAGCTCGAGTTCACCACCGAGAACTCGGCCGACATCGAGCAGAAGGTGCTGCCCACCATGGCCGTGGTCCTCGGCTTCGGTGGTGGCGCCTTCGGCAAGATCGGCGAGTTCAACCCGGCGATGCTCGTCCACGGTGAGCAGTCCATCGAGCTCCACCGCGAGATCCCGGTCTCCGGCGAGGTCGAGACGGTGAGCGAGATCACCGGCATCTACGACAAGGGCAAGGGAGCGGTCGTCGTGACCGAGGCCGTGTCCACGTTGGTGAGCGACGGGCAGCCGCTGTTCACCAAGACGATGTCGGCCTTCATCCGTGGCGAGGGGGGCTGGGGCGGCGACCGCGGCCCGTCCAACGACTGGACCGAGCCCGACGGCGACCCGGACGTGTCGATCACCTACACGACCCGGCCCGAGCAGGCCTTGATCTATCGGCTCTCGGGCGATCGTAACCCGCTCCATGCCGACCCCTCGTTCGCCGCGATGGGTGGGTTCGACAAGCCCATCCTCCACGGATTGTGCACCTACGGCTTCACCGGTCGCGGCCTGCTCCACGGCCTGTGCGAGGGCGACTCGTCGAAGTTCCGTTCGATGTACGGTCGCTTCTCGTCCCCGGTGTTCCCGGGCGAGTCGCTCACCGTCAACATGTGGAAGACCGGCGCCGGCGAGGCGAAGTTCCAGACCCAGGGCGGCGACGGCCGGGTCGTCATCGACGCCGGCACCTGCACCTTCGACGCCTAGCGTCGCACCAGTTCCTGGTACCCCGATCGGGCCCTGGCCGGCGCACGCTGGCCGGGGCCCCTTCGCGCCCGGGTCCGGCGGCCCGCACCACCACGACTGTCCGGACCGGCGGTGCACGGCGACCGCAACTGTCCGGTCCGGGATCTGGAGTGCTGATTGGGTCGGAAACGGTCGCAGGACAACGATTTCCGACCGCACCTGGATCGGCGAGTCCTCGCCGGGCTGCGCCGGGCTGCAGCTCGACCGGGGTCGGATTCAGCGGTAGTAGGCGCCGAGGTAGCGGTCCAGGGCCTCGCGCATCGCGGCGAAGTGTTGCTCGTGGCGGTCGGGGAGGAGGCCGAGCTTGAGCTCGGCGGTCGCCACCCACTCGGTGGTGATGGCATCGACCGCGCCGACCGCGATGGTGAAGCGGGTGTTGCGGGTCTCCGCCTCGATGCGACCTCGCTGCGGCTCGACGGCCGTGATCCGGAACCCCTTGGTCGGCAGACTCTGCAGCAGCGCGTCGTAGACGACCGGCCACGGCTGGTCGACGACCTCGAGTGCGGAACGGGCTCCCACGTCGCGGGAGGGTAGCGACGCTCCGGCGGTTCGCACGCGCAGCGCGGCGGTAGGTTCGCCCCGATGGGGACCACCACCGTCAACGCCGCCGAGTTCGCCGACCTCTTCGACCCGGCGCGACGCCGGGATCCGCACGGGCGATACCACGAGCTCCGTGCGGCACACCCGGTGGCGACCATCGAGCCCGGTGGTGATGTCATCCTCACCCGGTTCGACGACTGCGAGGCCGTCCTGCGCGATCCGACCTGGTCGGTGGATCCGGGCACGCGGGGCGAACGGGTCAACGACGACGACGTCGGGTTCCTCGGCGGCATGGACATCTCGGCCTTCCCGGTGATGCTGCTGCTCGATCCGCCTGACCACACACGACTGCGGCGCCTGGTGTCGAAGGCGTTCACTCCGCGGACCGTGGAGAAGATGCGGCCGCGGATCGAGCTGCTGCTCGGCGAGCTGCTCGACGAAAGACGAGGCACCGGCGCGTTCGACCTGATGTCGGAGGTGGCGTATCCGTTCCCGGTGACGGTGATCTGTGAGCTGCTCGGTGTGCCGGTCGAGGACCACCACCAATTCGGCGGCTGGTCGAGCGACGCCGCACGGTTGCTCGACGGCGAGATCGACGCGGCGACGGCCGAGCGGGGGGTCACGGCGCTCTTCAACTTCATCGGGTACTTCGACCAGCTGTTCGAGCGGCGCCGTGCGGCGCCCGGCGACGACCTCATCTCGCAGTTGCTCGCCGTCGAGGACGAGGGCGACGTCCTCGACCATCTCGAGCTGCAGGCGACCTGCGTGCTGTTGTTCGTCGCGGGTCACGAGACGACCATGAACCTCATCGGCAACGGCACGCACGCCCTGCTCACCCACCCCGAGCAGTGGCACACACTCGTCGACGATCCGGCGCACGCAGCCGGCGCGGTCGAGGAGACCCTGCGCTGGAACGGTCCGGTCCACCTGACGGGCCGGACCGCGACCCGCGAGGTCGTCGTGAACGGCTGGACGTACCGTCCGGGCGACGACGTGACCCTGCTCCTCGCGGCGGCGAATCGCGACCCGGCCCGTCACGCCGACCCGGACCGCTTCGACATCGCCCGTTCGGACAACCGCCACCTCACCTTCAGCCACGGGCTGCACTACTGCCTCGGTGCGGCGCTGGCCCGGCTCGAGGGTCAGGTGTTCTTCGAGACGTTGGCCCGCGAGCACGCCGGTGCGGCGCTCGTCACCGACAACGCGCCACTACGGGATCATCTGGTGCTGCGGGGCTTCGATCGCCTCGAGGTCGAGCTGCGCTGACGACGCCTGTCGTCAGACGCGCGCCGCCGGCGCCGGGTCGAAGGACTCGATGCCCCGCGATCGCAGGATCTGCAACCCGACGACCGCGACGGCCAGGGCGCCGACGATCTCGGTGGTGGACGCGATCCACGAGTACCAGGTCCACGACTCGATCTCCCACAGCGGGTCGCTGAGGGTGCTCCACTCGGGGAGCCAGTGCGCGGCGCTGAAGCCCAGCGCCAGCGGGAACCCGGCGGCGACGGCGGCCACCGGGGCCAGGCGGTGCCGGGTCATGATCAGCGTGATGGTCGCGACCTGCAGCACGAGCCCGAGATTGCCGAGCCAGTACAGGCCCTCGCTCACGCTGCCCTGCCCGCGCCGCAGGTGATCGACGATGTGGATGGTGCTCCCGACGGCGAAGAGCCAGCCGGCTGCGACCAGGCGGCGGTCGAGGTCGTCGCTGCCGGACGGGATGCTCACGACGCCGAGGGTAGTACCGCTCAGAAGAGCTTGAGCTCCGAGGACTCGATGCCCCGGAGCTCGTCGTAGCTGACCTCGACGCAGTCGATGCCGCGGTCGGCCGCCAGGACCTTGGCCTGCGGTTTGATCTGCTCAGCGACGAACACGCCCCGTACGGGCGCCAGCCGTGGGTCCTTGTTGAGGAAGCCCAGGTAGCGGGTGAGCTGCTCGACGCCGTCGATCTCGCCGCGCCGCTTGACCTCGACGGCGACGGCCACGCCGTCGGCGTCGCGGCACAGCAGGTCGACCGGGCCGATGTCGGTGGGGTACTCGCGGCGGACGAGGGCGAAGCCGACGCCGATGGTCTCGGTGCGCTCGGCCAGCAGCTCCTGCAGGTGGGCCTCGACGCCGTCCTTCTGCAGCCCGGGTTCGGCGCCCAACGACTGCGAGGTGTCGGAGTGGATCTCCTCGAGCGTGATCTCGAGGTACTCGCCCTTGGGCGTGCGGACCTCCCACCGCTCGATGCCGTCGTCGCCGACGCCCTCGGCGATGGTGCACGGGGGATTCATCCAGTTGAGTGGCTTGTAGGCCCGGTCATCGGAGTGGATGGAGATCGACCCGTCGGCCTTCACCATGATCAACCGATCGGCGGTGGGGAGGTGGGCGTCGAGCCGTCCGCGGTAGACGACCGAGCAACGGGCGATGACGATGCGCACGATCGGCGATCGTAGGCCGACTGCGCTCAGCGGACGCGGTGCACGCCGGACTCGGTGGCGAGATGCGTCATCGGGGCGTCGTGGAGATCGCTGGGCAGGCGGTCGACCACACGGTCATCGGCGCAGACGCCGATGATCGGGACACCGGGCCGGAGCTGCGGCACGACGCGGTCGTAGTGGCCGCCGCCGCGGCCCAGTCGGATGCCGTGGCGGTCGAAGCAGCGGCCGGGGACCAGCATGGCGTCGAGCTGCGACGGCTGGACCAGCGGTGCATCGGCGGCGGGCTGGTCCATGCCGAATCGATGCCGCTCCAGCGCGCTGCTGGCGCGATGCCACGTCACCTCGCCGTCGTCGCCGACGCGGGGCAGTGCCGGGTCGGGCAGCGCCGCGACGACCGACGAGATGTCGATCTCTCCATCGGTGGCCGAGTAGGCGGCGACGTCGCCGGGACGGGAGCCGAGGAACTCGAGCAGTGGCTCACAAACCAGTCTCGGATCGACCGGGAGATCGAGACCGGATGCCCAACGCCGCCACGACGGCTTGTCGAGCATGGCGCGCATCTCGTCGTGGGCATCGCGGATCCAGGCGACGACGAGCCTCGGGTCGTCGGCTGCGCGGCCAGCGGCGAGGCGGTCGAGGTAGCGGCGGTCCTCGTCCAGGCGGTGGCGCCAGTGCGGACCATCGCACACATGGCCATGGCCGGTCACGACGACATCGGTCGGCGGCAGGCCGGCCAAGCGGTCGAGCCCGGTGAGGTAGGCCGCCAGGGCATCGGGACCCGGGATCCCGTGCTCGAGCAACGGGATCTCGACGTCGCTGCCCATGTCGCCGGCGACCAGCACGCCGAGGTCCGGCACATGCAGCGCGGTGTGCCCGTGCCGGTGGCCGTCGTGCTCGACGAGCACCGCGTCGGGGCCGTCCCACGGAAGGGCATCGACCGCACCCGAGACCGCGCCCAGGCGGGAGCGGTCGACCGGCGTGATCTTCTCGGCGTCGGCGACAAGGTCGTCGTGGTCGAGCGAGGTGAGCGTGGCCGTGGTCTCCGATGACCACCGCGGGACGTCGCCCAGACGCTCGGTCCACAGGACGTGGTCCCAGTGCGCGTGGGTCGCGAACCCGCCGACCACCCGGAGCCCCCGCTCGATCAGCTCGTCGGCCAACCCGTCGAGCTCGTCGTCGTGCACACCGGGATCGACGACCAGCGCGTCGGCGCCGTGCACGAGCACGACGGTGTTGGTGATCATGAAGCGGCTGGTCGCCACCAGCACACCGGGGGCGACCTCGACGAGACGACCCACCTAGGACAGCGAGCGACCCTCGAGGCGCTTGCGGATGGTCTCCCGCCGCTCCTGGAGATCGCGGTAGGTGAGTCGGTCGATGTCGTCGCTGATGCCGAAGCCCGCCTTGACGCCGTCCATGTCGAACTCCCACTCCTCGCCGCCGATGCCGAGCTGCTTGGCGATCGTCTCGCCGTGCTGGGTGGCGAAGTACATGGTGACGTTGGCGATCTCGCCGAGGATGTCGAGGTCGGGTGCGAGCGTGGCGATGGCGCCGTCGATGAACATCAGGTTCTTGACGAAGAGCATGAGCTCCTTGGGGATCTTGGCGCCGTAGCCGAGCAGTGCCTTGATGGTCCGCTGGATCTCGGCGACCAGCGCGTCGCCGTCGACCTTGGTGGGGTCGAAGACCTCGTCGCGATCGAGCCCGAGGTCGCGCATGACGGCGTCGAGGTCGGTGTCGGGCGGTAGGGCGCCGAGGTCGCGGAACGCGGCCAGCTGGCCCTTGGGGTCGTTCGACGTGCCCGACATGAGCATGCGCAGGAACGCCGTGCGCTTGAACTCGTCGAGCCGGCCGGTGATGCCGAAGTCGAGCAGGGCGGTCTTGCCGTCGGGGCGGACGAAGAGGTTGCCGCCGTGGAGGTCGCCGTGGAAGATGCCGTGGATCAGCGCACCCTCCATGAAGCCGATCATGCCGGTGCGCACCACCTGCTCGGTGTCGACGCCGGCGTCCTTCATGCCGGCGACGTCGTCGAACTTGAAGCCGTCGAGGCGCTCCATCACGAGGACCCGTCGGGTCACCAGCGTCGGGTGAGGCCGAGGGATCACGTAGTCGCGCTGACCCAGGTCGGCGAACGACTTGGCGACGTCGAGCATGTTCTCGGCTTCGAGCCGGAAGTCGAGCTCCTCGGCGATGGTCTCGGCGAAGAGCTCGACCAGCGCCGGCGGGTTGGCCAGCGCCGTCACGGGGATCCGCCCGACCAGCTTGGGCGCCAGCCACGCCATCACCCGCAGGTCCTGGCGGACCCGGGTGGCGACCGTGGAGCGCTGGACCTTGACCACGACGTCCTCGCCGGTGTGCAGGGTGGCGCGGTGCACCTGCGCGATGGACGCGGCGGCGAGCGGGGTGGACTCGAAGTGCGAGAACAGCTCGGGGATGGGGTGGCCGAGGTCGGACTCGACGACCTCGCGGACCTTCTCCCACGGCTCGGGCGGGACCTGGTCGCGACACTTCTTGGTCTCGGCGACGAGCTCCTCGGGGAACAGGCCCTCGCCGCTGGAGATGATCTGCGCCAGCTTGATGTAGGTGGGCCCGAGGGCTTCGGCGGCGATGCGCAACCGCCGGGAGAGGTCGGCGCGCGACGGAGAGCCGCCGACCCGGCGCTGGCCGACGGCCCAGCGACCGACGGCCCAGCCGAGATGGCGGGTGACCTTCACGACCCGCTTGGCCGGCGGGAGTCGGCCGGGCCTGGTGATGCGGGGGACGTCGGAGAGCACGACACGACGAGCCAGGGCCAGTGGCGGCAGCCACGTCAGCTCGTCGCGGTCGATGATCCAGGGGGGAGTGTCGCTGAAGGCGCCGAGGTCCCAGTCGGCCGGCGCGTTCGCCGGGCGTCGGGGGGCGGCATGGGTCGAGGCCATCGACCCATTGTCGCAGGCGATCGCGAGAACGCGACGGCGTCGACGCGCCTAGCCTCCCGGCGAGGTCGTGCGCGGGGTGCGGCCGGCATCCGGGGGGAGCCACATGTTGGATCGATGGATCGTCGACAACGAGCCCAGCGATCGATATCCGATCTACACCCGTGCCAACGCCGGCGAGGTCTATCCCGACCCCGTGTCGCCGATGTCGGCCACGGTGCAGTTCCTGCAGGGAGGCGAGGACGGCTGGCGCGACTCGTATCTGCGCTACACGATGCGGCGCGACGAGTTCGACCTGACCCGCCCCGAGATCCTGGGCTGCTTCGGCGGCTACGTGTTCCTCAACATGTCGCTGACCCGCCTCTTCGGGCAGCGCATGCCGGGCATGACCCCCGAGCAGGTCGACCTGCAGTACTTCGGCGACATGCCGGGCATCCCGCCGTACGTCCACCAGGACTGGCACGACGACCCCGAGCGGACCGCGGAGATGGGGGCGTGGGTCCAGGAGCTGCTGGCTGCCACCGATCTGCCCGAGCTGCGCGACGAACGCGCCGAGGTCGACGCAGTGGTTGCCCAGCGCGGCGAACTCACCTCGTACCGCGACGCCGACCTCGTCCGCCGCATCCGCGACCAGGTGCCTCGCTATCGCCAGCTGTTCGACCGACACATCACGGTCTCTGCGGCCAGTGGCTTCGGCATCGGCATGGTCGGCGGCGTGCTCCAGGCGGTGGGTGAGCCCGAGCTCGTGATGACCCTCTTCGCCGGCATGGGCGACGTCGACTCGGCCGCGCCGAGCTTCGCCATGTGGGAGCTCGCACAGATCGTCGACGGGTCTGCTGAGCTGACGTCTGCCTTCGCCGGCGGCATCGAGGGTCTCCTCGACCGGGTGCGCGCCGGCGACGCCACCGATGCGGTCCAGCGGTTCCTGGCCGGCGTCGACACCTTCATCGACGAGTTCGGCTCACGCGGCCCCAACGAGTGGGAGCTGCGGTCACCCACCTGGGGGACCCGTCCCGAGCTGTTCCTGGCGGCCATCGACCGGATGCGGGGCGCGTCGGTCGACGAGTCGCCGGACATCCGGAAGGGGCGACGCTCCGACGAGGCCGAGAAGGAGACCGCCCGCATCGCGGGCCTGCTCGAGGGCGACCCCGAGGCGCTGGGCACGTTCCAGGCCGGGCTGTCCTCGGGACGTCTGCACCTGCAGGGGCGCGAGCGCACGAAGACCACCATCATCAAGCTGGTCCACGAGATGCGCCTCGCCGCGCGTGAGCTCGGTCGTCGGGCGGTCGACGCCGGACACCTCGGAGACGTCGAGCAGATCTTCATGCTCAAGGACGACGAGCTCGACGAGTTCGTCGCCTACCCGTCGGCGTGGTCCGCAGTGCTGGCCGAGCGCGAACGGTGCTATCTCGAGCTGTTCGACCTCGAACCGCCCTTCATCCTCGACGGCATCGTGCCACCGTTGTCGGAGTGGGCTCGGCGGGGAACCACCCGCGATGCCTCAGTGGTCGGCGACGTGCTGACCGGCATCGCCGGCTGCCCTGGCACCGCCCGGGGCCGGGCGCGGGTCGTGCTCGACCCCTCCGACCCGTTCGCGCTCGAACCCGGCGACGTGCTCGTGGCGCCCATCACCGATCCGGCGTGGACGCCGCTGTTCGTCCCGGCCGCGGCGGTCGTCGTCGACGTCGGTGCCCAGATCTCGCATGCGGTCATCGTCAGCCGCGAGCTCGGCATCCCGTGCGTGGTGTCGGTGATCGACGCCACCAAGAAGATCCCCGACGGTGCGATGGTCGAGGTCGACGGCACCACGGGCACCGTCACCGTCCTCGACGGCTGAGGATCAGAACTCGGGGAGCCGCCGCTCGGTGAGCGCCCGGCTGCCTTCGACGAAGTCGTGACCCGTGGACATCTCGCGCAGCAACGCAATCGATTCACGGACGGACCGGGCCGGATCGTCGTGGAGCAGGTCGCCCCACAGCTGCGCCTTGGTCGCGGCCACCGACGCCGGTGACACGTGGTGGGCCATCGTCCGCGCGTAGTCCGCGACGTGAGCGGCGAGCTCGTCGGGCGGCAGGACCGCCGAGAACAACCCGACTTCCGCGGCCTCGTCGCTGAGGAACACCCGTCCGGACAGCAGCCAGTCAGCGGCTCGTCCCGCGCCCACGAGGCGGGGGAGCAGCCACGACAGCCCGTATTCGGCGGGGAAGCCGAGCTTCGGCGCGGCGGTGGTGAGCTTGGCGCCGGTGGAGGAGAAGCGGATGTCGGCGAAGCAGGCGATGACCAGGCCCACGCCCGCAGCGGCGCCGTTCACGGACGCGATGACCGGTGTGCGCATCCCGAGCTGGAACGCGAAGTCGGCGGCGAACGGCTCGGCGACCGGCGGCATCGGTGGCTCGGTGCCGCGCAGGCCGTCGTCGTAGCCGCCCTTGTCGACGTGGCCCTCGAGCGCCTTGGCGTCGGCGCCGACGCAGAACGCGTGGGTGCCGTCCGCAGACGACGCCCCGGTGACGACGACGACCCGGACGTCGTCGTCGGCCTCGGCCTCGGTCATGGCCCACCGGTACTCGAGGTGCATCCGTCCGGTCCACGCGTTCCGCCGATGCGGGCGGTCGAGCGTGATGGTGGCGACCCGGTCGGTCACCTCGTATCGGAGCGCCTTCAGATCCATGGGGACGTCAACCGGCCAGCGCCGCGGCCGTGGCGTCGGCGAGCTCGGCCCGGCACACCAACAGGTCCGGGAGGTAGGGGTCAGCGTTGTTGTAGACGAGCGGGGAGCCGTCGAGACGAGTGGCGTGCAGTCCGTGGTGCCGAGCGACGGCGACCGGAGCCGCGGAGTCCCATTCGTACTGTCCACCCGAATGCGGATAGCAGTCGACTTCGTCACGCAGGATCGCCATGGTCTTGGCGCCGGCCGAGCCCATCTCGACCAGGACGCCGCCCAATGCGGCTCGCACGGTCTCGGCCTCGGCCGGCGGACGAGTGCGTGACACCACGATCCGCGGCTGGGCGGGGACCGGGCCGAGGGCGATGACGTCGTCGGCCGTCGAGAAGCAGGTGCCCAGCGCGGGGAGGGCGACGGCGCCGCACTCGGCCACGCCGTCGACGCACAGCGCCACGTGCACGGCCCAGTCGGTGCGTGGCGGCTCGGAGAACTCGCGCGTTCCGTCGAGGGGGTCGATGATCCAGACCCGGCGGGCCTGCAGACGGGACTCGTCGTCGTGGGTGCTTCGCGCCTCCTCGGAGAGGATGCCATCGCCCTCGGGGATGGCGGCCCGGAGCTCGGCCATGAGGAAGTCGTTCGACCGACGGTCGCCCTCGGCCTTGATCTCCTTTCCCTCGGCGCCGGTGGCCACCAACTCGGCGCGGACCGCCATCAACAGCTCGCCGGCCTCGATCGCCAGCCGCCGCGCGAGCTCGTGGTCGGAGGCGATCACGGGCGGGGTGTCATTCGGCACGAGGGATTGTCTAGCAACTCCCCGGACCCGTACCCTCCGGGGCTGAGTTCGACCACGCGGCGGAGAGAAACCGACACACGATGAGCTACGAGCTTTCCCACCTCCGTGCCCTCGAGGCCGAAGGAATCCACATCATCAGAGAGGTCGCGGCGGAGTTCGAACGGCCGTGCCTGCTCTTCTCGGGTGGCAAGGACTCGGTCGTCATGCTCGAGCTGGCACTGCGGGCCTTCGCCCCCGGGCCGATCCCGTTCCCGGTGATGCACGTCGACACCGGCCACAACTTCCCCGAGGTCATCGAGTTCCGTGATCGCCGCCTCGCCGAGGCCGGCGCCCGGCTCGTGGTGGCATCGGTGCAGGAGTCGATCGACGCCGGCCGGGTCACCGAGCAGACCGGTCCGCGGGCCAGCCGCAACCTGCTCCAGACCACGACGCTGCTCGACGCCATCGAGTCCAACGGGTTCGACGCCGTCTTCGGCGGCGCCCGCCGCGACGAGGAGAAGGCCCGCGCCAAGGAGCGGGTGTTCAGCTTCCGCGACGACTTCGGCCAGTGGGACCCGAAGGGCCAACGCCCGGAGCTGTGGAGCCTCTACAACGGCAAGCACCACAAGGGCGAGCACATCCGGGTCTTCCCCATCAGCAACTGGACCGAGCTCGACGTCTGGCAGTACCTCAAGGCCGAGGACGTGCAGATCCCCGAGATCTACTTCTCACACAAGCGTCGTGTCTTCGAGCGCGACGGCATGCTCCTGTCCGAGTCCGAGCACATCGAGCTCATGGAGGGCGAGACGGTCTTCGAGGAGACGGTCCGTTACCGGACCATCGGCGACATGACCTGCACCGGTGCGGTCGAGTCCGCCGCCTCCGACTGGGACGAGATCATCGAGGAGGTCGCCGCCACCCGCATCACCGAGCGCGGCGCCACCCGGGCCGACGACCGAGTGTCGGAAGCCGCCATGGAAGACCGCAAGCGCGAGGGGTACTTCTAAGCCATGGAACTGCTCCGATTCGCCACGGCCGGTTCGGTCGACGACGGCAAGTCCACCCTCATCGGTCGCCTGCTCTACGACTCGAAGACGATCTTCGAGGACCAGATGGCTGCCGTCGAGGCCACGTCGGTCGCTCGCGGCGACGAGTACACCAACCTCGCGCTGCTCACCGACGGTCTCCGTGCCGAGCGCGAGCAGGGCATCACCATCGACGTCGCTTATCGCTACTTCGCCACCCCGCGTCGCAAGTTCATCATCGCCGACACCCCGGGGCACATCCAGTACACGCGCAACATGATCACGGGGGCGTCCACCGCCAACGTGGCGCTGATCCTGGTCGACGCGCGCAACGGCATCCTCGAGCAGTCGCGGCGCCACTCGTTCCTGGCGTCTCTGCTGCGGATCCCGCACCTGGTCGTGTGCGTCAACAAGATGGACCTGGTCGACTGGAGCGAGGAGCGTTTCGAGGAGATCAAGGCCGAGTTCCGCGAGTTCGCCACCAAGCTCGACGTCCAGGACCTCACCTTCATCCCGGTGTCGGCGCTGATGGGGGACAACGTCGTCGACAAGTCCGACAACATGAAGTGGTACGAGGGGCTGCCGCTGCTGCGCTTCCTCGAGGAGGTCCACATCGCCTCCGATCGCAACCTCATCGACGCCCGGTTCCCCGTGCAGTACGTCATCCGGCCGATGAGCAAGGACGGCATGGACTACCGCGGCTACGCCGGTGTGGTCGCCGGCGGTGTCTTCAAGCCGGGCGACGACGTCGTGGTGCTGCCGTCGGGATTCAGCTCGAAGATCACCCACATCGACGGGCCCACCGGGCCGGTCGACGAGGCGTTCTCTCCGATGTCGGTGACCATCCGTCTCGCCGACGAGATCGACATCAGCCGCGGCGACATGATCTGTCGGCCGAGGAACCAGCCGTCGAGCGGCCAGGACATCGACGCCATGGTGTGCTGGATGTCCGAGGTCGGCGCGCTCCGCCCTCGCCAGAAGCTGGCCATCAAGCACACGACCCGCTGGGCCCGTGCCATGGTCACCGACATGCAGTACCGGCTCGACATCAACACGCTGCACCGCGACGAAGAGGCCGACGAGCTCGCCCTCAACGAGATCGGCCGCATCTCGATGCGCACCACCGCCCCGCTGTTCTACGACGAGTACCGCCGCAACCGCTCGACCGGCAGCTTCATCCTCGTCGACGAGGCCACCAACGCCACCGTGGCGGCGGGGATGATCCTCGGCGAGAGCTAGGGACGAGCAGACGGATGACGCGTGCAACGCCGAACACGGTCTGGCACCCGTCTGCGTTCGATCGTGCGCAGCGTCCGTCGCTCGGCGCGACCCTGTGGTTCACCGGGCTGTCGGGCTCGGGCAAGTCGACGGTGTCGGTCGAGGTCGAACGGCTGCTCGTCGAGGCCGGACGCCCGGCGTACCTGCTCGACGGCGACAACCTGCGTCAAGGGCTGAACGGCGACCTCGGCTTCAGCGCCGACGATCGGGCCGAGAACGTCCGCCGGGTCGGCGAGGTCGCTCGGTTGTTCGCCGATGCCGGCGTCGTCGCGCTGGTGCCGGTGATCTCGCCCTACGCCGCCGACCGCAACCGCGTCCGCGAGATCCACCGCATGGCCGGCCTCCCCTTCGCCGAGGTCTTCGTCGACACACCCATCGAGATCTGCGAGCAGCGCGACCCCAAGGGTCTCTACGCCAAGGCGCGCGCCGGCGAGATCAAGGGCTTCACCGGCATCGACGACCCCTACGAGGCGCCACCCTCACCCGAGCTCCGTCTCACGCCGGACGACGGCGATCCTGGCGCGCAGGCGGCGCTCGTTCTCGATCTGCTGGCCGACCTCACACCCGGCTGAGTTCGGCAGCAAGGTGTGATGATTGGGTGGCTAGAAGCCGGACTGATCGCTCGACGCCTTCGTTCTGCGGCGCGGGCGTCGTGTGCCCACAGTCACCCGACGGAACTCTGCAGCGCCTTCACACCTCCTGGTGCTGGCCCATGGAGGGCCCGGCACGCCGCCCCGCCTCCAACTCCGGTTGGAGGCGGTTCAGATGGCGGTCGACTCACCAAGTCGCTGGGCTGGGGTCGCCGAGGTTGCAGCGACCTGCCCGCCACGCTGCGAGGCGAGTGCGCCAACCCGCCTGTCCACCATGTGCGTGGCGCGCTCCGACAAAGGTCGACGACGGATGCTGGCTGTAGTGACGTGCGGGTCCGGTGCGGTCAGCAGGTTGCCTCGACGCCCGGCAGGAGCGCGCCCACCGTGCACTCGTAGCTGTTCGCTGTCGCGATCAGATCGTCACCACGTGCGGCGAAGGCCTCGGAGTAGTAGCCGTAGGCGGTGGCCAGGTTGTTGTTACCGGTGCCGGCATGGGCGGTGGACCAGTCCCCGTAGGCGTAGGCCGCGTTGTTGTCGCCAGGCCGCAGGATCATTGCGGTGGAACCGAGCCCGGCTGCAACCGCGATGTTGTCGGTTTCGGTTCCGGTTCCGAAGTTGGCATACGCCGTGGCGAGCGGCGCTGACGCGATCGCCTGGTCGAGGGTGCCTGCGGAGGAGTAGCAGCGGGCGGAGCCGCGCTGGATGTGGAGCGAGCCGCTCAGGCTCACGCAGAAGTTGGGTTCGTTGACCACGTCGTTGTCGAGGAACCCGTCACCGTCGGTGTCCTCGCATGCATCCCCGGCCGGGCTGCCGTAGAAGTCCAGCTGGTCAGGGTTGAAATGGTCAGGGCAGTTGTCGACGTCGTCGCCTGCACCGTCGTTGTCACGGTCGAAGACCGCGAGCGTCGGTTCGCACGTCTCGCCGTACACGAACCCGTCAAACCCCGGGACCGGGTCCCCGGCCTCGGGGTCGCCGTGGTCGAGGTGGGCGTCAACGGCGACATCGGCCACCGACAGCGCCCGAACCCTGCCCTTGCCGTCGATGTGACACACCGTCGACTTGGCCTCACCGTCGGCGCTCGCGTTGGGCGCGATCGCCAACAGCGCCGCACAGAACGTCATGGCACTCGCAACCCGGATCAAAGTTCTCATGGATGCCTTTCTGCCCGCGATCTGCGCGACCCGTGCACCCTCCCAGACCGCCACGTCCACCCACCATGACCTCATGAGGTCATCTTGAAGCGGCGATCAGTCGACCCATGCCCGACATCGGGCCTTTCCCGCCCGATCGAACGACGTCTGTCACTCCTGGCACCGTCACCCTTCTCGACCAAGCGGCCAAGACATGCCGGATCTGTAGCCCGCGTGTCGAGTGCAGGGCCGCACAGATCACCGGGCGGGGCCCTCCATCATCGAGCGCTCACCGGCTCGGGGCCAGGTGTCCCACGCCCGAGCGTCCTGACGCGGGACTCTGACCACGTTCGACGGCGCTGCGACACGCGCTGCGCTGCCCGTGCCTCGCTGAGCGGCCGGGGAGGCTGCGCGTTTTTAGCCACCCAATCATCACACCTTGCTGCCGAACTCACACCCGGCTGAGTTCGGCAGCAAGGAGTGATGATGTGGTGGCGAGATTCCGCCGGAAGCGCGCGGTAGGACGTTCGGTGGCTCGGTCGTATCGGTTGCGCTCCCGCTGAAGAACCGGCAGTCTCTGACGGTGTCGATCCAGTTCGCCCTGTTTGGATTCGCAACGGTCATCGGGATGGTGGCCTTCGGAGTTCTCGTCTACCTCGACCTCACCAGAAGAGGCGTCGATCCGGTCACGACGATCCTGTGGTTCTTCTTCTTCTGGCCTGTCGGCCTGTACCTCTGGATGAAGAAGCGGAGCGAGAATCCTCATCCGACTTTGCGGTGAGCCGGATCTCAGGGCGTCGTAGAAGTGCCGTTCTCTGGTGTGGTCAAGATCGC
>JBFJNI010000003.1:0-72188 GCA_041618235.1 Acidimicrobiales bacterium
GAGCTCGTCGCGTTCGCCCGGGCCCTGGGCGAGCCGGCGGTCCATGCGCTGGTGCCGCATCTGGAGGGTCATCCCGAGATCCAGGAGATCCGAAACTTCGGCAAGCGGGTCACGCTCAACGAGCACTGGCACACCGACGTCAGCTTCGAGCCGCGACCGCCGAAGTACACGATGCTCAACGCGAAGGCCGTCCCGCCCATCGGCGGCGACACGCAGTTCGCCAACCAGTACCTGGCGTACGAGTCGCTCACGCCGGCCCTGCAGGCACAGCTCACGGGCATGCGCGCCGAGCACCGTGCCGAAGGTCTTGCGCTGCTCATGGGCAAGGACCCGTCGGAAGCGCCCAGCGCGGTGCACCCGGTGGTTCGGACGCATCCGTCGACCGGCCGGAAGGCGCTGTACGTCTGTGCCGCGTTCACGCGCTGGTTCGAGGGCTGGACCGCCGAGGAGAGCGCAGGTCTGCTGCGGTTCCTCTACGAGCGCAGCAGTCGACCCGACTTCACCTACCGCCACCAGTGGCAGCCCGACGACCTCGTGATCTGGGACAACCGTTGCGTGCTCCACTACGCCATCCACGATCACGATGACGGCGACCGGCTGCTCAACCGCATCACGGTCGAGGGCGAGGTCCCTGTCTGAGTCGGCGTTTCGGTCAGGCGTTGGCGGTCTGAGCCGCGGTCTCCCTGGCCCAGCCGTAGTCGGCCTTGCCGTTAGGTGCCCGCCGGACCTCGTCGACCACGATCACCTGCTTGGGGATCTTGAACGCCGACAGGTGGGCCCGCACGTGCTCGCGCAGCTCGTCCTCGGACGGATGGCGCCGGTGGGCGCCGGCGACGGCCACGATGCGCTGGCCGAAGCGCTCGTCGTCGACGCCGATGACGTAGCAGTCGTCGACGTCGGGATGCGTCTTGATCGCTTCCTCGACCTCCTCGGGGAAGACCTTCTCGCCGCCGGAGTTGATGCAGTTCGATCCCCGGCCGTGCAGCGTGATGGTGCCGTCGGCCTCGGCCGTCGCCCAGTCGCCGGTGATGACGTACCAGTCGCCCTCGATCTCGCGGAACGTGCGGGCCGTCTTCTCGGGGTCCTTGTAGTAGCCGCGTGCGGGCGTGAGGCTGGCGAGCAGACCTCGTTCGCCCGACCCGGGTTCGATGAGCGCACCGTCCTCGTCGATGATCCGGGTTGTCGGGACCAGGGTGAACGTGGCAGTCGAGCCCTTCGTCGACTTGTCGGTGTCGACCCGCCCGTAGCTGCCGCCTTCGGTGGAGCCGAGCGCATCGATCAGCAGGGCGTCGAGGTACTTCGTCATCGTCTCCTTGGTCTCGGCGCTCCACATCGCACCGGACGAGACGACCGAGTCGACCGTGGAGAGGTCGGGGAGTGACCCGGCGGCGTCGCGTGCCTCGAGGGCCCGGGAGATCGGGCGGGCGAAGGCATCGCCGACGATGACGGGGCGGGTGACGCCCTCACGCTCGATGGTGTCGAGCAGCTCGTCGGCCTCGAAGTGGCGACCCTCGAGCAGCACGACCGTGCCGCCCATCAGCAGCGGTGGCATCGCACCGACCCACATGCCGGTGCCGTGCATGAGCGGACAGCACGGCACGGTGACCATGCGCGCGTTGTCGTGCATGAAGCGGGCGAAGGGCGCGATGTCTTCCAGGGTCTCCGGCACCTTGCCCGGAAGGCCCAGCTGTCGGAGCGCATCGAATAGCCGGTAGACGAACGCGTGCTGCTCGTACATCACGCCCTTGGGCATGCCGGTGGTGCCGCCGGTGTAGAGCATGTAGAGGCCCTGCGGATCGCGGGCCTTGCGGGGCTGGGGATCGTGGCCGGCGAGGAGCTCGTCGAACCCGATGGCGCCGTCGACGTGTTCGCCACCGTCGTCGACCTCGACCAGCAAGACGTCGAGCCGGTCCTTCACCCGCGCGACGCGGTCGCCCAGTGACGTGTGGAACACCAGCACCCGGCTGTCGCTGTTCTCGACCAGGTACACGAGCTCGTCGTCGAGGTAGCGGTAGTTGACGTTGATGGGTCCGCAGTCGTGCTTGAACGTGCCGTACTGGGCGACGAGGTACTCGGGACAGTTGTAGAGATACAGCGAGACGTTGCTGCCGGGCGCGACGCCGGCGGCCTCGATGGCGGCGGCGAAGCGGGCCGCCTGCTCGTCGTACTGCGCGTACGTGAGGCGTCGGTCGCCCTGGACGATGGCGTCGGCGTCGGGCAGTTCGTCGGTGACGGCTTCCCACGCGCTGGCGAAGTGCAGATCCATGACCCCCCGATCAGGCCCGGTCATCCGGGACCAGGTCACTCTGCCCCATCGTCCGGTGCGCTGCCACCGCCGCGACCGGGCCGACGGCCATGCATCGGAGGTTCAGTCGCAGCAGGAGTCGCGCCAGCCGCAGCTCGAGCAACGGAAGTGCGCGTGCTCGGGGCGCATGCCGCCGCCGCACTGGGGGCACTCGGTGAACACGGCGTGGGGTGAGAGCAGACACGCCGGTGCGGCGTCGACCGGCGACGTGGTGGGCGTGGCGGGCTGGGTCTCGCTCGGTGCACTCATGACCGATGGAGCGTACCGAGCCGTCCGAAAATCGCTGGGGATCGGCGTCGGAATCCGACGCCGATTCGGTAGGAAATTCGAAAGGGGTGGTGGAGCGTCGGTGTCGGGGGCGAGGATCACTGCCGTGGAGAAGCCGACGGCCGCCCGTGACGACGTGATCAGGTTCCTCTCCACGTACCACGGCGCGCCGGTCGACCAGCTCGAGGAGCTGCCCGGCGGCTTCTGGTCACGGGCGTACGGCTACCGGGTCGACGGACGTGAGTTGGTCCTGCGGTTGGGACGCGATGCCGACGGCTTTGCCTCCGATCGAGCGGCGATGCGCTTCGCCGGCCACGACCTCCCCGTGCCGGAGATCCTCGACGTGGGTGAGGCGCTCGGGCATTCCTTCGCCATGTCGGTGCGCCACCACGGTCGCTTCCTCGAGGACATCAGCGTGGACGAGGCCGAGGCGGTCGGTCCGCCGTTGGTCGGCTTGCTGGACGCGTTACGGAAGGCCCCGGTGCGCACGGCCGGACCGCCGGCGGAGGCGGATCCGTTCGAACCCGCGGACGGGTGGCGGGGGTGGCTCACCACCGCGCTGTCCGACGACACCAGCTCGCGCACGGCGGGTTGGCGTGCCGGGCTGGCGGAGGATGCGCGTGCCGAGCGCGTGTTCGCCGCGTGCGAAACGCGGATCGGCGACCTGCTCGAGGCGTGTCCGGAGCGGCGCGACCTGGTGCACAGCGACCTGCTCCACCAGAACGTGCTGGTCTCCGGCGACGGCACCGAGGTGACCGGAGTGTTCTCGTGGAAGTGCGCCACGCTCGGCGACTTCCTCTACGACACCGCGTGGTGCACGTTCTGGGGCGCGTGGCATCCCGGCATCGGCGCCGTGGACGTGTGGTCCCGCGTGACCAGGCCGCGTCCGGGGCTCGCCGAGGCCGGTCTGGTCGACGCCGCGCAACGTCATCACTGCTACGAACTGCAGATCGGCGCGAGTCATCTCGGTTGGTACGTCTGGACGAACGACCACGAGAGCTTGCGATGGTGCGCGGACCGCCTCGACGGCATCCTCGAACGCGGGCCGCTGACGCGCTGAAGCCTGGACGGGTCAGGCCGGAGCGGCCGCTTCGAGCAGCGCCCTGGCCGCGGGATAGTCGGCCTTGCCGTTCGCTGCCCGAGGCACGTGGTCGACCAGCAACAGCGTGCGGGGGAGCTTGTAGGCCGACAGCGAGGTCCGGGTGCTGTCGACGATCTCCTCGGGCGTGGCGTGGGTGTGGATCGACGCGACGCCGACCACGCGTTGGCCGAAGCGCTCGTCGGGCACTCCGAAGATCAAGCAGTCGTCGACGGCGGGGTGGGTCTTGATGACCTCCTCGACCTCCTCGGGGAAGACCTTCTCGCCACCGGTGTTGATGCACTGCGAGCCGCGGCCCAGCAACGTCAGCGAACCGTCGGCTCCGATGGTGGCCCAGTCGCCCGGTATCGAGTAGCGAACGCCGCCGATGGTGCGGAACGTCTTGGCCGTCTTGGCCTCGTCCTTGTAGTAGCCGTCGGGGATGTCGCCCGGAATGCCGACCATGCCGCTCTCGCCGTCGCCGGCGGTGAGGACGCGGTCGTCCTCGGTGATGAGGCAAACGCCGGGGTTCGGCATGAAGGTGCCGGTGGGGGCGATTGCACCGGCCATCGACAACGCCATGCCCATCCCGCCCTCGCTGGCGGCGATGAAGTCGAGGATGACCAGCTGCGGGATCTGCTCGAGGAGACCGGCGCGGATGTCGGCCGAGAACATCACGCCGGCCGACACCATGAGCTTCATCGAAGACGTGTCGTAGGACGTCGACCCGTCGCGTAGCGCCTTCAGCATCGGGCGGGCGAAGGCGTCGCCGACGAGGACGATGGACACCACGCCCTCGCGCTCGACGGTCGACCACAGCTCGTCGACGTCGAGGCCCCGGCCCTCGAGCATGACGATGCAGCCACCAAGGGTCAGCGCCGGCAGCGCACCGAGACCCATGCCGGTGCCGTGCATCAGCGGGCACGCGGGCATCGTCTCGCCGCGGAAGCCGTCGGCCTTCGCCTTCACCACGAAGTCGGCCACGTCGTCGGGCTGGGAGATGGGTTCGAGGCCGAACACCGGGGGAGTGGTGACGAGGATGGTGTCGACCACGCCGCCGACCTTGCTCATCACGCCCTTGGGCATGCCGGTGGTGCCGCCGGTGTAGAGCATCGTGATGTCGTCGCGGGATCGCTCGCGCCGGGGCGCCGGGTCGGTGCGGGCCAGGAGCGCGTCGTAGGGCTCGGCGCCGTCGACGTGGCCACCGCCATCATCGACCTCGATCCAGAGCTTCACACCGGGCACGCGGTCGCGGATGGCGGCGACCCGATCGCCCAGGCTCGAATGGAAGACGAGGGCCTCGGCGTCGGAATTGTCGAGGAGGTAGACCAACTCCTCTTCGACGTAGCGGTAGTTCACGTTGACCGGCACGTAGCTCTGCTTGAGGCATGCGAAGTACGTCTCGAGGTACTCCGGCGAGTTGTAGAGGAACTCGGCCACCTTCGAGCCCTCGGTGAGGCCCGCCCGGGCGAGCGCGCCAGCGAGTCGCGCCGAGCGGTCGTCGAAGTCGTGCCAGCTGACGCGTCGAGCGCCCTGCACCAGCGCAGGATCGTCGCCGATGACGTCGGCGATCGACTCCCAGATCGTTGCGAAGTTCGATTCCACGTTGTCCCCCTCGGTCGTGGCCCGGCCGAGCATAGGGGTCGCCCACTTTCGGTGATCGCGGTCCGACACGGGAGAATGGAGGGATGGACCGAGAGCCCGATGACCGAGACGACGATCAAGGCGAAGAAGCCCCGGCCGGCTTCGACGCGCTCGGCCTCGGCCCGGAGATCCTGACCGCACTCACCCGCCTCGGCTACGAGGAGCCCACACCGGTCCAGCGAGAGACCATCCCCGTGCTCCTCGGGGGCGCCGACCTGCTCGGACAGGCGGCCACCGGTACGGGCAAGACGGCGGCGTTCGCACTCCCGATCCTCGAGCGCATCGGTTCCGGTGCACACGCGACCCCGACGGCGCTCGTCGTGGTGCCCACCCGTGAACTCGCCGTGCAGGTGAGTGAGGCGATGTTCAAGTACGGCCAGGACCTGCGCATCAAGGTGCTGCCGGTCTTCGGTGGTCAGCCGATCTACCGCCAGCTCAAGGAGCTGAGCCGCGGCGTGCACGTCGTCGTCGCCACCCCGGGCCGGGCCATCGACCTCATCAACCGCGGCGCCCTCGAGCTCGACCAGATCCAGACGGTCGTGCTCGACGAGGCCGACGAGATGCTCGACATGGGCTTCACCGACGACATCGAGGCGATCCTCGACGCCACACCGGCCGAGCGCCAGACCGTGCTGTTCTCGGCCACGATGCCCAAGCGCATCGCGGCGATCGCCCGGAAGTACCAGCGCGACCCGGTCCGCATCGAGATCGGCAAGCAGACCACCGAGTCGGGCAGGGCGCTGATCCGCCAGACCGTCTACTTCGTGCAGCGCTCGCACAAGGCGTCAGCTCTCGGGCGTGTCCTCGACATCGAGGGTCCCGACGCCGCCATCGTCTTCTGCCGCACCCGTCACGAGGTCGACGAGCTGACCGTCACGATGAACGGCCGTGGCTATCGCGCCGAGGCGCTGCACGGCGGCATGGACCAGGGCCAGCGCGATCGGGTCATGGGCCGCCTGCGCGACGGCACCGCCGAGCTGCTCATCGCCACCGACGTGGCCGCTCGCGGTCTCGACGTCGACACCCTCACCCACGTCGTCAACTACGACGTCCCCGCGGCCGCCGAGAGCTACGTCCACCGCATCGGTCGTGTCGGGCGCGCCGGCCGAGAGGGCGTGGCCATCACGCTCGCCGAGCCGCGCGAGCGACGCCAGATCAGCAACATCGAGCGGCTGATGAAGCAGTCGATCTCGGTGTCGAAGGTCCCCACCGTCGCCGACCTGCGCGAGAAGCAGATCGAGGCGACCGTCGAGGCGTTGAACGAGGCGCTCGCCTCCGACGACCTCGACGACTACCAGGGCGTGCTCCATGCGCTGGCCGGCGAGGACCCGCGGAACGTCGCGCTCGCCGCGGTCAAGCTCGTGCACGAGGCTCGTGGCGCGACGCTCGACGAGCGCGAGATCCCCGATGTGTCGGCCGACCGGGGCCCCCAGGGCAAGGGCAAGGGCGGCAAGTTCGACAAGGGCCAGAAGGGTGGACCGAAGGGCAAGGGCAAGCCGTCCGACGGCCCCACCGGATTCGTCTACATCAACACCGGCCGCAAGGCCGGTGTGCGGCCGGCCGACCTCGTCGGGGCGATCGCCAACGAGAGCGGTCTCACCGGACGCCAGATCGGGCCGATCCGCATCGCCGACTCGCACTCGGTCGTGGGGGTCCCCGAGGCCGATGTCGACCGGGTCATCCGCTCGATGTCGAAGGCCTCGGTCCGCGGCAAGGACGTCCAGGTCCGCCGCTTCGTCGAGTAGGTCGCTCAGCCGAGCGACGGTGCCTCGAGGCCGAGCGTTCGCACCGTGGGTGACAGCGGGACGTCGTCCTTCTCGGGCCTGGTGCCCAGGAACCGGTCACCGACGCTCGTGGTGACGCCGAACCAGTAGTGCTCGTTGCGGTAGTGATGCAGCCGATGGTTGCGCGACAGGTTGCGGAACCACTTCGTCTTCGGTCGGTACGGCGCGTGGATCAGGTAGTGGGTCCACTCGTAGTACGCCAACATGCTGAAGCCGCAGGCGATGGCCATCGAAGCCTGCGCGGGGTCGAGCCGCCAGATCGCCAGCGCGATCGCGATCGGCGCGGCCGGGAACAGCGCCTGGAACGGCACCATCACGATGCGCAGGTCCCTGGGGTTGCGGTGGTGCAGGCGGTGCTTGCGCGCCGTGACCGGATCGATGGTGAAGCGACCGATCTTGGTCGGCTTGCGATGGAGCATGCGGACGTGGATCAGCCACTCGACGAACGGTTCGAGGGCGATGATGATCGCGGGGATGGCGAGGTCCCACCATCCCCACCGCCCGATGAACAAGCGGGCGACGACGGCCGTCAGCGCGGTGCTCCCGATGATGAGCGGCGAGGGCTTGCGCAGGAAGAAGGCGATGAGCTCGCCCAGCGACGCGCCCGCCTGCGGCTGGTCGGTCGGAACGGGCGCGACGTCGGTCTCCTGGCCGTCGAGCAGCGTGTCGGCCCCCCGACCTCGTGGTGTGGCGTCACTCATACGTACCGACGGTAACCCAGCGGGCTGGGGATGTCCCAGCTCCGTCGGGCTGGCGTCGTCGTGTGCGGGCCAACAGGATGTGCGCCATGCATGTCTCCGACGCCGTCGTCGCTCGCCGATCCATCCGTGCCTTCCTCCCCGACCCGGTGTCGGACGACACGATCCGCGAGTTGCTCGAGAAGGCCTCGCGGGCACCGTCGGGCGGCAATGTCCAGCCGTGGCGGATCTACGTCGTCAACGGCGACTCGATGACGCGGCTGCGCGAGTTCCTCGCCGATCAGCCGCCGTTCGAGGAGCCGGCCTACGACATCTACCCGCCCGAGCTGTGGGAGCCGTACCGCACCAACCGCTTCACCGTGGGCGAGCAGATGTACGCCACCCTCGGCATCGAGCGAGCGGACAAGGCCGGGCGGCTGACGCAGTTCGCCCGCAACGGCGAGTTCTTCGGAGCGCCAGCGGCGCTGTTCTGCTTCGTCGACAAGGGAATGGGGAAGCCGCAGTGGAGTGACCTGGGGATGTTCCTGCAGACGTTCATGCTGCTGGCGCAGGAGGCGGGGCTCGACACCTGCGCGCAGGAGTACTGGGCGGCACGTCCCCGGGCGATATCGGAGTTCGTCGGTGCCCCGGAGGACGAGATGATCTTCTGCGGCATGTCCATCGGGAGAGCCGACCCCGATGCGCCGATCAACTCGCTGGTGTCCGAGCGCATGCCGCTGGACGAGTGGGCGAGGTTCGTCTGACTGACCACGGGACGGGTGGGTAGGAACAACCCGTTCGACGGGTTCCGTCGGACTCGTCCGGCGGGCAGATCAGCTGCCCTGCCCTGACCTCGGAGTGTTCAATGATCGGTTTCATCGTCTTCGGACTCGTGGTGGGTGCGGTCGCCCGCCTCCTCATCCCCGGCAAGCAGAATCTCAGCCTCCTCGCCACCCTCGCCATCGGCGTCGTCGGATCCGTCGTCGGTGGCCTCGCCGCCAACGCCCTCGGCACCGGCAGCCTGTTCGAGCTCAATGTCATCGGCGCGATCGTCGCGTTCCTCGCCGCAGCCGCGCTGATCGTCGCCGTCGAGAAGAGTGGCGTCGCCGGGCGTCACGCCTGACGCCGGGGCCGCTCAGCCGGCGGCTTCCTCCTCGACCACGCCGTCGGCATGGCGGGCGAAGCGGCGTGGTTCGCGCCCGTGGGTCGGCGCGCTGTCGGCCCACGGCCACCCGCCGAACTCGGTGGCGCGGTAATCGGCGAACGCCTGGCGGATCTCGTCCTCGGTGTTCATCACGAACGGACCGTACTGCGCCACCGGCTCGCCGATGGGCCGTCCCTGGAGCACGAGCACCTCGACCGGCGTGTCCCCGGCGACGAGTTCGACCGCCCGCGCACCGGTGACCGCACCGGTGCTGGCGCCGATCGTGGTGTCGCCGATGGCGAGCTGGTCTCCTTCGAACAGGTACAGCGCTCGTAGCGTGTCGTCGTCGGCCGCGCGGGGGAGTGTCCACGTCGCGCCGGCATCGAGCACCACGTGCCAAATGGCGACGTCGGCCTCGGCGCGAGACGCCCAGGAGTTCGGCGGGGGCGACGGCGGGCGGTGGTCGCCCAGTGCGCCGGCGATGACCGTGACGGTGACGCCGGGAGCCTCGAGACGGGGGATGTCTCGGTCCCACAGCATGGTGAAGTACGGGTCGACCATCTTGTCGGCGGCCGGCAGGTTCAGCCAGATCTGGAACAGCTCGACCGGGTTCGGGGACTCACGGTCGAGCAAGGGGAACATCTCGGCGTGCTGGATGCCTCCTCCGGCGGTGAGCCACTGCACGTCGCCTCGGCCGTAGCGGGCTGCCGCGCCCATCGAGTCGGCGTGGTCGATGAGACCCTGGCGGACGAAGGTGACGGTCTCGAAGCCGCGGTGGGGATGCTGTGGGAAGCCGGGGACGACCGAGCCGTGGTACATCCGCCACCCGTCGACGCCCTCGAAGTCCTGGCCGATGTTCCTCCCGGCGAGGGAGGCGTTCGGGCCGAGCAGGTCGTTGGCCTCGGGGTAGTGGTCGAGGTGGTGGACACAGAACAGGAACGGATCGATCGTGGGCCACTGGAAGCCCAGCGGAAACGTCTGGAGCACGTCGTCAGCCATGCCGACAGGCTACGGAGATCTCCGTAGGCTGCGGCGGTGTCCGAGCCATGGGTCCGATTCGAGGACGAGCACCTGCTGGTGGTGTCGAAGCCCGCCGGCGTCAACACCCATCGGGCCGACGTGCACGCACAGGACGGCATGTACGAGTGGGTGCAGGCCCAGCGGCCGGCCGAGTCGCTCTCGGTCCTGCACCGGCTCGACAAGGACACCTCCGGTCTGCTGCTCTTCGGGAAGTCGCCCGAGGCGAACCGCTCCTTGACCACGCAGTTCGAGGCCAGGACGGTGGCGAAGCGATACGAGCTCCTGGTACGACGCGATGACCGTCGTGGTGCTGCACTCCGCAACGACCAGCCGATCGAACGGACCGAACGCGGCACCACGACCGAGCTCGCGGCATCCACCGGATTCGAGCTGGCTGCCACCGGCGCACACCTCCAGCGCTATGTGGCGAGCCCGCACTCGGGGCGCACCCACCAGGTGCGGGTCCACGCCACCGGGCTCGGAATGGCGATCGCCGGTGACACCGAGTACGGCGGTGTGGCGGCGCAGCGGCTGTTTCTCCACGCGGCGAGCCTGCGCTTCGAGCATCCCGCCGGGGGGATCATGGAGCTCACGGTCGAACGACCGGCGAGCTTCGACACCGCACTCGAGTCGTCGGCATCGTGGATCGCTTCGCCGGCGTGCGCGGCGCTCGCCGCCGCCGAAGCTCGTGCCGTCCTGTTCGATCCGTCGAACACCGACGCCTTCCTGTGGATCGATCGCCACCATGACGGCTTCCCCGACATCCGGGTCGAGCGCCTGGGCGATGTCGCCCTCGTACTCGATTACCGCGACGCCGACCGCCCACTGCCACCCGAGTGGATCGAGTCGTGGTTGCAGGTCAGCGACCTCCGGGCGGTGTACGTGCAGCGTCGCCCCCGCGTCGGTTCGGCCGGTCCCGCCGAGCTGGCCAGCGGTGCGCCCGTCCCGGTCTTCGCCGTCACCGAGCTCGGATGTCGGTACCTCATCGACCTCGAGGCGAGTCCGACATCCAGCGGACTGTTCCTCGACCAGCGTGAGACCCGCCGACGCCTGCTGCGCGCCGATCTCACCGGTCGGACGTTGCTGAACACCTTCGCCCACACCGGCTCGCTCTCGGTCGCCGCCGCACTTGCCGGGGCCGAGACGCTGACGCTCGATCTGAGTCCGCGCTATCTCGACTGGGCGCGTGCCAACCTGAGCGAGAACGGCATCGACGTCGACGACCACGACTTCATCTATGGCGACGCGCTCGATTGGATGGCCCGGTTGGCGAAGAAGGGGCGGGCGTTCGACCTGGTCCTGGTCGACCCCCCGAGCTCGAGCACGACGCGCAAGGGCGGGAAGCGGTGGACGGTCGAGCGCGACCTCCACGAACTCGTCGAGCGCGCCGCCGAGCTCTGCGCCCCTGGTGGCTCGCTCTACGTGTCGACCAACCTCCGGAAGATGAAGTGGCCCAAGTTCCTCGACCACCTCGACCGTGGTCTGCGCACCTCCGGTCGTGCGGGTCGGATCGAGACGCAGACGTTGCCGCTCGACCATCGCTCCGGGCCCGGCGACCCGCCCTACCTCAAGGCGGCCTGGGTCACGCTCGACTGACGGCCACCGGTCCCATCGACGCCAGCCAGGGATACCGTGCCCGCGATGGGAGCCCTCGACATCATCGGTGACCGCGACGGATGGCGGTGCTGGCTGTGCGACGAGCCGGTCGACCCCGAGATGTCGGTGAACGATCCGCGCGGTCCCAGCATCGACCAGCGCGTCACGAAGGCCAAGGCGAAGAAGAAGGCGGCACCGGTCGCCGAGCGTCTCGCGCATCGGGGATGCAACACCGGCAAGGGCGCAACCGCACCCGAGGTGCCGTGGCCCGACGAGCTGTTCGTGGTCGATCCGGCGCCCATCATCGCCTGCGTCGACCGACTCGACCGCAAGGGGGGTCGCGAGATCATGGCGCGCTGCCCGACCGAAGACGACGCAACTGCGGCGGCGTCGTGGTTGGCCGACCGGGTCTCCCGCCTCGAACCCGGTCTGGAAGCGACCACCGAGGTCGAGTCGGGCGGCGGGCAGTACCTCGTGGTGCTGCGGGCCTGACCTAGCGTGCGGCGGTGCCTGAACCAGGGAGCTCACGGTGCCCGTGTGGAGCGGGCCGCACGCTCGATGCGTGCTGTGGACGATTCCACGACGGCGCGGCGCCGCCGACAGCGGTGGACCTCATGTGCGCCCGGTACGCCGCCTACGTCGTGGGCGACGTGGACTTCCTGCTCCGCACGTGGGACCCGACAACGCGTCCGGACCGCCTTGCCATCGACGACGCACGGGTGTGGCTCGGGCTCGAGGTCCTCGGGACGGACGCCGGCACGATGTTCGACCAGGAGGGGACGGTGACCTTCGCCGCGACCTTCTCGGCCGGGCCGACGGCGATGCAGCTCCGGGAACGGAGTCGGTTCCACCGGGTGGATGGGAGATGGGTCTACGTGGACGCCGAGCTCGCCGAGCTGGTCGACGTCGATGAGGAGAGAGCGTGAGCCCGGAGGGTCGTCGAGCGGTGCGGTGCGTCGTGCCTACTCTGATCGCGCATGGGTGAGAACGCACAGAGCTCGAAGGGCAGGGTCCTCGTCGTCGACGACGCCCCCGAGTTCCTCGAGCTCATCAGCGGCCTGCTCCGCAAGGAGGGTTACGAGGTCGACGAGGCGGCTGACGGGACGAGTGCGATCGAGGCCGCCCGTGCGCACGACCCCGACCTCGTGGTGCTCGACCTGTCCCTTCCCGACCTCGACGGGATGGAGGTCTGCCGCCAGCTCCGCGAGTTCACCGACGCCTACGTGCTGATGCTCACCGCTCGGGACGACGAGATCGACCGTGTCATGGGGCTCAAGACGGGCGCCGACGACTACGTCACCAAGCCCTTCTCACCGCGTGAGCTCGCCGCGCGGGTCGAGGCGATGTTGCGACGCCCCCGGGGTGCGGGGGCCAGCACCGCGGCTTCCGACGACGACGATGCCCGGGTCTTCGGCACGCTGGTCATCCATCCCCTCGCTCGCGAGGTCGAGGTCGATGGCACCGCCATCGAGCTCACGCGCATCGAGTTCGACATCCTCGACGTGCTCAGCGAACGGCCCCGCATGGTGCACAGCCGGGCGGTGCTACGCGAGCGCGTGTGGGGCGAGAACTGGTTCGGCGACGACCACGTCGTCGACGTCCACATCGCCAACCTGCGCAAGAAGATCGACAGCGGCGATGGCCCCAGTGCCGTCCGCACCGTCCGGGGCGTCGGGTACCGCATGGAGGGTTGACCGCCCTCGCAGCAGGCGTTCGCCGCCGACGACGGTCACGAGGGCGGTCATGGTGAGCAATTGGGCGTCGACGATCGCACCGATCGACGACGCCGACAGCACCAGCGCCAGGGTCTGGGCGCCGGCGCCCGCGGCGATGAGCTTCGGCCCGGTGGATCGGCCTCGTGCGAGGTCGAGGCTCCCCAGGAGATTGGCGACGGTGAACGCCGTGGTCGCCAGCGCGTAGCGCCACAACAGGTGTGCTGCCTCGCCGTAGCCGGGGCCGACGACGGACGTCAGCACCTGCTCACCCCACAGCGCGGCACCGACCGTCATGACCGATCCGGAGACGAGCACCACGGCCACGCCGGCGGCATCCACCCGCGTCGAACCGGAGTCGCCGTCCTGCGCCGACACCGGGAACAGCACGTTGACGACCGACCACGACAGGAAGAACACGGCGCGGCCGATGAGTGCGACGGCGGAGTAGGTCGCCGCGTCGTCTGGCAGCCAGGCCTTGACGATCAGGACGTCGGCGTTGTTGATGAGGATCTGCGCGACGAGGAGCACGGCGACTGGTCGGGCGTGGCCGAGCAACGTCGCGCGGTCGGCGGGGTCGATTTCGACGTTCGCGGCCGACCGTTCGACCTGGTGGCGCCCGAGGAGCCACGTGACGGCGAACGACGCCGACAGCGCGGCGGCGACGCCGCTCGAGCCCGCTCCGATCGCGACGAGCGCGGCGGTGGCGAGCATCCGCACTCCTGCCTCGGCGAGGAAGCTGATGGCGAGCGTGGTGAAGCGCAAGTGACCCTGGAGCACGCCTCGGTCCACCGCCTGGGCGAGGTAGAAGGGCAGCCCCACTGCCAGGAGGGCGAACGGTGCGGCCGAGCTGGTGTTGAACACGTGCTGCCACAGCGGTGCGCCCGCGGTGAGCAGGAACGCGGCACCGGAGCCCACGGTCCACGCCTGGCGCCGAAGCCATCGGATCGAAGCATCGGGACCGGACTCCGTCGGCGAGGCGGCAACCCGGCGGCTGGCCATCAGTTGGAGTGCGACTGCGCCGACGGTGAGGAGGAGGAAGAGGGTGACGATCAGGCTGGCGTCGGCGAACGCCTGCGGCTCCAGCCATCGACCGAGGATGGCGTTGATGCCGTAGTTCGCGCCGCTGGCGACGAGCATCGCCACCGACAGGACGAGCCCACCGGTCGCCAGGGTGCTGGTCGTGGAGCTGCTGGTGCTGGTCGTGCTGGCGCTGGTCGTGCTGGTCATGCGCTCAGGAGCGCTGGCAGGCCGCAGTAGTCGAGCGATCGCCGGGCAGCAGGCGATGCCGGCTCCACCAGCACGAACCGAGCGCCGCCGCTCTGGACGGTGGCGGCCCCGCTGGCGATGGCGGTGACGGCGGCGACGTCGAGCTGGACGACAGACCGCAGGTCGACGGTGAGCTCGGTGACGGAGTTGCGGAGGACACCTCGCAGCGCCGCTCGAAGCGTTGCCACGGTCGTGATGTCGAGGCGTCCGGCCAGCTCCAGGGTGACGGCGCCGGGGCCGGTGATGTGGTGGTCGATGTCGATGGCCATGTCAGGCCGCCTCGGCGATGTCGTCGACCGGCAGGGCCTCGGTGAGACCGGCGAGCTCGAGGGTGATCCGGGCCGTCTGCGAGATGCGGCTGATGGCGAGGTCGGCGCCACGCTCGATGGCGGTGGCGCGAGCCTCGACCAGGGCGTGGAGGCCGTACGAGTCGATGAATCGGGTGCGGCCCAGGTCGAGTCGGACGTGGCCGCTCACCTGGCGCAGGTCGGCGGCGAAGCGCTCGACCTGGTGGGCGTCGAACCGGTCGGCGACGCCGATCTCGGTGGTGTGGTGGATGTCGGGGGTGATCATCTCGGCTCCTTGGTGGTTGGTGCTTCCAGCATCGATGGCTGGCTTCAAGTGATCGGGCGGGCTTCGGTGAAGAAACGGTCAAGCCGTCTTCACGCCGCCGCCCGCAGGTGCAGGAGGTGCAGGTCGGCGACCTCACCGATGGGCAGACCGGCTGCTGCGGCAGCGTTCTGCGTGGCGATCACCGTGCGACGGGCAGGGTCGACGAGCAGCCGCTCGATGGCGTCCTTGAGGCTGTCGACGTCGCCGGGCGTGAACGGCTCGCCGGCGTAGCCCTCCTCGGCGATCACGTCGAGGAAGTCGCCGATCGCCGGCAGGATCGCCGCTCGGCCGTGCTCGCCCGCCTGGTGCAACGGGCCCGAGCTCCCGGTCGTGCCGGTGTAGGGGAAGACGACGGCCGTGGCCGAGCGGAACAGGCCGGCGACGTCGTCCTCGGCCACGTACCCGGTGAAGGACAGCCCGGGCAGGTCCTGGTTGGCCTCGGCCACCCCGGCCAGGTAGCCGGGGCAGTTCGGGCTGTCCGTGCCGGCGATCACCAGCTCGAGGTCGTACCCGGCCTCGACGAGCAGGCGATGCGCCGCAACGAGGTCTTCGACCTTCTTGTAGGTGCCGAACTTCCCGAAGGCCAGGAGTCGAGGTCGGTCGGGCACCGTGGTCGGGGCCGGCTCGGCCTCGCCGAAGGAGCCGTGTGGAGCGAGGTAGACGTTGGTGGCGCCGTAACGCTCACGCAGGATGTCGACGTAGGCGGGGATGGTGACGGCGACGCGGTGGGCGAGCAGCACGGTCCGCGTGAGCAGGCGGCCGATGCCGGTGAGGACCTTGGCGACGAATCGGTTCGAGGTGAATCCGGCAGCATCGAGATCGACGGTGTCCACGAGGTTGTGGAGCAAGACCACGGTCGGCGTGCCCGTGAGCCGCAGGAGGGCGGGCGTCAGCAGACCCAGCGCGGCCGGGACCTTGCCGGCGCCGAACGAGGCGAACTGGATGTTGAAGAGCACGACGTCCGGCCGGTGGCGACGGACGGCCAGGAGCAGCCGGATCGGGTTGGCGACCGAGTCGAAGCTCCAGCAGCGGTCGACCGTCGCGCCGAGCGGGGCGGGCACGTCGTCGACCGAGTCGTCGCAGAGCACGACCACGTCCTGGACGTCGGACTTCCGAGTGAGCTGGCGGACCAGGTGGTAGCCGTACTCGTTGAGCGTCAGCTTCGACGGGGGCAGGGGTGTGACCACCGCCAGGCGGATGCCGACCCGGGGCTCGTCGCCGGCGACTCGGAGCGGCCGGAGGCTGCGATGGCGGCGGCGGATGCGCACCATGTCGACCAGGAAGTTGAGGGCCTCCCGGGCGGGGTCGACCTTCGAGCCGGGTGCGTCGACCCAGTGAACGGGGACCTCGACGACCTCGAGCCCGATGCGGTTGGCGACCCACAGCAGCTCGAGGTCGAACGAGAACCCTTCGATGGTCTGTGCATCGACCAGCCGGGCGGCGGCCTCAGCGGTGAACAGCTTGAACCCACACTGTGAGTCCTCGATCCCCACGGGGAACAGCACGCGGACGAGGAGGCGGAACACGGTGCTGACGAGTTGCCGGACGGTGGAGCGGCTGGCCTCTTCGGCACCATCGGCGCCGCGGGAGCCGATGGCGATGTCGGCACCGTCGTCGATCGTGGCGATCAAGCGGTCGAGCTCCTCGATGGGGGTGGAGAGGTCGGCGTCACTGAACAGGACGAGACGGCCTCGTGCGGCCCGGAGGCCGGAGCGGACGGCGTTGCCCTTCCCGCGGTTCTCGTCGGCCACGATCAGCTCGACGTTGGCGAAGTCGAGGTCGGCGACGATGTCGGGGGTGCCGTCGGTCGAGCCGTCGTCGCTCACGATGAGCTCCCACGGCATCCCGAGATCGCTCACGTGGGAGGCGATCGCCGCGATGGTCGGCACGATGCGCTGTGCCTCGTTGTACGTGGGGATCACGACGCTGAGCTCGGGGCGCTCGGACAGGGGGTGCTGCTTCCAGCGGAGGTAGTTCTCGTAAGCCATGCACCGAAGCTACGAACGGCGTTTCAAGGCCCTCGCGGGGTCAGGTCAGGCTCTGTCGAGGATCGCGTGAACCCGCGATTGACGTGCGCTTGAGGTTCGCCGGTCAGGCGCCGGGCTCGACCGGCCGGCTGGCGACCCGTTGCCACTGGCGGATTCGCCAGTTGCCGTCCTCGAGGAGGAACACGACCTCGAAGGTGTCGTCGGTGACCCGGGTGACCGGTCCGGCCGGACCGTGGATGACCCGCCCGAGACGGACCGGGTCGGCGCGGAGCCCGACGATCGCACCGTCGTCGCTGTAGAAGCCGATCTGGAGCTCGTGGCGCCCGAGCACCAGTTCCACCGGCTCGCTTCCCGCAGATGCGAATGCCTCCGCCTGTTCGAGGGCCGGGCCGGCGAACCACGTGGACAGCAACGACGGGTCGCCGGTGGCCGACCGCTGGAGCGCCTGCCACGAGCGGGTCCACGCCGCCTCGAGTGCGCGGCGGGTGGCGGGCTCGACCTCTCGCTCCTGCAGCGGAGCATCGGGCTGCCAGACGACCACGTCCCGCAGCGCGGGTACCCCGTCGGGGACCTCGGTGAGGGCGTCGGCCGGGTCGGCGCCCTCGGTGGTGCGCTCCTGGATCCGAGCCAGGGAAGCGATGACGACCAGCGCCACCAGCGCCACGAGCGCAAGCGCCATCGGGCCGATGATGCGCTTCAGTCGGTTGCGGTCGACGTTCATCGGATCGACCGCTCGACGCCGAGCACGACGACCCTCGCACGCGGGCTCGGGGCGCTGGTCGACTCGAGTCGGGCGCGCCCGTCCACGGCGAGGGCCCGCAGCGGGGGAAGACCTGGTCGGACCACGACGATCTCCGTGCCGTCGGGGATCCAGCCCCCGTCGACCATCCGGACCGGCCCGACGTCGACGGCCCAGCGGTCTCCCTGTTCGGAGACCGCCGTCGGGATGCCGTCGACCGCCGCGCCGTAGTCGAGCGTGAGCGGCGGGGAGTCGACGCCCGAGCTCGAGGCGACCACACGGAGCGTGCCGGGCACATCCGGTGCCTCGATCCGGGCCTCGGCACGGCCGTCGATCGTGGGCGCGGTCAGCAGCCGGCGCCCGGTCGGCTCGTCGACCCGGAACATCACGACGGTCCCGTCGGTGACGATGTTGTCGTGGCGGTCCCTGATCTGCCCGGTCGAGACGCGATGCAGGCGGCGCCCGTCGGCTCGGAACGGCGCCCCGTCCGAGAGGTCGACCTCCACGTCGATCGCGGTGGGACGACCAGCGACCTCGTCGAGATCGGCGACCGGCCCACCGATCGTTCCGAGCGACACCGTGATCGTGGCTCGCCCGGCGACGGTCCCCGAGAACACGCGGCGCCACACCACGAGACCGGTGGTCTCGACGATGCCCCCGGCCTCCCGGTTCCCCGGCTGGCGCGCGGCGAGCACGGCGTCGCTGCGAGTGGGGACCGGGTTCCCGTAGCGATCGGAGATCACCGCGACCACCATGGCGTGGTCCTCGCCGTCGGCCACGATCGACTTCGGCCCCACGAGCGGGACGATCGGCTCCACCGGGGCGCCCGCGTCGATCCGGACATCGACGAACGCTTGGTCGCGCCCGGCGATCACCCACACCTCCACCACGCCGGCCGATCGCGTGATCGACGCGTCGACTTGGAGGGAGCCTTCGCCGTCGCGGAGGTCGACGTGCCTCGAGACGCTCCCTGCGCTGGCGGTGAAGACCAGCTGGGCCGAGTCGACCGACGGGTTCGCTCCGGACACGGAGACCGGCATCGGTGCGCCGGCGTCGAGGCGTCGGGGTGCCTCGATCTCGAGTCGCCCCGTCGCCGCCGGGATCTCGGACGGATCATCGTGCCTGAGGATCACCACGGCGGCGACGATCAGTGCGATGGCGGTCCACGCAGCGGCGATGCGCATCCTCGTGCTCACGACGCCGCCCTCGAGAAGCCGGTGACCATCACGTCGACTCCCATGATCTCGGGGTCGGTGACGGTGAGGAACACCGAGGGGGTCGGGAGCGCGTCAGCGAGATCGGTGAGGCCGTTGTCGTAGACCACGCCCGGCAGGTCCACGGGTTCGATGCCCGCCATCGTCGCCAGCGGCACCCGGATCTCGATGCTGCGCTGCGGGCGCACGGCGTCCGGAAGGTAGGCGTGGTCGACCCAGAGGAGCCGCCCGTCCTCGTCGCGGTAGGTCAGCAGCACGTGCGGCACGGTCACCTCCGAGGTGCCGTCGTTGCGCAGCGTGCCGACCAGGAACGATCCCTCGGGGTCGTCGACGATCCGAGCGTCCTGCACCTCGAACGGACGATTCAGCTCGCGGGCCGTGACGACCGCCTTCGTGTACACCGCGAACCCTGCGACCCGTTCGTCGTCGATCACCAGGGCCGTGGTGGCTTCTGGTGCGAACTCGCCCGCGGTCGGGTCACGGACGTCGAGGGCGCCGGCGATGCCCTCGAACTCGATGCGGAACGGTGCGCGCTCCTTCGGCAGCAGCTTGTGCACGGTGATCTGGGCGGCGTCGTACTGGGCGAGCACCTCGCCGTCGCGGTCGAGGATCTGCCCCGTCACCGTGACATCCGCGGGATCGACGTCGGTGTTGATCACCTCGCCCACGAGCACCCAGCGACCATCCACACGCAGGAGTCTGGCGTCGACGGTCGTGGTCTCCGGACGGTCGAGGATGTCCGCGTAGGCGGTGGTCCCCACGGTGACGCGCCGGCGGCCCTGGGAGAGGAAGTCGATGGTCGTGCGGCGCACGAACTGGTCGGGCGGCACCGTGACGTCGGTGGGTGTCGCAACGAGGTGCCAGCGGCCGTCCCGACGGACCAGATCGTGATCCGTCGTCGCCTCGTAGCGCTGGAGCGAGGTCACGTAGCTCACCTCTGCCCGGACCGTGGCCCTGTCGGCGACCTGGGTGAGCAGCGTCGTGTCGATGCGTTCGAGCTTGCCGTACGACGCCACGAGTCCGTCGGCCACCGAACGTTCGAGCAGGAACTGGTCGAGATCGGGGCGATGCTGGGGATCGAGGCGGCCGTGCGCGGCGGCGAGTCGGGAGAAGTCGATGTCGTCGTAGTACGACTCGACGACCGCTTCCGGCGACGACGCCCGGCGGCCCGACGACAGGGCGACGACGGCGAGGCCGGCGACGAGCACCGTCGTCACGATCGCCGTGGCACGGCGCACCCGGCGGTGTGGCGTCCGCTCGAGGCGTTCGAGCAGTGCATCGCCACGGAGCTGCCACCGCTACCATCGAGGGGCGATGCGGTCGCCGTCGACCGTGGACGCGATGGCTGCGAGCCGGCCGTCGACGTCGGCCCACCGACGAGCCGGCCAGCTCTGCCCGATCGTCGAACGCAGGCCCGCTGCCGCGGCCCGGAGGCGTCGGGGCGGCCGGAGCCGGTTCGTGATGCTCGCGAGGAGCGCCAGCAGGGCCGAGACCACGGCCGTCATCGGCACCGTGCCCCAGAGGGCGCGCTGCCATGTGGGGATCTCCCGCGAGGGCAGCTCGGCCGGCAGCGGCGCGATGTCTTCGCGTTCCCACACCTGGATCCCGTTGGCGAGCACCTCGAGTCGGTGCCAGCCCGAGAAGGCGAGCAACGGGTCGTAGAACTGGTCGTTCGAGAAGACGAACTTGAGGTGGTACTTGCCGGGGACGGCGAGGAACTGCTGCAGCGAACCGATGCCGGGGACACCACGGAACTTGGCGCCCTCGAGTCGTTCCACGGGCGTCGAGGTCAGCTCGGGAAGTCGTCGAGCCGAGTGGTAGTTGCCGTCGACCGTCGTGGCGTCGGTGTTGGCCGACAGCCACGCCATCTGGTCGCCGAAGCCGAGTGCCAGGTACCGCCAGCGGTCGTGCTGGTCCTTCTCCATGAACTGCGCGATGGGCTCGGGATCGATGGGGTCGGGCTGGAAGCGTCGGAGCGCCGGCAGGTCGGCAGCGAAGACGGCCATGCCGACGAATGCGAGCGCCAACCCGACCTGGATGACGGGGAGGGCCGCGCGACCGAGCTGGGTGCGCACGGCAGTGGCGACCCGTCCCACGTGGAGGCTGTCGAGGAACCAACCAGCCATGGGCAGGACCGCGATCGTCGCCCAGAAGGTGAAGCGGTCGAGGGTGAGGATGTCGAACGCGCCCCCGAGGAGGAGGCGGGGGATCGGTGTCGTCCCGCCGGTGCCGAGGAGAGTGAGCAGCAGCACCGATGCCATCAGCGGCCACGCTCGGTTCGTGAGGCCCCGGACCACCGCGAACGGGAGCAGGAGCAGGAGTGCGCCCCACGGCACCGCCCAGAACACGAGCCCGGCATTGGTGTCGGAGAGGAAGTCGGCCCGGCTGGCGTGCGGGATGGGGATCTGCGTAATCGGGTCGCTGCTGCTCCACAGCCAGTACGGCAACACGACGAACAGGAGCGTGACGACGACCAGGCAGCCGTACACGCCGGCGCGGACCGTTGCCGGCAGGATCCGACGGACCCGCCGGACGATCAGTGGCTTGGCATTGCGCCGCGTGACACGGGTGGGATGGAGGTCGGTCTCGTCGGGCAGGGGCGTGCGCAGACGGTCGAGCAGCGCCGTGGCGACGACGGGGCCCAGGAAGAAGACCGATCCGAAGAGGGTCGTGACATGGTGCCCGGCCGTGGTCGCAGCGGTGCACAGCACCGCCAGGAGGAGGGCCCGGCCGTGTCCCCAACGGACCCACCGGAACGCGAACGGCATGGCGTTGAGCAGGAAGCCGAGCGAGAAGGTGGTGGGCAGCTGCCCGAACGTGTGGACCGCCTCGGCGATGGACGAGCTCACCGCCGCCAGCAGGGCGGCCCAGGCGGCGGCCTCCGGGCGGACCCAGATCCGTGCGAAGCGGTACACCCCCACCACCAGCAGGAGGACCGCTGCCAGCTGCACGGTGACGAAGGCCCACTCCAGGCCGACCAACCGGGACGCGAGGGCCATCGCTTGGTGGGTTCCGGGCGGGTAGCTCGTGGTGGTGAACCCGGTGTACCAGCGGGGTTCCCACGTGTTGAACCAGCCGCGGGCGTAGTGGTCGGCGAAGAAGATGTGGACGTAGGCGTCGTAGGTGCGTCGGAAGCTGCCCGAGACCAGGAGTCCGCCGTGGAACAGCGTCGCCACCGCGAGCACGGCGAGGAGGCGCCGGTCGTGGTGCGCTCGCGGCGTTCGGGTCGACTCCATGGCCCGAACCGTACGAGTTGGCCGTCAACGGCGAGCCCCGCTTCGTTCAAGATCCGCTCAAGGCCGCGGTCGAGGCGGTCCGGCTCCACTCGCTTGACCCGTTCTTGATGTCTGCAACGTCAACGCTTGACGCGGGCGACGTACCCTCGGCTCGTGCTCTCGCCCGACGACCTCGACTTCCGCGCCGTCGCCCTCCAGGCGCCGGTCGCATGGTCGGTGATCGGCCTCGACGGGTCCCAGATCGTGGGCAACGAGGTCTACGCCGCCCTGTTCGGCTACGACGTAGACGAGATGTCGGCGTTGCGGGTGTTCGACCTCACGCACCCCGACGACATCGACCTGACCGGCGACTACCTCCAGCAGCTGGTCGCCGGCGAGATCGAGCGGCACGAGGTCGACAAGCGCTACGTCCGCAAGGACGGCTCGGTCTTCACGGGCCACCTCGTCGCATCGCTCATGCGCGACGATGCCGGTGAACCGGTCGCGTTGGTGGGTGTCATCACCGACGTCACGGCGGAGCGGGAGCTCGCCACTCAGGTGGCGCAGAGCGAGGAGCGCTTGTCGAAGATGTTGACCAACATCTCCGACACCGTCACCCTCCTCGGGCCCGACGGTGCCATCCGCGCCACCACGGGGTTCCACACCGAGATCCTCGGCTATCCCCAGGAGTTCTGGGCGGGGACATCGATCTTCGAGCTGGTGCACCCCGACGAGACGGACGAGGCCGCACAGCTGGCGGCCGAGGTCCTCGCGCACCCCGGCGCCGAGTTGATGGGGGAGTTCCGAGTTCGGCATCGACTCGGGCACTACGAGGACATCGAGCTCGCGGCGGTGAACCTGCTCGAGGACGCCTCCGTGGGCGCGATCATCCTCACCACCCGGAACGTGTCGGCTCGAAAGGCGCAGGAGCGTGAGCTGGTGCGGGTGCGTGACCGGGCACTGAAGCTCGCCGAGCAGCGAGCGTCCTTCGTCGCCAACGTGTCGCACGAGCTGCGCACGCCGCTCCACGCGGTCCTGGGTCTGGCCGAACTCTTGGAGCAGAGCGACCTCACACCGGAGCAGCAGTCATTCGTCGCCGGCATCACGGGCGAGGCGACGCGGTTGCGGGAGACGGTCGACGATCTGCTCGACCATGCCCGGGTCGAAGCCGACGGTCTCACTCTCGAGCCGCAGGATGTCGACGTCCGAAAGCTCATCGAGGTCGTGGTCCGACGCAACGCCGCCGCCGAGCACGCCGCGGGCCTCGCGGTCGAGGCCGTCGTCGATGCCGGGGTCCCGGAGCGGGCACGACTCGATCCGCATCGCTTCGACCAGGTGCTGACGAACGTCGTGGGGAACGCCGTCAAGTTCACCGCGGAGGGCTCGGTCGTCGTGCGCGTCGCCGAGGAGGCCGGCGCCCTCGTGGTCCACGTCGAGGACACTGGTCCCGGCATCCCGGCGGCTCTGCATCACCAGGTGTTCGAACCTTTCATCCAGGTGCCGGGGCAGGCAACGTCGGTGAGCGGCAGTGGACTCGGCCTTGCGCTCGTGCGTGGGCTCGTCGCACTGATGGGTGGCGAGGTCGACTTCGACGCACGTTCGGGTGGCGGCACCGTGTTCCGCCTCCGCATCCCGTTCGAGGCGGCGGGCGACGACGTCGTCGCCGATCGCCCGACCGGGCCCGAGGCACCGGCGAGCACCGGGATCTCGGTGCTCGTCGTCGAGGACAACGAGACCAACCAGATGCTGGTGCGCCAGCAGCTCGCCCGCCTCGGTCATCACTGCGACGTCTCGTCCGACGCATCCGATGCGCTCGCCCGCCTCGCGCCCCCCGATCACGGGTATGACCTGGTTCTCATGGACTGGCAGCTGCCCGACATCGACGGCCTCGAGGCCACACGCCGGCTCCGCGTACTCGAGGGCGCGCGACCGCGAGTACCGGTCATCGCCGTCACGGCCAGTGCCATGCCCGAGGACCGTGTCGCCTCACGAGAAGCGGGCATGGACGACTTCCTGCCCAAGCCAGTGGCACTGGCCGACCTCTCGGCGATGATCGACCGTTGGGCGCCGGCGAGGAAGCCGACGGCCGCTGACACCGGCGCCGTGCCTCACGTCGACCTGTCGAAGCTCGAAGGCCTGGTCGACGATCTCGGCGACCGGGACATCGTCGTCTCGCTCGTGACCAGCTACCTCTCCGAGCTCGACGCCCGGGAACGGCTGCTCGAGGACGCAGAGCGCGACGCCGACCTCGAGGTGATGCACCGCGTCGGGCACACGTTGCGTTCCACGAGCCAGATGCTCGGAGCCGACGCGCTGGTCGGCGTCTGCCGGGAGATGGAGGCGGCGACGGACGACACCGACCTGACAGCGCTCATGGCGAAGTTCGAGGGCGCGGCAGCCGAGTCCCGATCGGGGCTCGCCGCCTGGCTCACCGATCACGAACAGGGAGATGTGGCGTGAAGGGAGTGATCTTCAACGTGGTCGAGGAGGTGGTGACCGAGCAGTACGGCGCCGACACCTGGGATGCCCTGCTCGACGCTGCCGGCGTCGAGGGGGCGTACACCTCGCTCGGGAACTACGACGACGCCCAGCTCGTGGCGCTCGTCGAGGCGGCCGCGTCTGCCCTGTCGACTTCGGCGGCGGATGTGCTCCGCATCGTGGGGCGCGCCGGTTTCGCCAAGCTCTCCGGCAGGTACCCGCACTTCGTGGCGGCGCACACGACCAGCCGCACCGTCTTCCACGAGCTCAATTCGGTGATCCACCCACAGGTGCTGTCCTTGTACCCGGGGGCGTCGGTGCCGCACTTCGCGGTCGAGGGCGACGGCGCCCAGCTCGTCCTGCACTACACGTCGGACCGCGGGCTGTGCCACCTGGCCGAGGGGCTCGCCGAAGGACTGGCGGCCTCGTTCGACGAGAACATCGCCATCCATCAATCCAGCTGCCGCCACCGAGGCGACGAGACCTGTCAGATCGTCGTGGACTACCTCGACCGTGGCTGACGCCGACGGCTACCGGCGGCGCTACGAGCGGGAGCGCAACGCCCGGAGGCAAGCCGAGCAGATCGCCGAGTCGGCCATCGCCGACCTCGTGGCCGCCAACGCGGCGCTCGATGAGCGCGTCTCCCAGCGCACCGCCGAGCTGCAGGCGGCCCTCGGCCGGCTCGAAGCCGCCGACGTCCTCAAGTCGACCTTCGTGCGCGGTCTCGCGCACGAGATGTCCACGCCCCTGCACGCCATCCAGGGGTTGGTCGAACTCATCGACGAACGCAGTACCAACGCCGAGGTCCGCTCGTCTGCCAAGCACGCTGCTCAGGCTGCGACCCGGCTCAACCACGCGCTGCGCACACTCCTCGAGTTCGCCGCGCTCACCTCGGGCGACGTCGACACCACCCGCTCGTCGCTCTGTCTGGGCGACTACGTCGACCGGGTGGTCGAGCGGTGGCGGCTTCCGGCCGCGCGCGGAGGCTTGCTGCTGGTGAGCGAGGTCCGCCCCGACCCCTCGGTACTCGTCGACGTCGACGCCGCGCGCCTCGACCAGATCGTCGACGCCCTGGTCGACAACGCGATCCGGTTCGGGCGCACGCCGATCGGGCTCCGCTTCGAGCGGATCGACGGCCATCGGCCGCGCCTGCAGATCGAGGTGAGCGACGCCGGCCCAGGCATCCCCGATGCGATGCGTGACCGGATCTTCGGGGCCTTCGAGCGCGGCGAGGACTCGACCGAGGGATTCGGCGTCGGTCTGACCTTGGCCAGGGCGATCGCCGAGCTGCTCGGCGGCGGGATCGAACTCCGCTCGGGCGACAGTCAGGGTGCCACCTTCGCCGTCGACATCCCGCTCAGCTGAGGCCCGCTCACCCGGTCTTCGCGCGTGATCCCGGGTCTTGACGAAGGCTTGATGTGGAATCGGTTGGTCCCTGATCCGGTGGGCAGAAGATGCATGCATGGCCGCACACCCCACCCCCGAACGATCCTCGAGCATGAAGGTGCTGGTCGTCGACGACGACCCCATCATCCGAGCCCTGCACATCGCGATCCTCGAACGAGCGGAGTTCGAGGTCGTGGCCGTCGCCGACGGCCCATCGGCACTCGCGACGGTCGAAGCCGGTGGGGTCGAGCTCGTGCTGCTCGACTCGCGCATGCCGGGGATGTCGGGCATCGAGGTCCTCGGCGAGCTGCGCGCCTCCGGGTTCTCGCTTCCGGTGATCCTGGTGACAGGAGCCGCCGAGACCCACGATCGGGTCGAGGGCCTCGAGAGCGGTGCCGACGACTACATCACCAAGCCGGTCGACTCGCGCGAGCTGCTCGCCCGGGTGCGAGCACTCGTCCGGAGCCGTCAGGCGGCCGTGGACGCGATGTCGGCACCAGGACCGGACGACGTGGCCATCCGCGCCGTCATCCTCGACGCGATCGAGCGGAAGCAGTACCACCCCGTCTTCCAGCCGATCGTCGACCTGGAGACGCGCTCCGTCGTGGCGTTCGAGGCGCTGACCCGCTTCGATGACGGCTGTCGCCCGGACCTCCGGTTCGGAGAGGCCGAGCGCGTCGGGCTCGGAGACGAGCTGGCCCTCGCCACGCTCGCCGCATCGATCCGCGAGGCGGTCGAGCTGCCACCCGCCGTCGCCCTGCACCTGAACGTGTCGCCGCAGCTCCTGACCAACTCCGATCTGGTGACCCTCCTCGCGTCGGCCGATCGCCCGATCGTCGTCGAGCTCACCGAGCACGATCCCATCGATGACTACGACGCGGCGATCTCGCAGCTCGCGGCACTGGGAGACGACATCCGCCTGGCCATCGACGACGCCGGTGCCGGCTACTCGAGCATGACCCACATCCTCGCCCTGCGGCCCCACGAGGTGAAGCTCGATCGGGAATGGGTGCGAGGCGTCGACGTCGACGTCGCCCGCCAGGCGCTCATCGCCGGCCTCGTCACGTTCGCAACGGCCACCGAGACGGTGCTCGTGGCCGAGGGGGTCGAGACCGAGTCCGAGGCGGCGATGCTCACCGGTCTCGGTGTCGGCCACGCGCAGGGGTACCACCTCGGCCGCCCCAGCCCGACCGAGGCGTGGCGGCCGGGAGTCGCCGCCGCCTGAAGGGTCCGGCATAGGGTCGGCAGATGACCGACGTCGAGGACACACCCCCCACGGTCGAGCGGATGCTCGCACTCCTCGACGTCGAGCGGCTCGACCGCGATCTCTATCGATCGCCCGAGGTCTCCTCGCATCATCCGAAGGGCATGCGTCTCTTCGGTGGGCAGGTCGCCGCCCAGGCGCTGCGGGCGGCCACGCTGTCGGTCGACGCCGACCACCACCCGCACTCGCTCCACGGCTACTTCCTGCGGCCGGGCTCGCCCGACGGTCCGCTGATCCTCCACGTCGACCGCATCCGCGAGGGCTCGTCGTTCACGACCCGCCGCGTCGTCGCTCGCCAGGAGGGCGAGGCGATCTTCAACCTGTCGTGCTCGTTCCACAAGGACGAGGACGGCCCCGACTACGTCCCCTCCATGCCCGAGGGCATCCCCGACCCCGACGACGACCGCGCCGACTGGGACGAGACGATGTTCGCCGAGTTCAACAAGCGTTCGCCGTTCGAGATGCGCGAGCTCAAGATGGAGCCGCGTGACGAGCGCGGCCACCTCACCTCGACGCGCCGCATCTGGATCCGCACCCGTGGTCCGCTCCCGGCCGACCGCTCGCTGCAGGCGTGCGTGGCGACCTTCGTGTCGGATATGGGTGCGGTCTTCGCCGCAGCGCGCGCGGTGGGTGCGGCACCTGGGACGATGATGGCGGCGAGCTTGGACCATGCGATGTGGTTCCACCGCCCGTTGGCGCTCGACGAATGGGTGCTCTACGACCTGGCCCCCGTGTCGAACGGTGGCGCGCGAGGTCTCGTGCGCGGGGCGATGTACGGACGTGACGGATCGATCGGGGTGTCCGTCAGTCAGGAGGCGCTCGTCCGCCCGCTGCGGACCTCGTGACTGGCCCCGCGGCCGAGGTTGTCCGTACCGTCTCGCGATGCGCCGACTTCCGCCCGACTCCGCCCTCGTCCTCGGCGGTGCCCTGCTGCTGGCCCTGGGCGCGTGTGGTGACGACGACGCCGCACCGACCGCCGACGCTGGACCGGCCGACAGCAGCGTCACGGTGCTGGCACGGGACATCGACTTCGACGCCGACGCGTACGAGGTGGAAGCGGGTGCGGTCGAGTTCGTCTACGAGAACGAGGGCGACATCCCGCACACCCTCGTGATCGACGGTGTGCCCATGGAGCTCACCGTTCGCACGCGCGGTGATGTCGACCGCGGCGTCGTCGACCTCGAGCCCGGCGAGTACACGGTCTACTGCGACGTCCCCGGCCACCGACCGGCCGGCATGGTGGCGACCCTCACCGTGAGCGACCCGACCTGATGCCCGTTGCCGACGCCGCGCCCGAGCCAGCACGTTCGGCCGCCGAGGCGTCGTCGTACGGCCGCTTCGACATCCGGCGCGTCACCGGTACCGCTCCTGCGCTGCCGCTCCTGGTGCTCTTCGGCCTCAACGCCGTCGACGAGCTCGACCGCACCGCGTTCGGCGTTCTCGCGCCCGACATCCGCGATCACTTCGGTCTCTCCAACCAGGGGATCCTGTCGGTCATCACCGCGTTCTCGCTGGTCGTCCTGCTCCTCGGGTTGCCCATCGCGCATCAAGCCGATCGACGCAACCGGCTCCAGATGGCTCGTGGTGGCGCGCTCGCCTGGGCGGGCTTCAGTGTGCTCACCGGTCTGGCACCGGCGATCGGCGTCCTCCTGATCGCTCGGATCGGTTCAGGCCTCGGCAAGGCGGTCAACGATCCGACGCACAACAGCCTGCTGGCCGACTACTACCCGCCCGACACGAGAGCTCGGGTCTACTACGCCCACAAGATGGCCAACACGGTCGGTCAGTTCATCGGGCCGGCCACCGCCGGCGTGCTGGCGACGCTGTTCACCTGGCGCACCCCGTTCCTCGTGTTCGCCGTACCCACCGTGGTGTTCGTTGCGCTCGCGCTGCGCCTGGAGGAGCCGTCGCGCGGCATCTGGGACCGCCGCACGGCCGGTGTCGAGGCGGCGGCCGAGGATCTGGCGGAGGAGCCGCTTCCGTTCCGGCAGGCCTTCAAGATGCTCTGGGGCATCCGCAGCCTCCGGCGGGTCTTCTACGCACTGCCGTTCCTGTCGGCCAGCCTGATCGGACTGGCCGCGCTGATGAGCCTCTTCTGGGAAGAGATCTACGGGTTCTCGGCTGCCGAACGTGGGTTCCTCGAGTCGGCGTCCGAAGCGTTCCAGCTCGGGGGCATCGCCCTCGGCGCAGTGTTCGTCCAGCGCCGGCTGTCGGTGAACCCGGCGTCGGTGAACCGTCTGCTCGCGATCGCCGCGGTGGCCGCGGCCGGAGGCATCGCGCTGATGGCGCTGTCGCCCGTCGTGCTCGGTTCGATCGTGGGGCGCATCTTCTTCGCCGTCGTCGCGGTCTCGCTCATCCCAGGCATCTACGCCGTCGGCTCGCTGGTGTTGCCGGCCCGGGCGCGTGCGCTGGGGTTCTCGGCCGCCGGGATCTTCGGGCTTCCGGGCGTGTTGTTCCTCCCGGTCGCGGGGGGCATCGGCGACACCTACGGCCTACGGGCCGGGATGCTCGCGCTCATCCCCGTCTACCTGATCGGGGCGTTCATCCTCGGCTCGTCCGGGAACTTCGTGAACGCCGACATCGCCGCCAACCAACAGGCCACCCGCGCCGCCGCCGAGCGTTCGCTCGAACGTTCCCTCGGCGTTACGCGTGAGGAACGCCCCGCAGGACAGGGAGCGCAGGGGGAGCCGGGAGACGGGCGGTCGTAGTCACTCGCCGAAGCCGATCCCGGGCGCACCCCGCTCGGGATCATCGGAGGTGGCGTGCAGCTGCGCGGTCACGAGCGGAGAGGGACGACACACCTCGGCGGGGTGCGCGCCGTCGGGAAGCTCGAATCGGCGGACCGGTTCGGGTGCTCGATGTCCGGTGGCGGCTGCGCCGGTCCGTCGCTCACGCCACCGCATGGGTCTGCTCCTCGCGGCAGAAGGCGCAGCGCCGAGCAGCAGCCGGGATGGTCGAAAGGCAGGCCTCGCACGTCGCCGTGGGGTCGGCGTCGGCCTCGAGCACGGCCTCATAGGCCCGCTTCGGTCGAACCACCGCGAGGAACACGGTGATCGCCACGAGCAGGAAGGCGAGCAGGTCGTTGAGGAACCGGCCGTAGAAGAACTCGCCACCTCGGAAGCTGAACGACAGACCGCCGAAGTCGAACTCGCCGAAGATCGAGAGCAACGGGCTCACGAGGTTGTCGACCAGCGACTTGATGACCGTGCCGAACGCGACGCCGAGGACCACGCCGATGGCGAGATCCAGCGCCCGGGCCGTGAACAGGTAGTGACGGAAGTCGCGCAGCAGTCCCATGGTCTCTCCGCTTCGGTGAGGTGTTCCGACAACCTAGGACTTCGGCCTCGGTACGCTCCCGGGCCGCATGACCTCCACCACCGCGACCGCCATGGTGCTCGAGGCACCCCACCAACTCGCCCGGCGGTCGTTCCCCCGCCCCGAGGTCGACGACCACGACGCGGTGCTGCGCATCGAGGCCTGTGGCCTGTGCGGTACGGATCACGAGCAGTACTCGGGTGCGCTCCCGGCCGGGGCCGCGGTGATCCCCGGCCACGAGGCGGTCGGGATCATCGAGGAGATCGGCGCCGCCGCGTCGGAACGCTGGGGCGTCGCCGCCGGCGACCGGGTGGCGGTCGAGGTCTTCCAGTCGTGTCGGACCTGCGACGCCTGCGCGTCCGGGGAGTACCGCCGGTGCGAGTCCCACGGCATCGGCGACATGTACGGGTTCATCCCCGTGGAGAAGGCACCCGGGCTCTGGGGTGGCTACGCGACGCACCAGTACCTCGGTGCGGACTCGATGGTGCTCCCGATCCCCGACGGACTCGATCCCGTGCTGGCCACGATGTTCAACCCCCTCGGCGCGGGCATCCGGTGGGGCGTCACCGTGCCGGGGACGGCGCCGGGTGACGTGGTCGCCGTCCTCGGGCCCGGCATCCGCGGGCTGTGTTCCCTGGTCGCGGCGAAGGACGCCGGCGCGGGCTTCGTCATGGTCACCGGGTACGGACCGCGCGACGCCGAGCGGTTGGCCATCGCCTCAGCGCTCGGCGCGGACCTCACGGTCGATGTCGCCGAGCACGATCCGGTCCGAGCGCTGCGCGCCGCCACCGGCGGCCGTCTCGCGGACGTGGTCGTCGACGTGACCGCGAAGGCGCCGGCGGCGTTCGCGCAGGCGATCAAGCTCGCCACGACCGGCGGCACCGTCGTCGTCGCCGGGACGCGAGGGACCCCCGACGTCCCCGGCTTCCACCCCGACCATGTCGTCTACAAGGAGCTCCGGATCATCGGTGCGCTCGGCGTCGACGTCACGGCCTACGCCGCAGCCATCGCGCTGCTGGCGTCGGGTCGCATCGACTTCGCCGGTCTGCCGCGGGAGGTCGTGGGCTTCGACGGCCTCGAGCGCCTGCTGCAGACGATGGCGGGCGAGTCCGATGGCATCCCGCCGGTGCACGGAGTGCTCGTTCCCTGACGAGGATCAGCGCGTCGCTGGTGAGGCCACGTAGTCATCGAGATCGGCGTGCCGCGTCATCGACCAGTAGTCGACGAGCCGGAACGGCGACACCGAGACCACCCGACCGTGGCGGTTCCGGTACCAGGTGCTCATGCCGGGATGGGTCCAGATCATGCGCTCGTGTGCCGCGTCGACATCGCGGACCCAACGGTCGTGCGGCTCGCGCCGACACTCGATCGCATCGATGTCGCGCTCGACCATCTGCACGATGGCATCGGTGATGTAGCGCGCCTGGGACTCGGCCTGGAACATGATGCTGCCGCCGTGGCCGAGGTTGGTGTTGGGGCCGTACATGCAGAACAGGTTGGGGAACCCGGGGACCGTGATGCCGAGATACGCCGTCGGGTTGTCGTCGGCCCACGCCTCGTCGAGCCGCTGCCCGCCGCGCCCGAGGACACCGAGCCGGGCGGTGAGGTCGGTGACGTGGAAGCCGGTCGCATAGACGATCACGTCGGCCGGGTGATGGAGGCCGTCCTCGGTGACGATGCCGTCGGGAGTGATGCGTTCGATCGGTGACGTCACGAGATCGACGTCGGGGCGGGCGATGGTCTCGTACCAGCCGTTGTCGATGAGCATCCGCTTCCCGTAGGGCGGGTAGGTCGGCAGGCAGGCGTCGACCAGCTGGGGATGGTCGGCGAGCGAGGAGACGATGTGATCGGTGAGCTCCTGGCGGTGGCGATCGTTTCCCCGATTGAGCGAGCGCTCCGGATGGGGCCAGTCCGGGTCCTTGACCAGGAACGGCAGGAGGCCGTCGCCGTAGCGCCAGAGGAGCGTGAACCGGAACCACGCAGCGTAGAAGGGGACATGGTCGAGGAGCCACTGGGTGCCGGTGCTCACCTCGCGGTGGTACTCGGCGATGGGACGCACCCACTGCGCAGACCGCTGGAACACGTCGAGGTGCCCGGCTCGGTCGGCGATGGACGGGACGAGCTGCATCGACGTGGCGCCGGTGCCGATGACCGCGACGCGCCGACCGTCGAGGTCGAGATCGTCGGGCCAACGCGCCGAGTGGAACGCCGGTCCGACGAACGTCGACGCCCCCTCGAGATCGGGGATCGAGGGCAGGTTCATCTGCCCGATGGCACTGATCATGATGGCGGCGTCGAGTCGGTCGAGCTCGTCTCCGTCGCCGGAGCGAAGGTCCAGGTGCCAGGTGCACGACGCTTCGTCCCACCGGGCCCCGATGACCTCGGTGCCGAAGCGGATGTGGGGCGCGACCTCGTGTTCCACGGCGATGCGTTCGAGGTACCCGTGGATCTCGGATCGGGGTGAGAAGTACCGGCTCCACGGCTCCGGGGTGCCGAAGGAGAACGAGTAGGCGTGGTTCGGCGTGTCGACGCCGCATCCGGGGTAGCGGTTCTCGAACCACACCCCGCCGGCTCGCTCGTTCTTCTCGATGATGGTGAACGGGATGCCGAGTCGGGCGAGTTGGACCCCGATGGCGATGCCGGAGACGCCGGCGCCGACGACGGCCACGTGGGGCAGCCCGCGGTCTCGCTTCGGGCCCTCGGCGCTCGACCAATCGACGAGGGCAGGCGCGAACCCGAGCTGATCGCGCATCATCGGGACGTACGCCTCCTCGACCTGCTCGTCGAGGCAGACCCGCATCATCCGGAGCAGCGTGGTGTCGTCGGGCACAGCGATCGCGGGTTGCGGAATCCCCGAGCGGAGCAGGTCGACCGCGGCCGCTCGGACGTCGGCTTGTATCTCCGGCGGGAGGCCGGCGTGCTCGTCGGCCACGAGGCGCACGTCGCGGACCGGACGATGGGGCGGCTCGAGCCAGCACTCGTCGCCGGTGATCTGGAAGAGGCACAGGAGCAGCACGCGGAGATCGGCATCGGCGACGGCCGCCCGGATCGACGGCTCGTCCGGGTCGGCATGCGGATCCATGGCCGGACGGTAGTTGGGCATCGCCCCGGCGGATCGGTTCCGGGATTCGAGGGCGGCGCCGAGCGGGGAGGAATCGGTGCCCGAATCCGACATATGCTCTCGGGGTGCCGCTCCAGACCACCTACGGCCTGACGGCACTTCTCGAGTGCAGCATGGCGCTACGGACGGTGGCCGATGGAGCGCAGAGCCTCGAGGAGGTCGGCAGACGGGTCGTCACCTACCTGCGCGAGCACTTCATCGACAAGGTCTCGGGTCAGTCGGCGCTCCCGCTGGTGCGCATGTACATCACGCAGCCGGTCGGTCAGCTCGAGCCCGCCTTGCGCGACTACGCCCTGGCCGCCGGTGTCGACGCCCGCAGCGGCCCCGACGTGCAGTGCCTGACCTTGCTCGCCACCGCCGGCGAGGAGGAAGCGTGGAACGATCGCCGCCGTTCGGTGGGCCACAAGGCGATTCCGCTCCCCAGCGTCGAAGCGCTCCATCGGATGCCGATGATCGCGCAGCTCATCGAGCAGCTCGGTCTCGATCCCCGGCACGTGGTCGATCCTGATCCCGAGCTCTTCCACGATCTCGACGAACGGTCGTACAACGTCTTCTACGTCGCCGACGCCCGAGAGCATCCATCGATCCCGGCGCAGGCCGATTTCGTCATCCCGTACGGCATCCGGTCGATGGTCGGATTCGGCGGCGTGCTGCCCGACGGCATGCTGCTCGCCGTCGTGCTGTTCTCCCGGGTCCCGATCCCGCCCAGCGCCGTCGGCGCGTTCGCCGCTGCTGCGCTCAGCACGAAGATCGCCGCGCTGCCGCTGATGGGCGAGACCGTCTTCGATGGTCATCCGCCCGCGTCGGCATCGCCCGACGAGGCGAGACTTCGCGAAGCACAGCGCATCGAGTCGAGGGCGACGGCGCTCGGCCAGTTGCTCGACGTCCGCTACTCGATGGTCATGGCCGAGGCCTCGCGGCTCGAGAACCTGCTGTCGCGGGCCGAAGACCGTGCGTCCGAGCTGGCGGCCTCGCGCCAGGCGTTGGCGGTGAGCGAGGCTCGCAAGACCGCGATCGTCGAGGGCGCGCTGGACTGCGTCATCGGCATGGATGCGTCGGGTCGGATCACCGACTTCAACCAGGCGGCCGAGCGGACGTTCGGATACGAGCGGTCGGCGGTCATCGGGGAGATGCTGGCCGACGTGCTCGTCCCCACCACGATGCGCGAACGCCACCGTCTGGGGATCGCCCACCTACGTGAGACCGGCGAAGGGCCCATCATCGGTCGCCGGATCGAGGTCAACGCCCTGCACGCCGACGGTCACGAGTTCCCCGTCGAGCTCACGGTGACCCAGCTCGCCGACGTCGATCCTCCGCAGTTCACCGGCTACCTCCGGGACCTGTCGGCGCAGCGACGGGCCGCGGCCGACCTGGCGGCGAGCCACGAGCGCCTGGCCCACATCGCCCGCACCCTCCAGACCAGCCTGTTGCCCCCCAGCCTTCCCGAGGTCGACGGGCTGGAGCTCGCCGCGGCGTTCCACGCAATGGGTGACGGCTTCGACGTGGGCGGCGACTTCTACGACGCGTTCGAGCTCAAGGACGGGCGATGGGCGTTCACGCTGGGAGACGTGTGCGGCAAGGGGAGCGAGGCGGCCGCCATCACCGCCCTTGCTCGCTACACCATCCGGGCAGCGGCGATGCGCAGCCGCAACGTCACCACGGTGATGCAGTCGGTCAACGAGGCGATCCACCGGAACGATCCGAGCCGGTTCTGCACCGCGGCATATGCCGCCGTCGGCGCCGACGCGACCGACTTGTCCTTGGTGCTCGGCGGCCACCCGCAGCCGTTGCTGTTGCGGGCCGACGGCACGGTGGAGTTCGTCGGCGCTCATGGTCCGCTGCTGGGGACCTTCCCGACCTGGACGGGTCGGGCGTCGGTCATCCCGTTCCACCCGGGCGACCTGCTCCTCCTCTACAGCGACGGGATCACCGAGGCTCGCTCTGGTGACGAGTTCTACGGCGAGGATCGACTCGTCGAGACGCTCCGAGGTGCCCACGGTCTGGACGCCGCCGAGGTCGTCCGGCGCATCGAGTCGTCGGTGCTCGACTTCGCCGGCATCCTGTCCGACGACGTGACGATGCTGGCCGTACGCTCCGTCGGGTGACGGCGGCTGCGCACCGGGTCAGTGCGACGGGGTCAGTAGTCCGCTCATCCGGCCGTGCAGATCGGCGCTGTGGGCGTTGAGCCCGACCAGCTCGGCCTCGATTTCGTGCGAGGCGAACTTGGCGACGACGGCGTCGAGCGCCGCGCATGCCGACGTGTCCCACACGTGGGCGTCGTGCAGATCGATGATCACCCGATCGAGGTCCTCGAGGTAGTCGAACAGGTGGAGGAGCTCGTTCGTCGATGCGAAGAAGAGCTCGCCGGTGACGTGGTAGATCCGGGTCCGGCCGTCGGCGGGGTCGATGACGCTGGTGACATCGGCGACGTGCGCCACGCGGCGTGCGAAGAAGATGGCCGCGAGCAGGACGCCACCGGCGACCCCGAGCGCGAGGTTGTGCGTGACGACCACGATCGCCACGGTGACGACCATCACCATGGTCTCGCTGCGGGGAGAGTGGCGGAGCTGGTCGATGCGGATGCTGCGCCAGTCGAAGGTGCTGGTGGCCACGATGATCATCACGGCGACGAGCGCGCCCATCGGGATCGCGGCGATGAGGTCGCCGAAGACCAGGATGCCGACGATCAGGAACAGCCCGGCGGCGAGGGTCGACAGACGTGAGCGCCCGCCGGACTTCACGTTGATCATGGACTGGCCGATCATGGCGCATCCGGCCATGCCGCCGAGGAAGCCGGTGGCGACGTTGGCGATGCCCTGGCCGCGTGACTCCCGATCCTTGTCGGAGCGCGTGTCGGTGATGTCGTCGATCAGTTGCGCGGTCAGGAGCGACTCGAGCAGGCCGACGAAGGCGAGGGTGAACGCGTAGGGGGCGATGATCGAGAGGGTCTCGAGACCGAACGGGACGTCGGGCAGCGACAGGAAGGGAAGGGCACTGGGCAGCTCGCCCATGTCGCCGACGGTGGGGACGTCGATGCCGAGCAGGACGCCACCGAAGCCGAGGACGGCGATGGCCACCAGCGGTGCCGGGATCGTGGTGGTGAGCCGGGGCAGCCCGACGATGATGGCGATGCCGACGGCGACCATGCCGTAGACGGCGATGCCCTTGCCCACGACGTGGTCGAGCTGGGCGAGGAAGATCAGGATGGCCAGGGCATTGACGAAGCCGGTCATCACCGTGCGGGGGATGAACCGCATGAGCCGACCGACCCCCAGAGCCCCGAGGGCGACTTGGATCACGCCGGCGAGGATCGTGGCGGCGAAGAGGTACTCGACGCCGTGTTCCTTCACCAGCGAGACGATGACGAGGGCCATGGCACCGGTTGCGGCGGAGATCATGGCCGGCCGGCCCCCGGTGAAGGCGATGATCACGGCGATGCTGAACGATGCGTAGAGCCCCACCTTGGGATCGACGCCGGCGATGATCGAGAACGAGATCGCCTCGGGCACCAGCGCGAGGGCCACGACGAGGCCGGCGAGCAGGTCGGCACGTGGGTTCGAGAGCCAGGTGTCACGGACCTTCGACCAGGACGCGCGGGAGGGGCGGGGGAGGGTTGCTGCGTTCACGGGGTGCTTTCGGTGGTGCCGCGCGTCAGCACGGCGGAGGTCGGTTGCGTTCGCTGTGGCGTCTCATCCACGGCCTCGGGCTGATGCCCCGGGCAGGTGGAAGGGCCTGACAGGACCTCCTCACCGTATCGGTTCGGCTCACGAGGACCCGAACCGGGTTGTTCGCCGTCCAGCCCCGTTCGGCCTGCTCAGGAGGCCTTGGGTGTCGCTGGACGGCCGCCGGCGAACGAGTCGGCGTACTTCGCTGCGAGCGGTCCGAAGATCGCGGTGAGGAGCACGTACGCGGCGGCGAACGCGCCGAGCGCCTCGCCGTCGACGGTCGTGGCCCCGAGCGAGGCGATGACGATCGAGAACTCGCCGCGGGCGATCAGCGCGGTGCCGGCACGCATGCGACCGCGTTGGCCGGCGCCGGCGCGAGCGGCGGCGACGCGCCCGGAGAGCAGCTTCGTGGCACCGGACACCACGGTGAGAGCCGCCGCCGGAGCGAGCGCCCCCAGGAGTGACGACGGTTGGATCTGGAACGAGAAGAAGAGGAAGACGGTGGCGGCGAACAGGTCGCGCAGTGGCCCCATCAGGTCGCGGGCGCGTTCCTGGACGACGCCCGACAGCGCGAGACCCACCAGGAATGCGCCGATGGCGCTCGAGACCTGCAGTTGCTCGGCGAGCCCGCCCACGAGCAGCGTGAGGCCGAAGACCGCGAGGAGCACCGCCTCGTCAGATCCTGGCGCCAGTACCGCGCTGAGACGTTCGCCCCACCGGAGGGCGATGACGAGGATCACGGCAACGGCGGCCAGGGCGGCCACCACGGTCACCACGGTGTCCATGGGCGCCCGTCCGGCGACCAACGCCGCAACGATGGGGAGGTAGACGGCCATGGCGAGATCCTCGATGACGAGGATGTTGAGGATCGCCGGCGTCTCCCGGTTGCTGAGTCGATCGAGATCGGTGAGGACCTTCGACACCACACCCGACGAGCTGATCCAGGTCACCCCGCCCAGCAGCACTGCGTTGGTGATGTCCCAACCGAGGAGTATCCCGGCGCCGAGCCCGGGCAGGAAGTTGGCGACGGCATCGACGGTGCCCGGGATCATGCCCGTCCGGAGTCCCTGGCGCAGCTCCTCGGACGAGTATTCGAGCCCGAGGGTGAACAACAACAGGAGCACGCCGATCTGGGCGGCGAGCGCGATGAAGTCCTCACTGACGTCGAGGGGGGCGATCCCGCCGTTGCCCACCGCCAAGCCTGCGAGGAGGTAGAGGGGGATCGCCGTGATCCCCAGTCGTCCCGCGACGCGGGCGAGCACGGCGAGCGCGATCGCGACGGCACCGATCTCGATGAACGCGAGTGGCGCATCGCCGGTGGCGGCGGCGAGCGCGGCTCCGATCACGGACGCAGGACCGAACGGAGCTGCTCGAGGCCTTCGGGTGTTCCGACGGCCACCACGACGTCGGCGGGATGGAGCACGAATTCGGGTCCGGGGGCAGCCTCGGTGGTGGACTGGCGGATCACGGCCACGACCGAGGCGCCCGTCTTGGTACGGAGCTCACCGTCGCCGATGGTGCGCCCGGCGAGCGGTGAGTCTCCCGTGACCTCGACCCACTCGAGCGCCAGACCCTCGATGCGCTGCTGCATCGCGCCGATGGCCTCGCTGACCTGGGTGGCGCCGAGGAGGTCGGTGAGGGTCCGGCTGTCGTCGGAGTTGAGGTGCATCACGGTGCGACCCACGTCGGGGTCGTCGCGGTCGTACACGACGACCTCTCGCCGTCCGCTGTGGTGCCACAGGACGCCGACCCGTTCATCGTCCGCGGTCGTGAACTCGTACCGCACCCCTACGCCGGGTAGCTGCGTCTCGGTCACCTCTGCCACGTCGGTCCTCCTGTGCTGGTCGGAAGGCCAGTCTGGCAAGAAGGTGAGCGGTTCGGTTGCTCAGTGCCGGCGGTGCCCGGGTCGACGATGACGTTTGACCCTGGTGAAGATGTCCGGGTCGGTGCACCGTGATCGGATGCAGCGTCGGTCGGCCACGGTCCGCGTCCTCTCGTTCCTCGGTGCGCTCGCCCTCTTCGTCGGCGCGTGCGGCGATGACGACGACACGTCGTCGAGCACGACGTCGTCGACGATCACCAGCACCAACGAGGCGACGACGTCGTCGAGCGAACCGGCCGGCGACGAGGTCGTGAAGATCTACTTCCTCCGCGACGAACTGGTGGGTCCGGTGGCTCGAACGGTGGACGCGTCCGACCTGCCGACGGCTGCCATGGAGGCGCTGTTGGACGGCCCCACCGCGACCGAGGAGCAGCTCGGCTTCGTGAGCAACATCCCCGACGGGACCGAGCTGCTCGGCTTGACGGTCGACGGAGGCACGGCGACGGTCGATCTGAGCGGGGACTTCGAATCCGGCGGCGGGTCGCTGTCGATGATGGCCCGGGTCACCGAGGTGGTCTACACGCTCACCCAGTTCGACGACGTCGACGACGTGGTCTTCGAACTCGACGGCGAGGCCATCGAGTTCCTGGGCGGCGAAGGGCTCATCCTCGACGAGCCCCAGACCCGTGCCGACTGGGACGAGCTGGCGCCGGCGATCCTCGTCGAGTCACCGCTGCCGTTCGAGGAGGTGACGAGCCCGCTGCAGATCACGGGGACGTCGAACACCTTCGAGGCGACCTTCCAGGTGATCGTCACCGACGGCGACGGACTCATCGTCTACGAGGACTTCGCCACCTCGACCGGAGGCAACGGTGTGCGCGGCCCGTTCGATGTCACCGTCTCGTTCGACGTGCCGACGGCGGGCGTCGGCGCACTGATCGTCTTCGAGTTGTCCGCCGAGGACGGTTCGCAGATCAACCTGGTCGAGGTCCCGCTGACCATCAGCTGATCGCTCGCCGGCTCGGACCGCCACCGGCCACTCGTCGGGCGCGTAGGTTCGCGCCGATGAGGGGGACCCCATGACCGTGCTCCGTACGCGACTCGACACGTCGTCGCCCGCGTACCTCGAGAACCTCGCAGCGATGCAGGAGCTGTGGGACGAGGTCGCCGCCGAACTGGCGTCCGTCCCGACGGTGGGCGGTCAGCGCTACGTCGACCGCCATCGACGCCGCGGGAAGTTGCTCGTGCGCGAGCGCATCGAGGCCCTGGTCGATCCGTACACGCCGTTCCTCGAGCTGAGCCCGCTGGCCGCGTGGGGGACCGAGGATCCCGTCGGCGCCGGGACGGTCGTCGGCATCGGGGTCGTCGAGGGCACCGAGGTGCTGATCTCGGGCAGCGACATGACCTACCGGGGTGGGTCGGCCAATCCGACCACGGTCGCCAAGGGCGCGCGGATGGCCGAGATCGCCCGCGCGAACCGTCTGCCGCTCATCACCCTGAACGAGTCGGCCGGCGCCGAGCTGCCGCGCCAGGCCGACATCTTCGTGCCGGGCGGGGCGAGCTTCAAGAACCTCACGCAGCTGTCGAAGCTCGGCATCCCCACGATCACCGTCGGCTTCGGTCCGGCGACCGCAGGCGGTGCCTACACGCCGGGCATGAGCGACTACACGGTCTTCGTCAAGGAGCGCGCCACCGCGTACCTCGGCGGTCCACCACTGGTGAAGATGGCCATCGACGAGGAGGTCGACGAGGAGTCGCTGGGCGGCGCCGAGATGCACTCGCGCACCAGCGGTCTGTCCGACCACTTGGCCGTCGACGAGCTCGACGCCATCCGCATCGCTCGCGACATCGTCAAACACCTGCGCTGGAGCAAGCTCGGCCCGGGGCCCACCGAGCCCGCCGACGCCCCGCGATACGACCCCGCCGAGTTGCTCGGCTGCGCGTCTGCGGACGTGCGCATCCCCTTCGAGGTGCGCGAGATCCTCGCCCGCCTCGTCGACGGCAGCCGGTTCGAGGAGTTCAAGCCGCTGTACGGCGACAAGATGGTGTGCGGCTGGGCCTCGATCTGCGGCTTCCCCGTCGGCATCATCGCCAACAACGGGATCCTCTTCTCCGAGGAGTCGAACAAGGGCGCCCAGTTCATCCAGCTGTGCAACAAGGCCCACACGCCGCTGCTCTTCGTCCAGAACATCACCGGCTTCATGGTCGGCTCGAAGGCCGAGCAGGGCGGCATCATCCGCAACGGCGCCAAGCTCATCAACGCGGTCTCGAACTCCGAGGTCCCGCACCTCGTGCTCATGGTCGGCGCCAGCTACGGGGCCGGCAACTACGGCATGTCGGGACGGGCGTACGACCCACGGTTCGTCTTCAGCTGGCCGAACCACCGCATCGCCGTCATGGGTCCCAAGCAGCTCGCCGGCGTCATGGACATCATCGCCCGCAACGCCGCCGCCGGCCGCGGCCAGGAGATCGACGAGGAAGCGCTCAACGCGCAGACCTCGGCCCTCGAGCACCTGGTCGAGGAGCAGTCCACGGCCCTGTACGCCACCGGCCGGCTGTGGGACGACGGCATCATCCATCCGGCCGACTCGCGCACGGTGCTCGGCATGGCCCTCTCGGCGACGCACGGCAACGAAGTGCGCGGTGCCACCGAGTACGGCGTGTGGAGGCACTGATGATCCGTCGACTCCTCATCGCCAACCGCGGCGAGATCGCCGTCCGCATCGCCGGGACCGCCCATCGTCTGGGCATCGAGACGGTCGGGGTCTACAGCGATCCCGATGCCGACGCCCTCCACGTCGACTCGGTCGACCTCGCCGTCGGCCTCGGCGGTTCCACACCGGCGACGTCGTACCTGCGGGTCGACGCCGTCTTGTCCGCGGCCATCGACACCGGCTGCGACGCCGTCCACCCCGGCTATGGGTTCCTGGCCGAGAACGCCGACTTCGCCCGCCAGGTGATCGCTGCCGGCCTCCGCTGGGTCGGCCCGACGCCCGAGCAGATCGAGCTGCTCGGCGACAAGGTCGCCGCCAAGCGTGCGGCCCTCGAGGCCGGCGTCCCCACCACCGAGATCATCGAGATCACCGGAACCGACGTCCCCGGCGGTGTGCCGATGCCGGCGCTGGTGAAGGCCGCCGCCGGTGGCGGCGGGCGTGGCATGCGTGTGGTTCGCTCCGAGGCCGAGCTCGCCGACGCGGTGGCTGCGGCGTCCCGCGAGGCCGAGTCGGCGTTCGGCGACGGCACCGTCTTCATCGAGCCCTATCTCGAACACGGCCGGCACGTCGAGGTCCAGATCATCGGCGATGCCCACGGGTACGTCGTGCACCTGGGCGAGCGCGAGTGCTCGATCCAGCGCCGCAACCAGAAGGTGCTCGAGGAGGCGCCGTCGGCCGGAATCGACGACGCCACCCGTCGGACGTTGTGCGAGGGAGCGCTCGCCCTGGCCCGACACGTCGGCTACCAGAACGCCGGAACCGTCGAGTTCCTGGTGGGGGCCGACGGCACCATCACCTTCCTCGAGGTCAACACGCGGCTGCAGGTCGAGCACCCGGTCACCGAGGCCGTGACCGGCGTCGACCTCGTCGAGCTCCAGCTCCGCGTGGCTGCCGGCGAGCCGCTGCCGTTCACACAGGACGAGGTGACGTTCTCGGGCCATGCGATCGAGGTGCGGGTGGTGGCCGAGGACCCCTCCGCTGGCTGGCTGCCGTCCACCGGCACCTTGACCCGGTTCGACATCGGTGCCGGGGTGCGCGTCGACCGCGGCTTCCGAGCCGGCAGTGTCGTCTCCGGCGACTACGACTCGTTGCTGGCCAAGGTGGTCTCGCACGCGCCGACCCGCTCCGAGGCGGCGTGGGTGCTGGCACGAGCGCTGCGGTCGTCGGCCATCGTCGGCGTCAGGTCCGACGTCGACTGCCTTGCCGCCATCCTCGGCGAGCCCGACTTCCTCGACGCTCGAACCCCCACGTCGTACCTCACCGACCATCCGGCAGTGGAACAGGCCGTGGGCCCCGAGGGCGACGATCGCATCGCGCAGTTCATGGGCGCCGTGCTCGTCGACGAGGCCGCAGCCCGCGCCGAAGACGAGCACCTCGGCTTCGCCCCGTCGGGCTGGCGCAACCTGTGGACCCATGGGCAGCGTTCCATCTGGATCGATCGGGGCGACGGGTCCGAGGTGCCGGTCGAGGTCCGGCCCTCCGGCGACGGCTTCGACGTCCGGGTCGGCCCGTGGCCCGCACCGACCGAGGACGGCTCGCTCGCTCCCGACGACCGCGCCATCCACCGTGTGCGTCGCCTCGCTCATCGGGGCGACGAGCTCGCGGTCGAGGTCGATGGCGTCCGTCGGCGGCTCGAGGTGGGCGACGACGGTTCGGTCGTGCACGTGTCCGGACCGGCCGGATGCACCACGTGGACGCGGGCTCCGCGGTTCGCCGACCACGATGCGGCGGCCGCCGGCGGTGGTCCGGTCGCACCGCTGCCGGGGTCGGTGTTGTCGGTCCATGTGTCGCCCGGGGATCAGGTCACCGACGGCCAGCTCCTGGTCGTGGTCGAGGCCATGAAGATGGAGCACCAGATCACCGCCGCCGCGGCCGGCACCGTGACCGAGGTGCGGGTCGCCGCCGGCGACAGGGTCGACACCGGCGACCTCCTCGTGCTGCTCGACACCAGCGCCGCCGACGACTGAGGAGACGGCGATGACCGATCCGATCCGCATCGCCAACTGCTCGGGCTTCTACGGCGACCGCCTCTCGGGGGCGCTCGAGATGGTCGAGGGCGGGCCCATCGACGTCCTCACCGGCGACTGGCTGGCCGAGCTGACGATGCTCATCCTGGCCCGAGCGCGGGCCTCGCGCCCTCGCGGCGGGTTCGCCCGCACGTTCGTGACCCAGATGGAGCAGGTCATGGGCACCTGCCTCGATCGGGGAATCAAGGTGGTCTCCAACGCCGGCGGCCTCGATCCCGACGGCTGCGCCGAGGCCGTCCAGGAGGTCGCCGACGCGCTCGGTCTGTCGCCGACGATCGCGTACGTGTCGGGCGACGACCTGATGCCACGGGTCACCGAACTCGCCGAATCCGGCGCGCTGCAGCCGTTCTCCGGCGCCACCGACCTCGGCGATCCCACGGCGTACCTGTCGGCGAACGCGTATCTCGGGTGCTGGGGAATCGTCGATGCCCTCGACCGGGGCGCCGACATCGTCATCACCGGCCGGGTCACCGATGCTGCGGTGTGCTGTGGACCGGCGGCGTGGCACCACGGGTGGAGCCGGACCGACCTCGACCAGCTCGCCGGCGCCGTGGTGGCCGGCCACGTCATCGAGTGCAGTGGCCAGGCCACCGGAGGGAACTACTCGTTCTTCACCGAGGTCCCCGGCATGGCACGCGTCGGGTTCCCCTGGGCCGAGGTCGCCGCTGACGGATCGTCGGTCATCGGCAAGCACGACGGCACCGGCGGCGCGGTGACCGTGGGCACCGTCACCTCACAGCTGCTCTACGAGATCGGCGGACCCGCCTACCTGGGCCCCGACGTCACCGCACGCTTCGACACCATCGCGCTCGAGCAGGTCACCGTCGACCGGGTCCGGGTGTCGGGGACCAAGGGAACGCCACCGCCGGAGACCCTCAAGGTCGCGATGAACGAGCTCGGGGGTCATCGCAACGAGGTGTCGATCGCGCTCACCGGGCTCGACATCGAAGCCAAGGCGCAGGTCGCCTCCGACGCGTTCTGGGCTGCGTGCCCCTACGTTCCCGGCGACTTCGCCTCGGTCACCGAACGGGTGGAGCGCACCGACAAGACCGACCCTGCATCGAACCAGGAGGCCACGGCGTTGTGGCGGTTGATCGTGAAGGACCCCGACGAGCGCAAGGTCGGCCGGGCGTTCACGGGGGCGGTCATCGAGACCGCGCTGTGTTCGATCCCGGGGCTCTACAGCCCGAGCGGGGGGCCGCGGAACGGCGGCCCGTTCGGGATCTACCGCCCGGCGGTCGTGCCTGCGGACCTGGTCCCCAACCTGGTGACCGTGCTCGGAGGCGACACCCGCGAGGTCGAGTCGACGTTCCCGGCTTCACCGGGCGAGCGCGAGCCCGAGGCTTCCCCCGGGCCCGTCGGAATGGTGCCCACCGGTCCGACCGAGCGAGTGCCGCTGGGCATGATCGTCGGTGCCCGTTCGGGCGACAAGGGGGGCGACGCCAACCTCGGCGTGTTCGTCCGGAGCGATGACGCCTGGCCGTGGCTCGAGGAGTTCCTCACCACGGAGCGGCTGCGGACCTTGCTGCCCGAGACCGCGCCGCTGCCCATCGATCGGCACCCGCTCCCGAACCTCCGGGCGATCAACTTCGTGATCCACGGCCTGCTCGACGAGGGCGTTGCGGCGTCGACGCGTGTCGACGCCCAGGCCAAGAGCTTGGGTGAGTGGCTCCGCGCCCGGGTCGTCGACGTCCCGCAGGCGCTGCTGGCCTGACGGCGCTCGATCGTCAGCTGACGGCGGCGGCGGCCTGGAAGACGACGCGGACGTCGGTGAAGCCGGCGCTGGTGAACAGCTCCTCGATCATCGCGGCCGTGTTCGCCTCGGCGGTGGCCAGCAGCTCGCTGGTCGACGCGGCCTCGCTCAAGCGGCTCTCCGCCTCGAGGTAGAGCTTCTGCTCCGACGTGGGCTTGTCGGAGAACACGCCTCCGACCCGGTCGAGGACGCCACGGTCGCGGTCGAGGACCTCGCTGGCCTCGTGATCGATGGCGGGATCGTCGAGGACGGCCGGAGGCAACAGCACGGTGACCGATCCGTCGTCGCCGACGATGACCGCATCGGGGCCGAGGTCGCCGAGGTCGACGATGGCATCGACCGAACCCTGCGCGAGGAAGGTGGTGCGCTCGCCCTTGAGGAACCCGGGGACGTACCGGGTCTTCTTCTCGATGTCGACGACGACCTGGTACTCGCCGGTGGCGGCGTGGTACTCGCTGAGGTCCTCGAGCGACTGCAGGACCGCGGCGTGGTCGCGAACGACGGTCTCCGACCGGAATGGATTGGGCAACGAGGGCAACCCGACGAGGGTCACCCCCAAGAGGATGATGATGAGGAAGGTCGCGCCCGCAACGCCGGTCTTGAGTGCAGTCTTCACAGCACCATTCAAGCGGTTGGGGTTGCGAACTGTTCCCGATTGTCCGGGAATCAGCTCCGAATGATCAATCGTGGACAGATTGACTAGGCAATCTGTCCATCATGCGTCGTCAGGTCCGCGGCTGCAGCGATCGCAGCTGCATCGTGTACTCCTCGTGGTACCGCACGTCGCCCGAGGGTCCGGTCGACGTGCCGTCCAGCAGCGAGACCCGTCGCAGGGTCAGCCCGGTCTCGGGGTGCACCCAGGAGTCGATCTCGGAATGGGCCCGGCTGTCACCGGTGACGTCGCTGACCGAGCGGATGCGTCGGGCGCGCACGGTTCGACCGCCGATCACGAGGTCCTCGTCGGCCAGCACGGTCACGACGTTGCGGGCGTCGGTGTCCGGATCGGTGCAGCGATGGCGGTACTCGGTGCCGACCGGTGCGTCCGTGGAGAAGGCCACCGCGCCGGCGTCGCAGGTGAGGCGACGGGTGTCGGTCTGACCGAAGAACGATCGGGACGACTCGTACCACTCGATGGCATGGGTGGTCGCCGTGGCGCACACGCTCCGTTCGTCGTAGCGGCCGTCGAGGGGCTGCCACCGCTCGCGCAGCCCACAGCCGCCGTGCGTGATCGTGAGTGTGGTCTGGTCGGGGTACTCGTGCCGCGCGCCGCCGAGTGCGTCGAGCCGCTCGTGACCCGAGGTGTCGTAGCTGTAGACGCCTTCGGCGGGTCGAGCCGGGGTGCCGGGGGTCGGGATCGGGTTCGATGTGCGGTCACCTCCGTCGGCGGGTCCGGCGGTGGTCGGAGGGGGACCGTCGGCACCGCTGCTGTCGGGGGTCGCCGAGTCGGGTCCCTCCGTCTCCTCGCCGCCCCCATTGTCGGTCGTCCCTTGTCCACCAGCGCCCGTGTCGAGAGGCGATGACGTGGCGGTGGTGGGGGTGGTGCTCTGGCGTGTGGCGCGGAACGCCTCCACCGCGGCATCGGCCGTGACCGGGCTGGTCGAGTCGTTGGCGTGGAGGACGGAGATGCCACCGGCGACGACCAGGTCGAGCGCGATGACGACGGCGAGGAGGCGGCGGAGCCAGGACTGCAGCGCGGAGTTCGACGAAAGTGGCACATTTGGGACAGTACATTCGAGGTCGTCCGAGGTGAGAAACTGTCGGACGCACCCGTCCGTCTCCCCCTTCCCCCTGATCAGCACCACGGAGCGTCATCGATGAGCACCGCCACCGCTCGAGAGGTCCCCACCCGACGGGTGTCGTTCGAATACCCGCTCGCCGACCTGCCCCGCCACTTCGCCGCCGACGCCGACCCGGTTCGCAGCCATGTCATCGCGACGCTCTCCGCCGTGTTCCCGAACGGCGAGGACTTCTTCGTCCGTTCGGTGCGGAACTACCGCAAGGACATCACCGACCCCGCGCTCGCGGAGCAGGTCAAGGGATTCATCGGGCAGGAGGCCATCCACGGTCGCGAGCACCGCGAGCTCAACGACCGGCTCGACGAGCTGGGCTATCCGACCAAGACCATCGACCGGTGGGTCGACAAGAGCCTGAAGCTCCGTGAGCGCATCGCCCCCGCCTCGGCGAACCTCGCCCTCACCGCCGCGCTCGAGCACTGGACCGCCACGTTGGCCGAGGTGTTGATGACCGACGAGGAGGTGCGAGGGTCGATCGGACACCCCGAGGTCACGTCGCTGTTCATGTGGCACGCCCTCGAGGAGTCCGAGCACAAGGCGGTGGCCTTCGACGTGTACAAAGCCGTCGGTGGAAGCGAGCGGATCCGGGTGTGGACCATGCGTCTCATCAACGCCGGCTTCCCGATCTTCATCCTGCTCACCACGCTGGTCTCGCTCCTCCGCGACCCGGTTGCCCGACGCCAGCCCCGCAAGGTCTGGCAGGGATGGAAGCGGCTCCGACGGTCGTCACTGGTGAGCCGGGAGATGCTCGACAAGCTGCGCGAGTACAACCGGCCGGACTTCCACCCCGACGACCGCGACACATCGGCCCTGGTCGAGCAGTGGCGCGACGAGCTCTTCGGCGAGTCCGGAACGCTCACCGACCGCCTGCCCAGCGCCGGCTGAGCTCGCCTCCTCCGGCCCCAGGACCCCGCAAGCACGACCGGTAGCGTGCGCGGGTGCGCGCGCCCACCTACAAGGTCGCGGTGACGGTCGTCTATGTCCTCGGACTCTTCATCCAGATCCTCGACGCCACCATTGTCAACGTGGCGCTCCCGACCCTCGCCGACGAGTTCGGCGTCGAGGTCACCGAGGTCGAGTGGGTCGTGGTCGGCTATCTGCTCGTCCTGGCCAGTGCCATACCTGCCGCCGGCTGGCTGAGCGACCGGTTCGGCTCGAAGCGCGTCTTCCTCGGCGCGCTCGTGCTGTTCACGCTCGCCTCGGGTCTGTGTGGCGCCGCCGGCTCGCTCGACCAGCTGATCCTGTTCCGCCTGCTCCAGGGCCTCGGCGCCGGCCTCATCACCCCGGTCGGGTCGGCGATCCTGTTCCGCGCCTACCCCGTCAGCGAGCGGGCCACCGCAGCGGCGGCGGTCGTCGGCGTGGCGGTGATCGCACCGGCCATCGGGCCGGCGCTGGGGGGCATCATCGTCGACACGATCTCGTGGCGATGGATCTTCTACGTCAACTTGCCGATCGGCGTGGCCGCCATCACGTTGGGCGTCCTCTGGTTGCGTGAGCAGGTGGTCGAGTCGGCCGGCCGCTTCGACGCCGTCGGTCTCCTCCTCGCCAGCGGCGGCCTCGCCGGCCTGCTCTACGGCCTCTCGCTCGGACCCGACGAGGGGTGGTCGTCGCCGAGCACGCTCGCCGTGCTCGGCGCGTCGGTCCTCGCCTTCATCGCCCTCGTGATCGTCGAACTCCGCATCGCCGAGCCGATCCTGCACCTGCGGCTGTTCACCGAGCGACTGTTCCGGATGACCAACCTCGCCGGTCTGTCGATCTACGCCGGCTTCCTCGGTCAGGTCTTCCTGTTCACGCTCTACCTGCAGGACCTGCGAGGGGTCTCGGCGACCGGTGCCGGCTTCACCCAGGCTCCCCAGGCCGTGGGCGTCTTCGTGATCTCGAATCTCGCCGGTCGTCGCCTGTACGTGTCCGTCGGCCCCCGACGGCTCATGTTCACCGGCGCCGCCGGCACCGCCGTCTTCACGGCGTGGTTCGCCCTCACCGACACCACCACGCCGCTCGGTGTCCTGGCCGCCATGAACTTCTTCCGCGGCGTGGCCATCGGTCTGGTCTTCGTCACGATCCAGACGGCCACCTACGCCCGCATCTCCAACGAGGACACCGCGCGGGCGACCACCTTGTTCGCCGTGCAGCGTCAGTCGGCCAACGCCATCGGCGTCGCCATCGCGGCCACGGTGCTGGCGTCGCTGGCCCCGACGGCCGGGCTGAGCGCTGCCGCGTCGGCGGCCGAGGGCCTGTCGGCGTACCGCACGGCGTTCGTGGCCATCGCTCTGCTCTTCGTGCCCGGGATCATCGCGTCGTGGTTCATCCGCGACGCCGATGCCGCCGCCACTCGTGGGCTCGAGGTCGAGCCCGCTGCTCAGCGCTCGCGGTAGTCGCCGAAGCTCCGGTCTCGATCGCTCAGCGCCTCGCTCACGCCCTTCTCGGCGAACGAGCGCATGTACTCCTTGGACGACCGCTGGTGGAAGCCCATGGCCTGGATGTCGGCCGTGGCTCGGATGCCGGAGCGGATGCCGGCCGCCTCCATGGCCCGGTGCGCGGCCCGCTTGTTGAGCGCGAGCAGGTCGGGAGGGATCCGGGCGACTCGCTCGGCCATGACGAGCACGGCGTCGTCGAGCTCCTCGGCGGGATGGGCTCGGTTGGCCATGCCGGCCTCGACGGCTTCGGTCCCGGACATGGCGTCGCCGGTCAGCAGCGCTTCCATCCCGCGCCGGAGTCCCATGAGCCACGTCTGCCACTGCATGTCGGGCGGCGACATCAGCCGGACGGGTGGGTAGCCGATCTGGGCGTCCTCGGCGACGTAGACGAGATCGCACGCGGCGGCCAGCTCGGTGCCGCCGGCGAGGCAGTAGCCGTGCACCTGCCCGATGATCGGCGTCGGCATGTCCCACATCTCGAACCAGTTGCCGACGACATGGCGGCTCCACCACCCGTCGGCCGGTGCGGTGGACCGCTCGATGTCGGTGTTCGGCGACCCGAGGTCGTACCCGGCCGAGAAGCAGGGGCCGGCGCCGCGTATGACGATGACGGAGACCGCCGGATCGTGGTCCGCCCGACGGAGCTCGTCGAACAGGCGGCCCCGGAGCGCGTCGTTCAGGGCGTTGCGTTTGGCGGGCCGGTTCAGCGTGAGCCGTCGCACCTTCGGTCGCGGGTCGTCCACCAGGACGACCTCGGCACCGGAGGCGGCTGGCTCGTCGCTGGTCATGCGCAGACTCTAGGAACCTGCGGGTCAGGCTGCGTCGGCGACCTCGATGCGGGCGCGGGCGGCGTGCTGGTCGATGGCGTCAGCGATCTCGCCGAGGCGCGGGGCGGGAAGGTCGTGGCCCATGTCGCTGAACATGAGCAGGCGCGAACCGGGGATCGCCTCGGCGGTGGCGATGCCACCGCTGGGCTTCACCAGCGGATCGACGAGGCCGTGGATCACCAGCGCCGGGGTGCCGAGCCGGCGGAGTCCCGGCGTCCGGTCGGCGCTGGCCATGATCGCGGCGGTCTGCCGGGCGACGCCGCCCGGGGCGAAGCTCCGGGCCACGGCAGCTTCGGCGAGCGGGCGGTACGCCGCGGGATCGAAGTGCGGGCCACTGATGAGCTGGAAGGTCTCGACGGCCTGCTCGACGGCGTTGGCCCGTGTCGCCTCGGGACGGCGAGCGAGCTTGGCCAGCACCGGGAGTGCAGCGCCGCCGCTGCCATCGCCGGGGTTCGACATGATCGAGGTCAGCGTGCGGACCCGGTGCTCGTGGCGGATGGTCAGGGCCTGCGCGATCATGCCGCCCATCGACACGCCGACCACGTGGGCGGACGAGATCCCGAGAGCGTCGAGCAGGCCGGCGGCGTCGTCGGCCATGTCGTCGACGACGTACCCGGTGGCCACCGGGCGGCGGAACAGCCGTCCGAGAAACGCTCGCAGAGGCGACGGCGGCTCCCACTCGCACTGCGAGCTCAGGCCGATGTCCCGGTTGTCGAAGCGGATGACCTCGTAGCCACGGCGACACAGGTCGTCGACGAGTTCGACGGGCCACGCCGTGAGCTGACCGCCGAGTCCCATGATCAGCAGCAGCGGCTCACCCGACCCGCTCCGCTCGTACTCGATGGTGATCCCGTTGACGTCGACCGAAGGCATTCGGACATTCTGCCCGTCCCGTCACAGGCCGATCGACTTCGCCATCGCCGTCGCCGCCGCCACGAAGAGCGCTTCGTGCTCGGTCACGACGCCCCGGGTCTGACTGAACACCTCGAAACTGAGCAGCCCGAACAGTTGGGTCCACGCCAGCAACGTGGCCACGAGGACCTCGTCGTCGACGTCGAGATCGATGAGGCCGCGCAAGCGCTCGAGGTCGGCGACGAGGGTGGGTGGGAGGTCGACCTGCACCGTGGGTGTGAGGGTGGAGCGTTCCGCTGCCTCGCGCACCACTCCCACCAGGGCGAGCGAGACGCGGGTGCCGGGCGCCGAGGTCTCTTCGGGGGCCTGGTAGCCGGGCACCGGTGTGCCGTACACGAGGGCGTACTCGTGTGGGTGCTCGTGCGCCCACCGCCGGATGGTGCAGGCGACCTCGACCCATCGGTTGTGGGGCGCCTTGCGGCGTGCGTCGAACGCGGCCTGTTCGGCGACCTCGCCGAGCGAGTCGTACGCATCGATGATCAGGAGCGTGAGCAGCTCGTCGCGGCCGGCCACGTACCGGTAGACGGCGGATGACGCCATGCCGAGGGCCCGGGCGACGGCGCGCAGCGAGAGCGACGCGGCGCCGTGCTCGCCGAGCTGACGGCGGGCCTCGGCGACGATCTCGTCGGTGACGGCGGCTCGGGCTCTGGCTCTCGCCGTGGGAAGCGCGGCATCGGTCATCGGGCGTGATGGTAACAGCGCTCCGAGATGAGAGCACTGCTCTTGACAAGCGTCGCTCGTTGGTGTTCAGTGCTCTGAAACGAGAGCAGTGCTCACAACGAAGGGAATGACCGATGACCGTCACCGAAACCCGCACTCCGCACTACGTCCCGCCGTCGTGGTTCACCCGAAGCGTGTTCAACCGCTTCGTGGCCTGGTCGACGCGGCGTGGCCTCAGCCTGTGGGGCTCCAGGGTGCTCGAGGTCCGTGGCCGCAAGACGGGCGAGTGGCGGTCGGTGCCGGTGAACCTGCTGACGCACGACGACTCGACGTACCTGGTGGCGCCGCGCGGCGAGACGCAATGGGTGCGCAACCTCCGCGTCGCCGGCGAGGGACGGCTGCGCGTCGGTCGACGTCGCTCGACGTTCTCGGCCCGCGAGATCGACCCGTCCGAAGCTCTCGAGGTCCTTCGCGCCTACCTGAAGCGGTGGAAGTGGGAGGTCGGTCAGTTCTTCGACGGCGTCGGCCCGGATGCGTCCGAGGCGGAGCTGGCGGCGGCAGCCGTCCGCCATCCCGTGTTCGCGGTCACGATCGGTCGAGCCGTCAGCTGATGCGCTGCACCGCGTCGGCGAGCGCCGAGGCTTCGATGCGGTGCCCGTCGAAGTGCTCCCACGGGTCGGCGGCCAGGCTGCCGAGGCGACGGAAGAGGCTCCGCAGCGGCGTCGAGCCGGGCTGCCACGATGCGTCGATCTCGTCCCACCGCAGGGGGATCGCGACGGGCGCACCGGGCTTGGGTCGCAGCGTGTAGGGCGCCACTGCGTGCTGGGCCGGCGCGTTGCGGAGCGTGTCGACGAAGAGCCGGTCGCCGCGGTCCTCCTTCGAGAACTCGACGGTGAGCAGGTCGGGGTGACGCGCCGCCAGGATCCGCCCGAGGTGCGAGCCGAGCGCGCCGACGGCGTCGAAGCCGGCATTGCCGAGCAGCGGGAGGTGCACGTGGACGCCGCGTGACCCCGTCGACTTCACGAAGCCCACGACGCCCATCTGATCGAGGAGGTCACGCACTGCGTGCGTTGCCTCGATCACCTGCGACGCGTCGCCGATCGACGGGTCCAAGTCGATGAGCAGCTCGGTCGGTACGTCCGGTCGTTCGGCCGAGCCGCCGAGCACATGGACGGAGATGGTGCCCTGGTTGACCACGTACCGCAGCGCATCGGCCGAATCGATGACGGGATGTCGCACGGTGCCGCCGCCGCGCTTGGGCAGCTCGACCGTCGGGATCCAGTCGGGGAAGTGCTTCGGTGTGTGCTTCTGGTACCAGCCGTCCCCGTCGACGCCGTCGGGGAAGCGCTGCAGCACGGCTGGGCGGTCGGCGATGAGCGGGATCATGCGGTCGGCGATGCGGCCCGCGTACTCGAACAGGTCGGCCTTGGTGATGGCGGGGTGGTCGTCGACCGACGGGAACAGGACCTTGTCTGGCTTCGTCAGCCGCACCTCGGGCATCTGTCTGAACGTACCCGTCACGGGCCGGCGTCATCCCAGACGGTGACGTCCACGTCGGGTCGACCGCGAGGAACTCCGCCGGTCAGCGCATGTGTGCGCCGCGGCGCCGCTGACGGCGGGCGGTCTCGGTGAGGCTGAACCCGGACAGCAGGAACAGGCCGGCGGCGAGCAGGAGCAGCCCGAGGTCCGCGCCCGTCACCGGCAGCGTGGCGGGCGGACGTCGGACCACGACGTCGGTGAGGACGATCGAGATCGTGACCGAGTCATCGTCGGTCACCTGCTTGCCGAGCACGTCGCTGCCGGTCGCGGTCGCCACGTTCACGAGGTCCTGGTCGGCTTGGACGAGGTCGTCCTTGGTGAGGGTCACCGACTCGCCCGGCTCGAGGACGTCGATCGTGCCGATCTCGCCGAGCTGGTCGTCGACCACCACCACGTCGAACAACGTCGTGTCGCCGGTGTTGGTGACGATGTAGGTGAAGGTGATCGTGTCGCCGGGGTTCGGCCCGAGGTCGTCGACCGTCTTGACGATCTCGATGGCGGGGTCGATGAGGTCGACGACGTGGTCGTCGGCGTCCTCGGTCGTCCGCTCCCGCTCGTCGATGCCGACCGCAGTGGCGGTGTTCGGCAACGGGTCCGGATCATCGCTCGTCACGACGTGGGTGCAGGTGTAGACCCACGCCTCGTCGACCGCCAGCACCGTGTCACCGTCGGCATCGTCGACCAGCTCCATGGTGTCGTCGTCGCAGAGCGGGTCGGTGAGGACGACCCCGACCAGGTCGGCCTCGCCCGAGTTCGTGACCACGATCGTGTAGGTGACCTCGTCGCCGACATGGGCGAAGGACGGGCCGGTCTTGTCGACCGTGATGCCGAGCGGGCACAGCACCAGCACCGATGCCTCGTCGGAGTCGACCGGAGGACCGTTCCCGCTGTCGGCCGCCGCCTGGTTCGTGAGCAGGCCACAGTCGCTGATGCCCGTGGTGGCGACGACGTGGATCTCCACGCTGCTGCCGGCATCGAGGTCGCCGAGCTCGCAGGTGAGCCGGCCGTCGGCGATGGCGCAGCCCTCGACCGCGGGGTCGAGCGTCCATTCGAGGCCCAGCGGCAGCTCGTCGGTCACGACCACGTCGGTGGCGACGCCTTCGGGCGGGGGCACGCCGTCGTCGACGTTGGAGACGACGATGGTGAACCCGATCTGGTCACCGGCATCGATCACGGTGTCGTCGGCGACCTTGGAGATGTTGAGACCGGGGCAGAGCACCGTGGTGGCATCGTCGGCCTGGACCGGCTGGTCGTTGGAGGCATCCGCCGTGGCCGTGTTCTGGTACGTGCCGCAGTCGTCGTCGCCGGTGGAGGCCACGACGTGCACCGTGAACTCGGCGAGGGCCGGCAGCGACCGCGGTGTGCACGCCAGCGTGCCGTCGGTGATGGCGCATCCGTCGACCGCCGGCGCGAGCGACCACGCGAGTCCGGCCGGGAGCGGGTCGGTGAGGATGACGTCGTAGGCCGTGCCCGGGCCGTCGTTTCGGACCGTGATCGTGAACCCGACGTCGGAGCCGGCGCTGACCGTGTCGTCGTCCGCCTCCTTGGTGATGTCGATGTCCGGGCACTGCACCGTGATGTCGCCATCGGCGCTGACCTGGTCGTCGTTCGATGCGTCAGCGACGGCGGTGTTGTCGAGCAGGCCGCAGTCGCTCTGGTCGGTGGTGGTCACGAGGGTGATGGACACCGAGTCGCCGGCATCGAGCTCGTCGAATGCGCAGTACAGCGTGCCGTCGGCGACCGTGCAGCCTGGGACCGCCGGGTCGAGGAGCCACGTGAGGTCACCCGGGAGGTCATCGGAGACGGTGACGTCGTAGGCGGTGCCCGGCCCGTCGTTCCCGACCACGATCGTGAAGCTCGCTGGGTCACCGGCGTTGACCACGCCGCCGTCGGGCGTCTTGTCGATGGTGAGATCAGGGCACTGGACCGTGATGGTGGCGCTCGCTTCGTTGTTGCCGTCCAGCTCGGGCGCTTCGTTGCCGGAGCTCACGGTGGCGGTGTTCGGCAGATCGCCGCACGCCGTCGGCGTGGTCGTGGCGACCACCGTGATCTCGATCTCCCCACCCGGACCGAGGTCGCCGAGCTCGCAGGTGAGGGTGCCGCTCTGGATGGCGCAGCCGGTGACGGCGGGGTCGATGGTCCAGGACAGGGTGCCGGGCAGTTCGTCGACCACGGTGACGGCGGTCGCCGTACCCGTCTGGTCGTTGTTGCTCACCATCAGGGTGAACTCGGCCACGTCGCCTGCGTTGATCGTGCCGTTGCCGGTCTTGGTGATCGAGACGTCGGGGCACGAGACCGTGACCGTGTCGGCGTCGGTGTTGTTGGCGGTGTCGACGGCGCGCTCGTTGGTGGCGCCGACGACGACCGAGTTCCGGACCGTGCCGCATTCGCCCGTGTCGGTCGGGCCGGAGATCCGCACCGTGGACGCACTCTCGCCTGCGGCGATGTCGCCGAACGAGCAATCGAGGACGCCCGACGCGATGGAGCAGGCAGCCGTGTCGTCGACCGTCCATGCCACACCGCTCGGGAGCGTGTCGATGAGCGTCACGCCCTTGGCAACGGCGTCGCCGATGTTGCTGACCGTCAGGTCGAAGGCGATCGTGTCGCCGGCGTCGATGGCGTCGTCGACCGCCACCTTCTCGACCACGACGTCGGGGTAGATGATGTCGACCAGGTGGGTGTCCCTGTCGGTGACCGTTCGACCGAAGGCGTCGGTCCCGGATGCCTCCGCCTCGTTGGGGAGCGGGTCGGGGTCGGAGAACGTGACGGTGTGATCACAGGTGAAGGTCCACGTCTCGCCGACCTCGAGCCAGGCGTCGTCGTCGCCGCCGGTCTTCACCGGCCCGGACAGCGGGGTGTCGCACCGGCCCTCGGTGAGCTCGGTCACCGTCACGTCCTCGAGCGGGGGACCGTTGGTGGTGACGCCGAAGGTGTACGCGAACGTGTCACCGACGGTGGCGGTGTCGGGCCCGCTCTTGTCGAGGGTGATCTGCAGCGGGCTGAGCGAGTTGGTGTAGGTGACCTGCACCGGGGCTTCCTGGGTGTTGCCCGCGGTGATGGTCACCGGGACGTCGTCGCCCTTGGTGGTGCCGTCGGGCACGACGGTCTCGGCGATGCGGTACCCGCCGGTGGCGACCGGTCCGATGAGGCACGAGTCGTCGCCGGAGGCGACGGTGCAGCCGGCGAGGTCGGTCGACCCCCACGTCGTGACCTCCTCGCCCACGTCGTACTCGTTGTCGCCGTCTCCGCCATCGGCGACGTCGTCGTCGTAGAGCAGGAAGGCGGTGCCGGCGAGCACGCCGATGTCGCTCGGGACGACGGGCAGCCCGGAGAGCTCGGCCAGCGCCTTGGTGACCTCGACCCAACCGGTCTGGCGTGGGTTCACGATCGGCGCGGCGGTGAGGTCGACGTGCTCCTTGAAGCCGACCGTGATGCCCGACTTCACCGGGTTCGTCGCCGGCGTGTAGCCGGGCGGCACGGTGCTGGCGTCCTCGAAGATGCTGTAGCTCTGGCCCTGCGGGGTCGGCGGTACGTCGTCGAAGAGGCAGATGCCGTCGTCGCCGGTGACGCACGTGTCGATCGGCGTGCCGGTGCCCGCGGTGTTGCCGTACAGACCGAATCCGATGCCGGCCATCGGTTGGCCGAGGTCGTCGACCTTCTTGATCTTCACCGAGCCGCAGGTCGACAGGTCGATGCCGATCGGGGCGATGAAGTCCTGGAGCGCAGCTTCGAACGACTCGCCCGACGAACGCGAACGAACCGTGGCACTGCCGAAGCCGGGGCAGCTCAGGATGGGGGCGCCGTCGACCTGGCGATCGAGCTCGAGGAGGTCCACGACGACCTCGCCGAAGGTCCGGACGGGAAGGACACCGCCGACGACCTGATCGGTGATCTGCGCCGTGTTGTCGCTCGCGACCACGAGCGCGCTCACGTTGTTGATCGCGAGCTCGTCCCATTGTCCGTCGGCCGACACGGCCGGGTTCCAGCGGTAGACCTTGATCACGGCCGGGCTCGTCGTGTTGCCGGGGAAGTCGAAGGTGAAGAGGAGGTCGCCGGCGAGGCGGCCCAGGTAGGGGCAGGCTCCGTTCGCCACGGGGGTGAACGAGATCGCGCCCTGGTTGAACTCGAAGTTGACGTGGCTGTCCCCCTGGCCACCATCGTCCTCACGGACGAATCCGAGGGCGAGTCGCGCCTTGCTGAGCTGGACCTCGTTGTGGAGGTACGCCCGGATCAGGTTCGCCTTCCCCGGCGTGATGCCGCCCGCCTTCGACTGGCAGGTGAACTGGGAGGGGTCGTTCTCCTTCGATGAGCCCTGGTATCCGAAGTCCGGAGCGGACCCGTCGGTCGCGACCGTGCGGGTCACGTTCGCCCAGTCGAGATTGGACGGCGGTCCCACGACGTCGACCGTCTGGTTGCCGTCGGCCTCGAACCCGAGCAGCGTGCCCGGGCCCGCGTTGGCGGCCGCCGCGCTGGCGGGCGCGAGGACGCCAGCCATGAGCTGGAGTGCGCCGAGGAAGGCGAGCAGGATGCCGAGTGCTCGTCGTCGGGTGGTGATCTCTCGCCGGGTTTCCATGCTCGCCTGAGTCCCGCTCATCTCGGCTGCGTGCACCACCGGGGTGGTGATGGCGCCCGCCGAGTCGAACACCGGGCGACGCGATTCCCTCACATCGCGGGGTGTCATCTGATTGGACTACCGGTGGTCCGACAGGGCGAGGGTCAGACGACCGGGTTTCGGATCCGTTCTTGCGTTGAGATCCGAATGGTCGCGACTCGCGGTGAATGCGCCGCCACCGGCTCTGTCCTCACTGCGACGATGCGTAGCGAAGGGCGACGCTGTGGGGTGATTGCACCGGCGTCCTGCCACGCCACGCGGTCGTGACCACCTCGCGCGTTCGGTGCAGCCCGGAGGGCGATCGACCGGTCGTCAGTGGTAGGCCGCGGTGTCTGCGCGTGTGGCCGCCAGCCGGTCTTCGTCGAGGGCGATGCCGAATCCGGGCGCTTCTCCGAGATGGAGCATGCCGTCCCCGGCGGGCTTCCACGGCTTCTTCAACGCGAAGTCGCGCCGGCCCACGGTCCACAACGGTGGGTCGTAGGGGAACTCGAGCACGGGTGCGGCGACCGCCCCGGCGGCGAGGTGGGCGTTGGCGATGAGCACCGCGCCGCTGCCCCAGGTGTGGGGGCTGAAAACGTGGCCGGCGTCGACGACCCGTCGGGCGAAGGGAGCGAGCCACGTGAGGCCGGCGGTGACGGCGACGTCGGGCTGGAACACGTCGAGGCAACCTCGTTCGAGCAGCGAGTCGAGCGTCGAGCGGTCGCGGGTCATCTCGCCCCCGGCGATCGGCACGCTGGTGCGCCGCCGGAGCTCGGCCATGCCGTCGAGGTCGTCGCGGTCGAGCGGTTCCTCCATCCATCCCACATCGAGCGCCTCGAGATGGCGGGCGACCTCGGTGGCGTGGTCGAGGGTCCACGGCGGGTGGACGTCCCACGGCATGCGCCAGCCCTGGTTGCAGTCGACCAGCAGCTGGAGGCGGTCGCCGGCGACTTCCTTCACGCGAGTGAAGACGTCGAGGTCGTCGGTGAGGTGGTGGCGACCGAAGCGGAGCTTGAGCGCGGTGAAGCCCGACTCGACGAGGTGCTCGACGCGGTCGTCCACGTCGTCGAGACTCCAGTGCGACCCCGACGACGCGTACGGCCGGATGCGGTCGCTGCGACCGCCGAGCAACCGCCAGACCGGTGCGCCCTGGATCTTGCCGGCGAGATCCCACAGCGCCAGCTCGAGGGGCCACGGACGGCCGTCGAAGAAGTCGATGTTGGCGAGGACGGCCGCGTGACGGTCGAGGTCGCGGGGGTCCTCGCCGATGAAGAGATCGAGGTAGTCGACCAAGCCCCGCATCGCATCGCCGAGGGCCACGCCTTCGCGGCCCTCGTCGTCGATGACGCGGTACACGGTCACGGGGAAGGCATGGCGTGGACGGCGATCCCATGCCGCGGGATAGGGGGGATCGAGCGGGAGCTGGTGCATCGAGATGCTGATCCGCTCGATGCGGCTCACGACGAGCGGCTCCGCCGGCGCTTCGGACCGAGCTCGGTGGGATCGACGGCGGCGATCGCATCGGTGAGCTTTCGGGCATCGGGCCCGCCACCTCCGAGGCCGAACGGCGCGAGCTGGCCGCCCATGCGCCGGATCCACCGCCGGACGAGGCCGAGGTGGGCGACGCGTCCGGCCGGGTCGACGGTCTCGCCGGCGATCAGCTGCACGGTCGCGGTGTGGATCCGATCGGCGTCGGGAGCGCGGCCGTGATCGTGAGCCAGCGCGACGAGCTGCGCGGCCACGGCGTCGAGCTCTCGAACGGCCTGGGTCGCGACGTCGTACATCGCCGGGCCCACCCGCAGCGCGATGGCGGTGGGGGAGCGTCGGGCGAGCGGGCCGGCGCGACGAGCGACGCGTGCGACCCCCGACGTGCCGAGGCGACGCGTGAGCGCCGAGCTCCTCGGTGCGGCGAGGGAGCGGTCGAGGGAAGGTGATGCACCGGGTTCGATGCCGTCGACGGCCCGAGCAACCCGGTGGCGGACGAAGGCGGCCACGGCGTCCTCGGAGCCGTGCTGCAGCGCGGACAGGCCGGCGCCGCCAGCCGTGCGAGCGGTGTCGAACACGGTCTTGAGGATTGCGAAGAGCTCTTCGGGTCCCCAGCGATCATCGCCGGTCTCGTGCCGGTCGGGTGCAGCCATCGAGACGATGGTACGGCGGTGCGGTGGTTCCGCGATGCTGGATGATCGTTCATTCAGCAGTGGGAGCCCCGCCATGTCCTGGTCGACGTCCGACATCCCCGATCTCTCCGGCCGCACGGCGGTGGTCACCGGCGCCAACGGCGGCCTCGGTCTCGAGACCGCCCGAGCGCTGGCCGTCGCCGGCGCTCACGTGGTGATGGCCGCTCGTAACCAGACCAAGGCCGCGGCCGCGGAGGCCGACATCCGAGCACTCGATCCCGGCGTCTCACTCGAGATCGTCGAGCTCGACCTCGGTTCGCTCGCGTCGGTGCGTGCTGCGGCCGACGCGATCTCGGCGTCGCACTCCGTCATCGACCTGCTCGTCAACAACGCCGGCATCATGGGCATCCCCGAGGGCAAGACCGCCGACGGCTTCGAGATCCAGTTCGGCGTCAACCACCTGGGCCATTGGGCGTTCACCGCGCACCTGCTGCCCAGCGTGCTCGCCGCACCGTCGCCGCGTGTCGTCACCGTCACGAGCACCGCCCACCACATCGGCCGACGTGTCGATCCCGCCAATCCTCATCTGCACGGCCGCTACGGCGAGTGGAAGGCCTATGGGCAGTCGAAGCTGGCCAACTTCCACTTCGGGCTGGGGCTCCAGCAGCGGTTCGAAGCCTCCGGGGTCGCCGCGCGGAGCCTCGTCGCCCACCCCGGGCTCTCCGACACCGAGCTGCAGGCCACCAGCGTCGAGGAGACCGGCGGCGGATTCAGCCAGCGCTTCTTCCACATGCTTGCCGGCTCGACCGGCATGTCGCCGGCGCAGGGGGCGCTGTCGCAGCTCCGTGCCGCCACCGATCCGAAGGCGAAGGGCGGCGAGTTCTACGGACCGCTGTGGGTGAACAACGGCCCGCCGATCCGCAAGCCCATCTTCCGGCGTCTCGGCATGGCCCGCTCGATCGAGGTCCTGTGGCAGGTCTCCGAGCAGGAGACCGGTGTCGCGCTCGAGGTCCCCAGCATTCGCTGAGGGCGTCCTCCTGCACCCGACCTCCGTCCTCGTGTCGATCGCCGTCGATCGGCAAGAGTGACGACATGTCGAATGCGCCCGCCTCCGTGGTCACCATCGGACCCGACGCCACCATCGCCGAGGCCGCCTCGCTCATGCAGCAGCGCCACGTGTCGGCGCTGATCGTCGTCGAGGGCAGCGCGCCGCTGGTCGGTCTCCTCACCGAACGCGATCTCCTCCAGGTCATCGTCGACGGCGACGACCCGGCCACCGTTCCCGTGCGCCGACGCATGCGCAGCGACGTCGTCACCATCACCCCGTCGACCGACACCATGGAGGCTCGCGAGCTGATGGGTCGCCATGCGGTCCGCCACCTGCCGGTCGTCGACGGTGGCGTGGTCGTCGGTCTGGTCGAGCAGACCGAGCCTCGGGTCGGGCTGCACTTCGGCGGGCGGCGCGAGCTGCCCGAAGGTCACGAGACGCCCGCGATCCTCGAGAACTTCCGCGGACCGTACGCCGACGGCCCGCCCGATGCCGATCTCATCGTCGACGCGCCTGCGCTCGACCATTTCGGTCTCACGGAGATCCGCCGCGGCATCGCGATCGCGTTCATCCTCACCGTCAGCGTGCTGCGGTCGCTGCTGCGCCGGCGCTTCGATCTCGTCTTCCGACGCCGACAGGTCGGCACCTGGTGGGAAGCGGCATCGAGCGGTGCGGTCGACGCGTTCGAGCGTCTGGGACCGGCGTTCGTGAAGCTCGGTCAGATCATGGCCTCGTCGCCCGGGGTGTTCCCCGAACCGCTCGCCGACGCCTGTCAGCGCACGCTCGACGAGGTGCCGCCGTTCGATGCCGCCACGGCTCGATCGATCATCGAGGCCGATCTGGGCCACACCCCCGAGGAGCTGTTCCGGTTCTTCGGCGACAAGCCGTTGTCGGCCGCCTCCATCGGACAGGTCCACGCCTGCGTCCTGCCCGACGGGCGACAAGCCGTGCTGAAGCTCCAGCGCCCCGGCATCCGCGAGCTGTTCACCGCCGATCTCCGGATCCTGTGGCGCATCGCCAAGTTGGCCGAGAAGTGGGACTGGCTGTCCTCGGTCGACCCGGTCTCGATCATCGAGGACGCCGCCTACCTGAACTTCCAGGAACTGGTTCCGGCGCTCGAAGCGAAGCGGCAGTCGGAGTTCCGCGACAAGATCTGGGCCTTCGGCGACAACGAAGGCATCACGGCACCCGAGGTCTACTGGGACTACTGCGGTCCGCAGGTCATCTGCATGGAGCGCATGACCGGCACACCGCTCGACGAGTTCGAGGAGATGGCCCGCCGCGGCATCGACGGCGAGCTGATGCTGCGTCGTGGCGCCAAGGCGTGGATCGAGTCGGTGTGCATCCACGGCCCGTTCCATGGCGACATGCACGCAGGCAACATCTGGTTCATGCCCGATGGTCGGGCCAGCTTCCTCGACTTCGGGATCATGGGCGAGCTCGCTCCCGAGTACCAGGACGTCATCAAGGACATCCTCTACACCTGCATGATCGACGGCGACTTCACCAGGGTGGCGCGGGCGTACCGCAGGGTGGGCGTGTTCCCCGCCGACGTCGGCTCCGACGAGGAGCTGGGCATGCGCCTGCAGATGATCCTCGGGCCGATGCTCGAAGCCGGCATCGGGGGCATGAACCTGGGCGAGATGCTGAAGATGAGCATCGATCTCATGGACAACTACGGCGCCAAGGGGCCGCGTGAGCTCGTGCTCATCGCCAAGCAGCTCGCCTACATGGAGCGCTACGCCAAGGGCATGGCGCCCGACTACCAGATCATCCAGGACCTCTACCTGATCAAGAACGTCTTCCCCGAGGCGGCGGCGGCCAAGGCCGCCGAGACCGGCATCGACCTACCGACCTGACCCCCTCGCGATCTGTCGTTCATCGTCGGCACCCTTTCGGGTGGACGAACGACAGATTCACTCATTCCGGCTTGTTGCCCCAGCGGTCGACGTGGACGATGCGCTCGACCGGCGGACGCTCGGCGGCCTTGAAGTCGGTGCCGAGGGTGTAGGCCACCGGCAACAGCGCGACCTGGGTGACGTCGTCGGGGATGCCGAGGACCTCGGCCGCTTCCTTCTCCTTGTTGAGGTGCAGGGTGGTGAGGCACGAGCCCAGACCCCGACTGCGCAGCGCGAGCTGGAAGCTCCAGATGGCCGGGTAGATCGAGCCGAGCATCCCTGACCATGCGCCGGGGCCGGCGTCGTCGGGCATCCGGCCCTTGAAGCACGGGATGACGTGCACCGGCACCCTCTGCAGGTTCTCGGCCAGGTAGTTCGCCGATGTCATCACGCGGCCGGTCTGGCCCTCACCAGCGGTCTCGGCCGCCGCCTTGAGGTAGTCGCCACCGCCGGCCCGGTAGAGGTCGGCCAGCGCCGCACGGGTGTCGGCGTCGCGCACGATGAGCCAGCGCCAGTTCTGCATGTTCGACCCGGTGGGCGCCTGCTGCGACAGGCGGATGCACTCGAGCAGCACGTCGTCCGGGACGTCGCGCTCGAGGTCGAGACGCTTGCGTACCGCCCGGGTGGTGGAGAGGAGGGTGTCGACGGTCTCGAGATCGAAGGTGGTCATGCCACCGGGCTAGCACAGCGGCCCGAGAACCGCGGCGGCCTGCGTCAGGCGGCGGCGTCGAACTCGCGGAGGACGCGTTCGCCTTCGTCGTGCGCCATGATCCGTTCGACCAGCATCTCGCGCTGCTGCTCGGCCTGGAGCTTGGGCTGGTCGACCGTGGCCCACTGGACCAGGCCCTCCCAGAACCGGTCGATGACCTCGGCGCCGGCGATGGTGCCGCCGTCGACCGTCTTGAACGTGCACGAACGGATCTCGCCCAGGTACAGGCGCAGTGAGCTGACGTGGATCTCCTCGTCGGTGCGGATGCGACCGATGATCTCGGCCGCCTCGGCGGCGCGCTCCTGCCGGTCGCCCCACAGATCACCGGTGCGGAGCACGGCCTGGCTCTCGGAGAACCCGAGCTCGGCGCGGAACTCGATGAGCAGCAGATTGGCGAGGAAGGACACGACCCCCTCGATGCCCGGCTCGATCTCGGGGATCTTGCGATCGGTGTCGGGGCGAGCGATGTTGTCGGCCGGCTCGACGTCGGGGAACGCATCGTTGCCGAAGGCGAGGTCGCGGGCGACGAACCACATCTCGTCGTGGCCACCGATGCCCTGGTCGGGCTGGCCGCCCTCGTCGAGGCCGTGAGCCACGAGGAGACCCTCGTTGAGGTGACCGATGGCCATCTCGGAGATGTCCTCGACGATGGCCGGCTGGAGCGAGGGGAACTCGATGTCGGCGAGCAGGCGGCCCTTGGCCTCGATCTTGCCGATGATGGTCAGGGTGTTCCAGAAGCTCTGCCCGAGCCCGTTGCGGATGAGGATCCGCTGCTGGTCGATGTTGGGCAGTCGGACGCCGGTGAGGAGCGAGGCGTCGGCGTCGAACACGTCGCCCCCCCTGGCCCGGAGCGCTTCCGTCCAGGCATCGACCGCCGGCTCGCGCACCAGCGTGCGTGGCGGCTGGTACGTGCCGTCGGCCAGGAACCCGCCGTGCATGCGGCGACCCTCGACGACGTGCGGCTCGGCGTAGTCGTGCTCGGCCATGAGTTCGTCGCGTGTGTAGACGAGCTTCGACATGGTGGTTCCCCCTGAGTTCTGCGGCTTGACCCGATGGTCAAGATAGCCGATCTGGCGCACGCGCTGACAGTTCGCGCGGACACTCGACGAGCCTGTTGAGTCCGCGCCGATCGCGCAGAACCAGAGGATCAAGCGAGTTCCACCGCTTTCAGCGGATACGGAACGATTGCCCATGACTGTCACCCCCCGGGTTGATCATTCCCAATTCGGGCCTACCGGACACTCGCTCTTGGTGGGCATATGGACACCATGCGTATGGATCGGTTCACTCGTCGGCGAGCACTCCGGGTCATGGTCGTGGGTGCGCTCACGACCGGGATCCTGGCCGTGCCGGCGCCTCCCGCCCAGGCGGGCCTGCTGGGTGGCGTGCTCGGCACGGTGGGCGGAGTGGTGGACTCGACCCTCGACACGGTCGATGGCGTGGTCGGCGTCCTGCAGGCGGGTTGGGACGACGACGCGCGGACGCCGCCGATCCCGATGTCGATGGTCGCCGACGCCATCGGCGCCGACGATCTGTGGCGGCAGGGCCAGGACGGCCGCGGTGTCGACGTGGCCGTGATCGACACGGGCATGGTCCCGGTCGAGGGCCTGGACGGCGCCGGCAAGGTGGTCAACGGTCCGGATCTGTCCTTCGAGTCGCAATCCGACGACCTGCGATACCTCGACGGTTTCGGTCACGGCACGCACATGGCCGGGATCATCGCCGGGAGCGATGGCGCCGACGGCGGCTTCCGAGGGATCGCACCCGGTGCACGACTCGTCAACCTCCGGGTCGGTACGCATGACGGCGCCGTCGACGTGAGTCAGGTGATCGCGGCCATCGACTGGGTGGTCCAGCACCGCCGTTCCGACGGCCTCAACATCCGTGTCCTCAACCTTTCGTTCGGGACCGACGGGGTGCAGCCCGCATCCGTGGACCCGCTCGCCCACGCCGTGGAGGTCGCCTGGCGAAGTGGCATCGTCGTCGTCGTCGGCGCCGGCAACGACGGCTCCAGCCGAGCCGTCCTCTCGAACCCGGCGACCGATCGCTACGTCCTCGCCGTCGGCGCCGTGGACCTCGTCGGCACGCCATCGGCGCTCGACGACGTGGTCGCTCCCTTCTCGAGCCGGACCTCGAGCGGGCGCACGGTCGACGTCGTCGCCCCGGGCGTCAGCCTCATGGGCCTCCGGAACCCCGGCTCGACCATCGACCGGGAGCACCCGAACGCCGTGGTCGACCAGCGGTACTTCCGTGGCAGCGGTACCTCGCAGGCCGCGGCCGTCACCTCCGGTGCCGCCGCCCTGCTGCTGCAGGGCCGCCCCTCGCTGACGCCCGACGACGTGAAGCGCGTGCTCACGGCCTCGGCGACCCCGCTCCTCGGCCAGGACGGTCGAGCGGCCGGCAGCGGGCGCATCGACGTGCTCGCCGCGTCGCGTACCCGGCCAGGCCGGTCGGCGCAGACCTGGTCGACCAGCCGGGGCACGGGTTCGCTCGAGCAGGCCCGCGGCACGAGCCACGTCGCCGACGACGGCGTCGAGCTCCGCGGCGAGGTCGACATCTTCGGTCGGGCATGGAACGGGGCCGCCTGGGCCGCGAGTGCCTCGGCCGGGACGTCGTGGAACGGCGGTTCGTGGAACGGCTCCGAGTGGACCGGCACCTGCTGGTGCGAGACCAGCTGGGCGGGCGAGAGCTGGGAGGGCCGCTCGTGGACCGGTCGTTCCTGGACTGGTCGTTCCTGGACGGGCCGCTCGTGGACCGGTCGCTCGTGGACGGGTCGTTCGTGGACCGACGAGGAGTGGACCGGCCGTTCGTGGACGGGCCGTTCGTGGACCGGCCGTTCCTGGACCGCCGCCGGCTGGGAAGACCGTGCCGGCAACCGGGGGGCCGGGGGCTCGTGAGCGCCGGGCGTCTCCGTCCGGTCTCCGCCCTCGCGGCTGTGACCTGCCTGGTCGCGGTCGGCATCACGTGGCCGACCCGCGACTTCGCGCCCATGGGCAGCGTCTCGGTGCCTTGGCTGGCGATCGCCGCGGCCTACGCCATGACCGAGATGTGCCTCGTGCACTTCGAGCACCGGAACGAGGCGCAATCGCTGTCGTTCAGCGCGGTCCCGCTCGTGGTGGGGTTGTACGTCCTGAGTGCACCGCTCCTCATCCTCGCCCGTCTCGCCGGATCAGCGTTCGCGCTCGTGATCCACCGCCGGCAGACGCCGCTCAAGCTGTTCCTGAACATCTCGGCCTTCTGGCTCGGGGACGTCCTGGCGATCCTGGCATTCCGCTCCGTGGTGGCCGACGGTGCGTTCGGCCCGGCGACGTGGCTCGCCGCGATCGTCGCCGCCGTGGTGTCCGACCAGGTGCAGGGTCTCGTCGTCATGCTCGCCATCAGCCTCCATCAGCGACGGCTGGAGATCCTCAACGGCCCCGTCCTCCTCGGCCCCGTTTCCACCGTCGTGAATGCCGGCCTCGCGATCGTCGCCGTCACCTTGCTGGAGGCCGAGCCGATGGCCCTGGTGCTCCTCGGTCTCGCGGTGCCGGTGCTGATCGTGTCGTACCGAGTGCACGCCCGACTGCTCGAACAGCACCGCAACCTCGAGCAGCTCTATGCGTTCACGCGCCGCATCAGCGAGTCGGTGGTCGACGACCGCGTGATCGCGACGCTGCTCGACCAGGTCCGCGAGCTGATGCACGCCGACTCGGCGTGGCTCTGCATCGACGACGGCGGATCGATGCTCCACATCTCGTGCCGTCCCGACGGGGCGGACCCCGAGGCCGCGCTCATGCCGGCCGGCAGCATCGACGACCTCCTCCACCGACGCGCGCACGATCACGGGCAACCGCTGCTCGTGACGGCGGCGAACGACACCGAGCTCCACCACGGGCTCCGGGACCTCGGCGCTCGTCAGGTGCTCATCGCCCCGATCGGCATGGTGGGCGGCTCACCCGCCACCGTCGTGGTGGCGGACCGCAGCGGAGAGGTCCGCGACTTCGGTGCCGACGACCTCCGCCTCTTCGCCACCCTGGTCGGCCACGCCGCGACGACGCTCGAGAACGACCACCTGGTCGACCAACTCCGCGTGCAGGCGGCCGAGAGCGAGTTCCAGGCCCTGCACGACGCCCTCACGGGATTGCCGAACCGCAGCATGTTCGGTCAGCGGCTGGTCGAAGCGCTGGAGAGCGGCAAGCCGGCGGCCGTCCTCCTCCTCGACCTGGATCGCTTCAAGGAGGTCAACGACACGCTGGGGCACCACAACGGCGACGTCCTGCTCCGCTCGGTCGCCGACCGGCTGCGCGATGCGGTCGATTCGTCGGCGATGGTCGCCCGGTTCGGCGGCGACGAGTTCTCGATCCTGCTCCCGGACGCTGGTGGTGTGGCGGAGGTGATCGACGTCGCCCGTGCGATCAACGCAACGCTCGAGGCGCCGCTCGCCGTGGCCAACCTCGAGGTCGTGGTCGGCGCGAGCATCGGGATCGCGATGACCCCCGAGCACGGCACCGACGTCGCCACGCTGCTCAGTCGCGCCGACATCGCGATGTACGCGGCGAAGACCGACCGCAGTGGCGTCGAGGTCTACGACGTCGAGCGCGACGACCACAGCCCGGACCGGTTGGTGCTCGCAGGTCGCATCCGCGAAGCGATCGAACACGGCGACCTCGCGGTGCACTTCCAGCCGCAGATGTCGCTGGCGACCGGGGCGGTCATCGGAGCCGAAGCGCTGGTCCGGTGGGACGGGGATCCGACCGTGAGGATCTCGCCCGCCGAGCTGGTTGCCATCGCGGAGAACACGGGTCTGATCCGTCGGCTGACCATGCACGTGCTCGAGCGAGCGATCCGCGAGTGTCGGCGGTGGCGCGATGGCGGCCGCGAGCTCCGGGTCTCCGTCAACCTGTCCGCCCACGATCTGCTCGACTCCGGCCTGGTCGACGACGTACTCGAGCTGCTCATCGCCTCCGACGTGCCGCCGTCGGCGCTCTGCCTCGAACTCACCGAGACGAGTGTCATGGCGGATCCGACGAGGACCATCGCGGTGCTCCAGGATCTCCACCGCACGGGCATCGAGATCGCCGTCGACGACTTCGGCACGGGCTACTCCTCCCTGTCGTACCTCAGTCAGCTCCCGGTGGACGAGGTGAAGATCGACCGCTCGTTCGTCATGGGCATGGACGAGGACGCGGGCGACGAGGTCATCGTCCGCTCGGTCGTCGACCTCGGTCGCAACCTGCGACTCCGGGTCGTCGCCGAGGGCATCGAGACGGAAGAGGCCCGCCAGCGGCTGTGCGAGCTCGGCTGCACCGCCGGGCAGGGCTACCTGTTCAGCCGCCCGCTGCCGGCGGACGAGTTCGCGAGCTGGCTCACCGGAGCAGACGCCCACCCCGACCGGCTGGTGGCCCGCACCGCCTGACCCTGGCCCGCCGGATCGAGTCCCGGGGTCGCGTGCACCGGTTCGGGCGTGCCCCTTGGCATGCTGGCCGTCGGTCATGGCTGCTCACACCCCGCCCGCGCTCGAGATCGCGTATCCGCCCGATCTGCCCATCTCGGCGCGCCATGACGAGCTGCTCGACACCATCCGCGACCACCAGGTCGTGGTCGTCGCCGGCGAGACCGGATCGGGCAAGAGCACGCAGCTGCCCAAGATCTGCCTCGAGCTGGGCCGGGGCGCGTCGGTCGACGGTCGGGGCGGTCTGATCGGGCACACCCAGCCCCGCCGCATCGCTGCCCGCTCCGTGGCCGAGCGGGTCGCCGAGGAGCTCGGCACCGAGATCGGCGGCGTCGTGGGCTATGCGGTCCGCTTCACCGATCGGGTCGGCGGTGACACCCGCTTGAAGGTCATGACCGACGGCATCCTGCTCAACGAGCTGCAGCGAGATCGTGAGCTGCGGCGCTACGACACGATCATCGTCGACGAGGCCCACGAGCGGAGCCTGAACATCGACTTCATCCTCGGCTACCTCAAGGAGCTGTTGCCACGACGGCCCGACCTCAAGGTCATCGTCACCTCGGCAACCATCGACACCGAACGGTTCGCCGAGCACTTCGTCGGTGCCGACGGACCCGCTCCCATCATCGAGGTGTCGGGCCGGACGTACCCTGTCGAGGTCCGCTACCGCCCGCAGGAGGAGCGTGACGATCTCGTCCAGGCCGCCGCCGACGCCGCGGCCGAGCTCCTCGCCGAGGGGATGGGTGACGTCCTCGTGTTCCAATCGGGCGAGCGCGAGATCCGCGACACCGCCGACGCCATCGAGGCGCTGGGGCTGCGCGACACCGAGGTGCTCCCGCTGTTCGCCCGGCTGTCGGCGGCCGAGCAGCACCGGGTCTTCTCCTCGCATCGCGGTCGGCGCGTCGTGATCGCCACCAACATCGCCGAGACGTCGCTCACGGTGCCTGGCATCCGGTCGGTGGTCGACCCGGGCACCGCCCGCATCTCTCGGTACAACAAGCGGACCAAGGTGCAGCGGCTCCCCATCGAAGCGATCTCGCAGGCCTCGGCCGACCAGCGAGCCGGTCGGTGCGGGCGGGTCGCACCGGGTGTGTGCATCCGGCTCTACGCCGAGGACGACCACCTCGAACGCCCCGAGTTCACCGAGCCGGAGATCCTGCGCACCAACCTGGCGTCGGTCATCCTCCAGATGACGGCCCTCGGTCTCGGCGACGTCGAGTCGTTCCCGTTCGTCGAGCCGCCCGACCGACGCAACATCGCCGACGGCATCACCCTGCTCGAGGAGCTCGGTGCGCTGCAGCTCGACCGTCCGGCTCACGATCGCCGGCTCACGAAGCTCGGTACCCGGCTCGCCCGGCTGCCGGTCGACCCCACGTTGGGCCGCATGGTGCTCGAGGCCGAGCGGAACGGTTGCGTGCACGAGGTGATGGTCATCGCGGCGGCGCTGTCGATCCAGGACGTGCGCGAGCGGCCCACCGGCCAGGAGCAGGTGGCGGGCGAGCTGCATGCACGGTTCCGCGTCCCCGGCTCCGACTTCCTGGGGATGGTTGCGTTGTGGGACCACCTCAAGGAGCGCCAGCGCGAGCTGTCGAGCAGCGCGTTCCGTCGCGAGTGTCGCAACGAGTTCCTCCACCATGTCCGCATCCGCGAGTGGCAGGACGTCTACACGCAGCTCCGACAGGTCGTCCGCTCGCTGAAGATCGACATCAACCGCGTGCCGGCGGACGAGCAGGCCATCCACCGGTCGCTTCTCGCCGGTCTGATCGGCAACGTCGGCAACCGCGACGATGACGACGAGGGCGGGACCGACCGGAAGGGCGCCCCTCGTGGGATGGTGGAGTTCGTCGGCGTTCGCAACGCACGGTTCTCCATCGGACGAAGCTCGGTCCTGGCCAAGAAGCCGCCCAAGTGGGTGATGGCCGCGGAGCTGATCGAGACCAACCGCATGTGGGCTCGCACCGCGGCCACCGTGCAGCCGCAGTGGATCGAGCATGCCGCCCGGCACCTCGTCCGTCGGACGTACGGCGAGCCGTACTGGAACCGCGAGCGCGGGACTGCCCAGGTGGTCGAGCGCGTGCATCTACGAGCGCTCACGCTGGTCGACGGTCGCGCCGTGAACCTCGATCGCGTCGACCGATCACTGGCGCGCGAGCTGTTCATCCTCCACGCGTTGGTGCGGGGCGAGTGGGACACCCACCACCGCTTCGTCGAGCACAACCGGGCCCGCATCGACGAGGTGCGCGACATGGAGGACCGCACCCGGCGCCGCGACATCCTCGTCGACGAGAACGTCGTCTTCGACTTCTACGACCGGCGCATTCCCGATGACGTCAGCGACCCCCGCCGTTTCGCCCGCTGGTGGCTCGAACAGCTCGGATCGCGCCCGGAGATGCTCGCTCTCTCGGTCGACGACCTCGTCGAGCCGGACGCGCCCAGC
>JBFJNI010000004.1:0-70336 GCA_041618235.1 Acidimicrobiales bacterium
CGAGCATCGAGAGCGACCCCTCGAGCCGCCGTTCAGACCTCGGAGCTCGATCACCCCGTGGGAAGCTTCGGCCACGAGTGCCAACACTCCACGCAGTCGTCGGCACCGCAGTGCATCCACCCGTCACAGATCGCATCGGGCTCCCAGATCACATGGTCTGCGATCGGGTGCGGGCACTGGTCGCAGGTCTCAGGGGGCTGCCAGTCCTTCTCTGCTCGCCCTTCGCTCATCACTCCATGCTGCAGGATCACGAGCCGTCCCGACGACCGCTTCGGGAGCGGCCCGCAACCGACAAGGTCTCGGACAAGCGCACCTACTGCGCCGATCGGCGGCCTCCCTGCTGTTGTGATCGGTTTCAACCTGGATCTCGTCGGCGTCGCAATCGTCCATGGCAACGCCTCGGCCGGCGTGGACCCATGGATCACCGGCGGAGCCATGATCTTCATCCTCGCCGGACTCGTGGTGTCGGCAGGCGCTGCGGTGGTCACACCACGCAGTGGAGGCAAGGCCACTCCGCCCCGCTCACCCGAGACGGCCACGCCGACGAGCTAGCCCAACCTCGCCGGCAGGTCAGCAAGCGGATGGCAACGCTCCTACTCAGCGGCGCCACACCGCGTCGGAACTGGTGGTCACGATCGAGCCGTCAGCGAGGACAGCGACGCCGGTGGCGCACGGGAGATCATCGATCTTCCCGGCCGGTCCTCGGACCCCGGTCTCCGGCACCGGGATGCGCTCGACCACGCCGGAGACGAATCCACACAGCAGCAGATCCCCTTCGGCGTCGGCGGCGAGGCCCGATGGCGCACGCCTACCCTCCAGTTCCAGCGTCTCGATGCTGCCGTCGGGCGCGACCCGGACGAGGCGTTCGGGCGCCGAGCCCGGTGCGTTGTCCGCCACCCAGATGTCGCCGCCGACGACAGCGATGGCGAAGGGGTTGTGGAACCCGCCGGCCACGACGGCCGGCTCCTGGTCGGCCGGACCATCGGGATCCAAGGCGAGGATCTTGCCGTTGGGCGTGGTCGGGTCGTCGACCAGCTCCGGTGCCTGCAGCTCACCGATGCCGATGATCAGCTCGCGGCCTCGGAAGGCGAGCGTGCCCCCGTTGGCGACATCGGTCGAGAGCGGACCCTGCCAGATCACTTCCGCCGGTCCAGGGGCCAGCCGGCCGACCACGAGTGCCCCGTCGTCGCTGGTCCAGCTCCCGTAGAGCTCCGGCGAGTCGCCTTCGACACGCACCGCCACCCCCAGGAGGCCCCGCTGCCCGTCGGTCTCCAGGCCATCGGGCACCTGGGCGAACTCGCTCGCGTTCCCGTCGGCATCGACGGCAACCACCCGCCCGGTCGTGCGCTCGCCGTAGAGGAACCCTCCTCCGGGCATCGCCACCGGCGCCACCGGGTCGACGGCCTGCACGATCAGCGGTTCGGGGTCGTCGCTACGGTCGATGAAGAACGCGGCAACCACTGCGGCGCCGAGCCCTCCGATCAGGGTGATGGCAGCGAGCGCGACCCCGAGCTTGGCCACGAGCGGCCACCGCACGTCCTCGTCGTCGTCCGGCCACCCGTCAGGGGAAGATGCCACGAGCTTCCATGGTGGACGCCACGCGCTCGAGCGCGACCGCGTAGGCGGCACGTCGGAGGCTCACGCCCCAGCGATGGCTGGCGGCCCACACGTCGGCGAAGGCCTCGGACATGACCTTGTGATGACGGTCGGCGACGATCTCCTCCTCCCACGGGTACCCCTGGCGAGCCTGCGCCCACTCGAAGTACGAGGCAGTGACGCCGCCGGCGTTGGCCAGGACGTCGGGCACCACGACGATGCCTCGTCGGTCGAGCACCTCGTCGGCCGACGGAAGCGTGGGACCGTTGGCCGCCTCGACGACGATCTTGGCGCCGAGGGTCTCGGCCACTGTCGCGTCGATGACGCCACCGAGGGCGGCGGGTATGAGCAGCTCGCAGTCGATCTCGAACACGTCGCCGGCGTCGATGGGCTCGCCGAGCGGGAACTTCTCGACCCCGCCGGTTGCCTTGACGTGGTCGGACAGCTCGGTGGTGTCGAGACCGCCCTCGTTGAGCACCGCCCCCGTGACGTCGGAGACGGCGACGACGCGCATGCCGGCCGACTGGAGCAGGAACGCCAGCGGCGCCCCGACCTTGCCGAAGCCCTGGATCACCACGCGGCGGCCCGGGAGCGGCAGGTCGAGCGCTTCGAACGCCGCGCGCACGCACACGACGACGCCGGCCGCGGTGCCGCCGGCGTGGGCCTTGGTACCACCGACCGTCAACGGCTTGCCGGTGACGATGCCCGGCACGTGCACGCCCCCGCTGGTCATCTGCATCGTGTCGAGCAACCAGGCCATCACCCGGCTGTCGGTGTTGACGTCGGGTGCCGGCACGTCGCGATCGGGTCCGAGCAGCGGTGCGATCTCCGACGTGTACCGCCGCGTCAATCGCTCGAGCTCTCGGATGCTGAGGGTCCGTGGATCGCACCGCACGCCGCCCTTCGCGCCGCCGAACGGCAGACCGCAGACGGCGGTCTTGGCGGTCATCTGCGCGGCGAGGGCCTTGATCTCGTGGACGTCGACGTCGGGATGGAATCGGATGCCGCCCTTGCCCGGACCGCGGACGGTGTTGTGGTGGATGCGCCACCCGGTGAAGACCTCGGTGGATCCGTCATCGCGGAGAATGGGGACCGAGACCTCGAGGATCCGCTCGGGGCGCCGCAGCACCGCGTGGATCCCAGCGTCGATGCCGGCGATCTCCGCCGCATCGTCGATGCGATCGAGGACGGCGTCCCAGGCCGTTGCACTCACTCCCGGGAGTCTGGCACCTCGGGACGGGGCGCCGTGGGACCGCCGATCAGGCGGGGTCGCCGGCCGGAGCCTCGACGTCATCGGCGCCAGGCTCGACCTCATCGGAGACGGCTGCGCCCGGCTCGTCGCCGTAGAAGCGGAACATGTTGCGGATGATGTCCTCGAGCCCGTCGCCGGTACTGCCGCCGGCGAGGCGAACCGTGATCATCGAGCTGTTGATGTGGACGTTGTCGACGCCACCGTGCTCGAGGAGCTTGCGAGCGAGCTGGTCGACAGCGCGGTCGTCGACCACGTCGTCGAGCGAGTCGTATCGCTCGTGGCCCATGCCGGTGAGGCTCCGGTTGATCTCGAAGCGACGCACCTCCGGATTGGAGGACTGCTTCGCGATGACGGTCACGTTCTGTCCCATGAGAGAGCGGATGCTAACCGGACCCCCGCCCCACCACGAAGCTCCGCTCACCCCCGATGGTCCCGAGTGCGACAATCGGGCGATGGCAGCCCAGCGAACCGAGACCATCGAGGTCAGCGGACACATCATCGACTCGTTGATCCTCGCCAAGATCCTCGACGCCATCGTCGAGTCCGGCGCCGACTACGAGATGCTCGACGTCTCGATCGGCAAGACCAACAAGGACACGTCGTCCGCTCGCATCGCGGTCACCGCCGGCGCGGACGTCCTCGATCCACTGCTCGACGACCTCCAGGTCCACGGCGCCAACCGCGCCAGCTACTCCGACGCAGAACTGGTCGTCGCCGAGCAGGACGGGGTGCTCCCCGCCGGATTCCACTCGACCACGAACCTGGACACCGAGGTGCTCCTCGACGGCATGTGGCTCCGCGTCGAGAACCCCGAGATGGACTGCGGTCTCGTCGTGCTCGACGGACCTCGGGTGCGCACCGTGCCCATGCACCGCGTGCAGGCCGGCGACCGGGTCGTCGTCGGCCGCGACGGCGTCCGCGTTCACGCCCCCGAGCGTCCGGAGGGGGCCGGGGCGTTCGAGTTCATGAACTCCGAGGTGTCCTCGGAGAAGCCCAAGGGGCTGCTCATCCGTCAGGTCGCCGACCGCATGCGAGCGGCGAGGGCCGGTGGCGGCCGCATCCTGCTGGTGGCCGGCCCTGCCGCGATCCACACCGGCGCCGGACCCGACATCGCGGCGCTCGTCGACGCCGGCTGGATCAACGGCTTGTTCACGGGCAACGGGTTCGCCACCCACGACCTCGAATCCAACATCCTGGGTACGTCGCTGGGCGTGGGCGTCGCCGACGGTGTGCCGACCGAGGGCGGCCATGCCAACCACGTGCGGGTCATCAACGAGATCCGACGGCACGGATCGATCGCCGCCGCCGTCGAGGCGGGCTACGTCACCGGCGGGGTCATGCACGCCTGCGTTCGGGCCGGCGTGCCCTTCGTCCTCGGCGGCTCCATCCGCGACGACGGTCCGCTCCCCGACACCATGACCGACGTCGCCGCGGCCGCCGATGCGATGCGCGCCCAGGTCCATCCCGCCGATGGTGATCCCGACGAGCGAGGCGAGGTGAAGGTGGCACTGATGCTGGCCACGACGCTGCACGCCATCGCCACCGGGAACGTCCTGCCGGCCAACGTCGAGACGTTCTGCGTCGACATCAACCAGGCGGTGGTCACCAAGCTCGCCGACCGTGGGTCCCATCAGGCCGTGGGCATCGTCACCGACATCGGCGTGTTCGTCCGGGCCCTCGCCGACAACCTGCTCGAGCGATGACGGCGTCCCGGCGATGACCGCTCTCGGCTGGGGCCGGCGGTTCCTGCTGTGTCCGCCACAGCACTTCGGCGTGCTCTACGAGATCAACCCGTGGATGCACACCGAGGTGAGGGTCGACGTCGACGCCGCACTCGGGCAGTGGGAGGCCCTGCGCCGCACGCTGGTCGATGCCGGCGCCGAGGTCGAGACCATCGACCAGCCCGACGGCGTGCCCGACCTGGTGTTCACCGCCAATGCCGGTCTGCTCGACGCCGAGCGCAAGGTGTTCGTCCCCTCGCACTTCCGTCACCCCGAACGCCAGCCCGAGACCGAGGTCTTCGCCACCTGGTTCGCGGAGCACGGGTGGGACGTCCGACGGCTCCCGACCGACGTCGACCACGAGGGCGCCGGCGATGCACTGCCCTTCGGTTCTGTGCTGCTGTCCGGCTATCGCCCGCGCTCCGATGCCGGCGCCGGCACGCACCTGACCCGGCTCCTCGACGTGCCGGTCAAGTCGATCGAGCTGGTCGACGAACGCCTGTACCACCTCGATCTCACCTTCTGTCCCCTCGACGATCGCCGGGCGATGTGCGCTCCGCTGGGCTGGGACGACTACGGCCGGAAGGTCGTCGGGGCGCTGGTGCCCGAGCCGCTGTGGCTCGAGGACGACGAGGCGCTGGCCTTCTGCGCCAATTCGGTCGTGGTGGGCGACCGCATCATCATGCCGAGCTGTCCACCGCGGGTCGGTCGACAGCTCGAGGCATGGGGCTTCGACGTCGCGGTGAGCCCCGTCGACGAGTTCCTCAAGGCCGGCGGCGGTTGCCGCTGCCTGACGCTGGCACTCGACGTGCCGCTCGGCGTGTCGACCTTCAGGTGAGCGCAGGTTCGGCTTCGACGGAGTTGTCGGCGTCCACCGCTCGGAACGCCCACCACGCCAAAGCGATCGAGACCAGCGCCAAGACGGTGTGCACGATGACGAAGGCCACACCGTGGTCGGCGAGCACGATCTGCATCCCGCGGACGACCCAGACCGCGGTGGTCCACAGTGCGAAGGCACGTACCCACGGGCCGGTCGATCTCGGAACCGAGCCACGCCGTCGTCCGCGCATCCACGAGGCCCAGACGACCAGGGCGAAGCCGGTGAACACCAGCGCGAGCGCCGTTCGCAGCACCTGCCCACCGGCCGACAGCGCGTCGTCGGTCCAGATGTTCCGGATCCGCGTCGTCCACACGATGAACGTCCAGGCGGACAGCACGAGTGCGGGGCGAAGCTGACGGATCTCCATCGAGTGAACCGTATCGTCAGCGGCAGGCGCTTCCTGCTCGCCCCCGAGACGCCGGAACTAGCTTCACCGGCATGTCCCGCTCTGCGCGTCACCCGGTCTCGAGTCCGTCGGCCTGGAGAGGCGCCGACCTCCAGGACGACCGCTCCTGGGTCGTCGAGCTGAGCGAACCCGAGCGGGCCGAGATCGTCGAGGCGACGCGACGCCTCACTGATGAGGACCTCGACCTCGCGCATCTCGACCGCGACCGCTTCCCGCTCCCCTCGCTCGGCCGACGTGCGGTCGAGTGGTCAGCCGAGCTCGCCAGGGGTCGGGGCTTCGTGTTGCTCCGCGGGTTCCCGGTGGACCTGCTCACCGATCGCGAGACCGAGTTGGCGTACGTCGGACTGGGTTCGCATCTCGGGCGACCTGTCGGTCAGGACAAGGACGGGTCCCTCCTCGGCCACGTGCGCGACGAGGGTGTCGAACGGGTCGACCCGAGCGTCCGGCTCTACCGGACGCGAGCCCGTCAGGACTTCCACACCGACGGCGCCGACCTCGTCGGCCTGCTCTGCCTGGAGCGCGCACGATCCGGCGGCGAGAGCCGCATCGCCAGCTCGGCCGCCGTCTACAACGAGATCCTGGCTCGACGGCCCGACCTGCTCGAGGTGCTCCACGAGCCGTTCCATTGGGACCGCAACGACGAGCAGTCCCCCGGCGAGGACCCGTTCTTCACCTATCCCGCCATCACCGAGGCGGACGGCACGCCGCGCGTGTTCTACATCGGCTGGTACATCCGCGATGCGCAGCGCCACCCCGAGGTCCCGCCGCTGACCGACGCTCAACTCGAAGCCATGGAGCTGCTCGAGTCGGTGGCGAACGATCCCTCGGTCCACGTCGAGATGGAGTTCCGGCCGGGCGACGTCCAGGTGCTGAACAACGCGTTGATCCTCCACGCACGCGAGGCCTACGAGGACGACCCCGGCCGGCGCCGACATCTGCTGCGCCTCTGGCTCGTCGCGCACCACTTCGCAGCCGTGGACGATGCGTTCAGGGGAGGCATACCGCAGCGCGACACCTGAAGCGGACGGCCACGGGCTGCGGCGTCGCCGCACGCAGCGGCGTGCCGGCGGGAAGCGTTCGCACGCGGGTCGTGTGGAACCGCACGAGCTGCGATGACACCGGTCGACGGACCACGAGAGCCGGATTGACCCCGAGGAGTCCGCGACGCAGCGTGGAGGTGGGTCCGAGCGCATGCTGGGCCTCACCGGGGGTGAGCGATGCACGGTCGCGTCATTGCTGACGGCACGGCGAACGCCGGTCCCCGCACCGGGCGGATCGACGTAGCGGTCCCTGCGATGCTGCTCTCCGTCGCGACGCTGGGTTGGTGGATCTCCGCCCGGATGGCGGGCGACATGGACACCATGGCCATGCCGACCGCCGAGATGGCTCCGGGCGCGGAGATGGCGCAGAGCACGGCGATGTCGATGTCGCTCTCGTCCTACCTCGTGGGCTGGGTGGCGATGATGACCGCGATGATGTTCCCCGCGATCGTGCCGATGGTGAAGCTCTACGCGCGCGCCGCAGCACGCGGATCGGTCGCACCCGTTCCCTACTTCCTCCTGGGATACCTCGTCGTGTGGAGCACCATCGGCTTGCCGGCCTTCTTCGCCTGGCGAGCGCTGGCCGAACCGCTGTCCGATGGCGAACTCTGGGTCGGCCGGTTGGCCGGTGGAACGTTCCTGCTCGCCGGGATCTATCAGATCACGCCACTCAAGCGGGCCTGCCTGCAGCACTGCCGCTCACCCATCTCGTTCTTCCTCCGCCACGGAGGCTCGACGCTCGGTGCACCGCGGTCGGCTCTCCGCCTCGGACTCGCCCACGGCACCTTCTGCCTCGGTTGTTGCTGGGCGATCATGGCGGTGCTCGTGGCCGTCGGCACCATGCACCTCGGTTGGATGGTGCTGCTCACCGCCCTGATCCTGCTCGAGAAGGTGGCCCCGCGGGGCGAACGGATCTCGCTCGCAGCCGGGTCGCTCTTCACTGTGGTCGGGGCCTACCTCCTCGTCGCCCCGACCGCCATGTCCACGATCACCTGACACAAGGGGGAACAGCGATGACCATCACCAAGACCCAGTGGCGGCTGCGAGGAACCGGTTACGAGTTCTGCAACTGCCTTCCGGGGTGCACCTGCAACTTCTCGGGCTTCCCGTCCTCAGCGGACGGCAGCTGCAAGGCGGCAGTCGCGAACGAGATATCCGACGGCCACTGTGGAGACGTCGACCTGTCGGGGATCACGGCGGTCGCGCTCCTCGACTGGCCGAAGGCCATCCATGACGGGAACGGACGCGCGGTGTTCGTCGTCCCACCGCAGGTCACCGACGAGCAGCTCGGAGCCATGGCGCAGATCTTCCACGGCGAGCTCGGCGGCATGCCGTGGGAGATCCTCGGCCCCACCTTCGAGGTCGTCGGCGTCCACCGAGCCGACGTCAAGGTCATCCGTGACGGGATCAACAGCGGATTCGCCATCCCGGGCGTCGGCGAAGCCCACGGCGAATCGCTGCGCAACCCCGTCACGAACGAGCCGCACCAAGCCGCCATCACGCTCGACGACGGGTTCATCTGGAGTCGAGGCGAGTGCGGTCAGGGCAGCTTCCACGTCGCGGCCGAAGGCATCGAGCTCGACTTCACGGACTCGAACTGGATCCTCTACGACTTCGACTGGACCAACGAACGCTGAGCCGATCCACCGGTGTGCCGGGTCTACCCAAGGATCAAGGCATCGACACGAAGAGCCCGTCCTGGGAACTGTCGGTCAGCTCCTGACGAAGCCCTCGGTGCTCGCGGCCAGCCGGTTGATGTTCGCCCGGAGGATCAGCGTGTAGGTGTCGGCGATCGCGGTCTCCCGATGCTCCTTCTGCGCCTCCAAGCGCTCGGGATCGAAGACCACCGCCATGAAGGCCCGCTTGCTCGGGAAGGTGTTGAACCGGACCTGGTCCCACTGACGACCGTCGCCGATGATGGTCCCCTCGACGCCGAACCAGCCGTCGATGCGAACGCCGTGCGGCACCGCCGAGTTCGCCGCGTGGTTCTGGTACTCGACCATGTGGTCGTCGGCCTGGCCCGGGTGGAACCGGATCAGGTGCAACACCGTGACCGGGCCGTCCTCGTCGGTCGGAGGATGTGGCACGTCGGCCCAGTCGGGGAACTGCGTGGGGTCGGCCGAGTCCTGGGGCGAGGCGATCGGCTGCGTGCCCATCACGATCGTCGCGGCCATGCCGGCTTCCTTGTGGACGTGCTTCTCCTGGAAGTCGGGACGTGACTGCATGTCGATGAAGGACTTGCGGGTCGGGTACTTGACGATCCCGATGCGGTCCCACTTCGGCGAGTCGCCGAGGAGTTGGTCCTCGACGTCGGCGACGAACACGACTTCGGCGCCGATGTCGGTGAGCACGTCGATGGGCGCGTAGCGGTCGTCGGCCTCGCGGCCGGAGATGCCTTCGTCGTTGCCGTCCTCGTACTGGGCGACCTCGTGGTAGCTCATCAGGTTGACCATCCAAACTGGGCCGTCGTGGGCCGGATCGGTGGTGGCCAGCTTCAGGCCGTACTCGTGATCGACCTGGCCGTAGCTCGGCGGACGCGTGTCGCTCATCGGAGATGCTCCTGTCAGTCGTTTGCGGAGGTGGTGGTGCCGGAGGCGACGAGCTGGGCGAGCTCGCGAGCGACCATCGGCCCGGCGTTCTGGTTCTGGCCGGTGACGAGGTTGCCGTCGACGACCCAGTGGTTGGCGAGCGGGTCGCGGAACTTGGTCTTCGACTCGAAGTCGGCGCCCATCCTCCGCAGCTCGGTCTCGGGATGGTGCGGCGTCGACCCGATGCCGAGCTCCTGCACCTGCTTGTCGGTGACCGCGCAGATCTTGCGGCCCTCGACCAGCGGCTTGCCGTCCGGCGTCTTCGCGTTGCGGAGACCGAGCGGTCCGTGGCACACGCCGCCGATGGCCCGGCCGAGTGTGTTGGCCTCGGTGATCTTGTCGGCGAGGTCGTCGGAGAAGCCGAAGTCGAACGCCGCGCCCCAGCCGCCGGCCAGGAACACGATGTCGTAGTCGGCCATGTCGAGGTCGCCGACGGCGAGCGAGTCGGTCACCTTGGCGCGGAACTCGTCGTCGGCCAGGAAGCGGTCGTCGTGTTCGCTGCGCAGCACCGGCTTGAGCGACTGCGGATCGACCGGGATCGCACCACCACGGGGGCTGGCGACGTCGACGTCCATACCGGCGTCCTGGAACACGTAGTACGGCGCGGTCATCTCGCTGGCGAACACGCCGGTGGGCTTGCCGATGTCGAGCACGCCGTGGTTGGTGGCGATGACGAGGGCTCGGCGGCCCTGGAGGTCTGGCACCTGGTCGGCTTGTGGATCCTCGGGGTGCATGCCGATGCGCTGCACCAGCCGCCGCAGGGCCCGGGCGGGGCGAGGCGGGGTCTTGGCCGGCGGACCGCCGGCCGGCTGACGATCGGCGTAAGGCCAGGGCACGTTGCGCTCGGGGACGGATCCGGCGCGTTCCTGCTTCAGCTGCATCTGGAGGTGCTCCTTGAGGTGATCGAGATCGGCGTCGGTCCAGCGGTTCGTCGCCTCGGCCGGATCGGCGGTGAGGTCGTAGAGCTCCCACTGATCGTCGAGCGGCGCCGTGCGGTAGGCGTCGCCGCCGATGCCGCTGGCGGCGAGATGGCGGACACCGGGTTCGGTCCAGGTGGACGGATCGTCGAAGCTGCGGACGAGCTTCCACAGGTGACCGGAGCCACCCGAGGCCTCGGCGTCGGCAACCCGTACGACGATGCCTTCGAAGTTGGCGGCGACGTGTGCCGGAACCTGGATCTTGAGCGGTGTCGGCGGATTGGCGACGCGCTTGAGGCGGCGGGCGACGCCGGATGCGCCGCTGTCACCCTCGGGCATGTTGTCGCGGGTCATGAGGTAGACCGCCCGGTGCTCGTCGGCGGCATCGCCGTCGACCACGGGCATCAGGTCGCGGCCGGGAAGATCGTGGACCTCGGAGAAGCTCTCGCGGAGGATCGCCGCCGTCTCGACGACGTCGATGCCGGCGGCCGCCAGCAGTGTGGGCACGAGGTCGACGTGGGACGTCGGGGCCTCGACTTGCCTGGGAGCCACGGCCTGCGCGCCGACCCGGGCGATGGCGAAGGGAACACGGGTGGCCTCGTCGTAGAGGTTGAACCACTTCTGCTGGAGGCCACCGTGGGCGCCGAGCAGGTCGCCGTGGTCGGAGGTGCGGACCACGACGGCATCGGCCGAGCCCCCGTCGGTGACGGTGCGACGCACGCGCTCCAGCGGCGCATCGACCTCGGCATGCAAGCGGTAGTAGAGGTCGCGCTGTTCCTGCGCACCGGTCTCGTAGATGCGCTTCACCGCCGGCGCCGGGCCGTAGCACGAGTAGTACGACTCGCGGAACGCGATCTGCGCGGCCGGTTTGCGCGACAGGTCCTCGTCGGCTGTGGGCGGCGCCGGCACGTGCGGCGGGTCGAGCGGTGAGGCGTCGAGCGGCTTGAGCCGAGACCACAGAGGAAACAGCACGATGTCGTGCGGGTTCACGAAGCTGGCCACGAGCAGGAAGGGGCGGAGCGCGGCTTCGTCGCCGGCAGCCCGGCGGGCGTACCGGTCCTCGAGCCACGCCACGATGCGGTCGGCGATCAGCGGATCTCGCCGGATGCCGGCGTCCCGCAACTGCCCGCCATGCGGTTCGGGGCCGACCCAGCCCGAGAAGCCGTACGGGTCGAGCGGATCGGCGGCGAGGTAGCGCTGCACGGCGTCGGGGTAGGTGTTGCCGTCGTCGTCGTTGGTGTCGAGACGGTTGCCGTCGGCATCGTGGAGATCGGCGTGACTGATGTGCCACTTGCCGTCGTAGTGCGTGTCGTAGCCGGCCGCACGGAACCAGTTGCCGATCGTGGGCACCTCCCCCTGACGCATCCAACGCATCCGGGTGTCGTCGGCCATCTTGCCGAGGCCATCGGTCTGGGTGACGCCGTGGACGTCGGGGTACTGGCCGGTGAACAGCGTCGGTCGACTCGGCACGCACGCCAGCGAGCCCGTGTAGTGCCGGTTGAACCGGACACCGTGCTCGTCGAACCAACGCTGGCCCGTGAGCGTCCGTTGGCGCCAGGCCACGACGTCGGCGGATTCGTACGGCGGAGTCGCACGTTCCTCGTCGGTCATGAGGATGATGACGTCGGGACGATCAGACATGACTGGTCTCCTGGCCGCGGTTCTGCATCGCAGCGGCGAGGCCGGCGAGCATGGTGTCGGACTGCTTGGCGAAGACTCGGCACGCGACGCGTTCGGCCAGTTGCTGGGGCGGTCGGGGCCCGATCTCGATCGTGGTCGTGAGGCTGACGACGGTGGCGGCATCGCCCTGCGGCGCCAGCGTCCACCGGTTGCGCACGGTGCGAAGCCGGGGAGGAAGCCCTTCGATGTCGTAGGCGAACGTCATCGGCGCTTCGTGCTCGATGATGCGCTCGACGACGGTGTTCCGTCCGGTCTGGATCCGACGGGTGGTACCAACCGCTCCCCCGGCTCGATCATCGCCGTGGTCGAGGATGCAGGAGTGGTCGACGTTGTCGGCCCAGCCGCTGATGGCACCGAAGTCGGCGAGGACGTCCCAGACCGCTTGCTGCTTGGCCTCGATCGTGCGGGTGCGGACGATGTCGGTCATGGGCGGGGCTCCCGGTCGCGGGCGGCTGGCATCCAGTTGGGTCCGGCGGTCTCGTCGATACGGCGGACCAATGCAGGCCCGACAGGCTCGACCAGGTCGAGGAACTCGACCGTCCGACGCTCGCCGAGGTGCTGCCACGCCGGAGCGCACATGCGGTCGAGACGGTCCTCGAGTTCCTGGCGGTAGGCGATGCCGGCGTCGTTCACCGAGCCGTCGGTGACGAGCCCGCGTTCGGTGAGCCGGGCCATGGCGGCGTCCAGCGCCGCGTCATCGGCACCCCGGCTCCGCGGCAACCAGTCGCTGGCGTAGTTGCGCCACGCCCCGTCGAGGATGCCGGCCATCGTGCCGTCGAGGTCCTCGGCGATCTGGATCGCCCAATGGGTGTCGCCCCGCCACTCGCGGATGCAGTTCACCGCCAGCCACGCTGACAGAAGCGGGTCGTCGGACCGCGGCCAGTCGCGGAGCGTGCCGAACAGGACCCGGCCGGCGATGGGCAGCGAGTCGGCCGCATCCCACATCGGTCCGCCGAGCGAGGCCAGTCCGTCGCAGACCTCGGGTGCGTACTGACGGAGGCCATCGACCACCGCAGCGTCCCGGGCCGCTGCCGCGGCCTCGAACGTCGTGTGCTGCCGGCACAGGTCGAGCGCCATCGCCACGAAGTCGCCGTGGATCGATCCGAACGCTGCGGTGACCGCGGCGTTGCCGCCATCGCCGAGGGTCGCGCCACGAGTGGCGATGTAGTAGCCGAGACCGTCGGGCACGCCGAGCGCGGCGTAGTTCTCGACCCCCTTCGGGTCCCAGAAGATCCAACCGACGAGACGGTGGGAGGCGAGGGCGGCTCGGCGCGTGAGATCCATCCAGTCGGTCACCGGTCAATCCTCCCTATTGAGAGTCTAATTGTCAATACCTTCTGCGTTGCGTACTCGCAGAACACCTGCCAGTCGGTACGATGCGCGGGTGACGATCGAAGCAGAGGCCGCAGTCGACGGTCGACGAGCACGCCGTGACCGGAACCGAGCGGCCGTCATCGACGCGCTGTTCAGCCTGCTCGACGAGGGCGAGACCTCCCCCGCCGCCGAGTCCATCGCCGGTCGTGCCGGCGTGTCGGTGTCGTCGTTGTTCCGCTACTTCGAAGGTCTCGACGACCTCCAGGAGCAGACGATCGAGGCGCACTTCGCTCGCTTCGGGTCGCTGTTCGAGGTGCCGTCGATCGGCTCAGGATCGCTCGCTGAACGCATCGGGACGTTCGTCGATGCACGGCTCGCCCTCTACCGGTCGATCGCACCCGTCGCCCGCCTCGCCCGGGCGCGAGCAGTCGACCACGCCGCCATCGCGGCGAAGTTGGCCGAGACCAGGTCGCGCTTCGCCGACCAGATCCGCTCGCAGTTCGCTCCCGAGTTGGATGCGTTGTCCCCGGCCCGACGACAAGATGTCGCCGATCTCATCGACGCGCTGACATCGTTCGAATCCTGGGATCTGCTGCACGCCACACACGGCCGCACCGAGCGCGGGATCCGGCGGACGTGGGTGGCCGGCATCTCGGCGCTCGTTCGACCGTAGGAGTACGGAAGCGGACGGTGGAACGGATCCGACAGGCGTATGGAGCAATCGCGCCGCAGTACATCGAGCTGTTCGGCACCCGAGCAAACGTGCACGAGGACGATCTGGCCTTGATCGCTCGGAACCTGTCGATCCAGCCCGGGGCTGTACTCGATGTCGGCTGCGGACCTGGGCACCTCACGGCCTACCTGCGCTCGTTGGATGTCAACGCGTCCGGCATCGACCTGGTCCCCGAGTTCATCGACCACGCACGCGCCGCTCACCCGGACGGCCGGTTCGAGCTCGGCTCGATGCATCAGCTCCCGCCCCCTGACGCGTCCACCGTCGGCATCCTGGCTTGGTACTCGCTCATCCACGTGCCGCCGAGCGAGCTGGACGAAGTGCTCATCGAGCTTCGGCGCGTCGTCCTCCCCGGTGGCGTGATCGTCGCCGGGTTCTTCGATGGCGACGAGGTCGTGGACTTCGAGCACAAGGTCCTGACCGCCTTCTACTGGCCGGTCGACGAGTTCTCCGCTCGACTGCAACGGGCGGGCTTCACGGAGGTCGAACGACAGCGGCGCCCCGGCGTGTCCGAAGCTGGAAGTCGGCCGCACGCCGCCATCGTGGCGGTCGCCGGCGATCCTCAGCTCAGTCGCCGAGGCGGTCGAGGCGCGCGGTGAACAACCCGGCGTACTCCCACACCATCTGCTCGCCGTCACGAGCTCGGGTCACCGTGACGCCCTCGTGTGCGCCGTCGGCTCGCAGGACGTGTACGCCGTCTTCGTAGGCCGCCGCCACGTCGATATGTGTGGTGAAGTCGCTGGCCATCACGTCGTGGACACCGTTCTCCAGCGTGCCGTCACACCGCATGTCGTGGATCACGCCGCCGGAGGTGACGACGAGTCGGTCGCCGGCCTGCTCGACGCGCTGTACGCCTCCGATGATGGGGTGTTCGGTCACGGGCTCGCCGCCGACCTCGGCACTCACGACCTGCCACGTTCCGCGCAGGTCGGGTGCACCATCGACCAACGGATCGTCGCACCCGGCGAGGACCGGCGGCGGCATCTCGTCGCCGTAGCCACCGGAAGGCGTGTGGGCGACGGGGATCTCGGCGACGCTCGGCATCACCGGATCGTAACTTCTGCGACTACTACTAGCAACAGTTTTCAACTCACGGTACGCTCGCCGCATGGCCGACACCGACACGATGAACCTGCTGCAGGACTCGCTGCTGCGCCGCATGCGCACGATGCACTCGCTCTACTACCAAGCCGTCGATTCCATGGACCTCGAGCACGTCAACCACTTCGAGCGTTCCGGCGTGTTGCCCATCGCCTTCTCGCTGTTCCACTACACGAACATGCAGGACTCGACGTTCATGTTCCTGAGCAACGGCGAGCCGCCGATCTGGAACGGGGAGTGGCAGGCACGCGTCCAGATGACCATCGACGACCACGGCAAGGAGGAGACGGTCCAGACGATGGAAGACCAGCGCATCGGCGACTACGAGGCGTTCAAGGAGTACCAGCGCACCGTCTTCGATCGCACCGAGGCGTACCTCGAGAAGATCGACCCCGACGAGTTCACCCGCGTTCTCATCGCCCCGCCCTACCCCGACCAGGTCGCCAGCACCTACAGCGCACGCTGCGCCGGCCCGCAGGGCATCACGGTGCTCGACGGCTTCGAGTGCTGGCACTACCAGCACGGCCTACGTCACATGGGCGAGATCGAGCTCGCCCGCGGGTTGGTCGGCCTCGGAGGCATGACGTCGTAGCGACTGGTCCGGAGTACGCCGCGCCTTCAGGGAACGGGTCGGTCGGCCGCTCGGTCCACGTCGCCGAAGACGCTGGTGCCGATCCAGTCGGACAACTGCCCGGTGAGCGATGGGAGACCCGACACGATGAGGGCCCCCTCGTCCACGAGCTCGGACATCGTCTGGTCGCCCATCCACATCGCACCGATCGAGCTCGGTCTCCCGCGCACGATGATGTCGTCGCCGTAGCCGGGGTCGATCACGCACAGGTCCGATGCGGCCTGGTCCAGCACCAGCCAGAAGTGCGATTTCTCAGCGGGCGCACCGATGAACTCGAAGCGCACCACGACTCGGTCCTCGGGCATGCGATCGGGCTCGAGCGTGTTCCGCATGTCCCACATGATCTTGGCCGGATCCACCGCGTCGTCGGTGAGCACCTCGCGGATCCATCGCTCGCCCCAGACCCCGAGCCGGTACATCACGTCGTACAGCTCCATTCCCGCCGACGTCGGCGCGTAGCGGACTCGACCGCCAGCAGCCTCGGTCCGGGTGACGATGCCGGCTCGTGCGAGGAGCTTCAGTCGCTTCGAGAGCGTGGCGGGAGGGATCCGAGGCATTGCGGCGCGGAGATCGTTGAACCCGTCTCGACCGAGCAGCACGTGGAACACCACGCCGAGCGTCCAACGGTCACCCAGCAGGTCGATCGACTGACTGACCGGGCAGTAGTCGACTTGGATCTCACCGGGTTCCACGCGTTCACGGTACGCCCATGGTGTCCGACCCGCGGGTTCAGTATCTGTACTGACGGCTCCGCACGCCGCCATGGCACCTTCGATCCGTCGGCACCGTTCCCGTCCTCTGGGAGGCAGTCCGGCGACTCCATCGAACGGACCCGGGGAAGGACCCGTCATGCAGAGCTACCTCATCGAACGAAACTTCGGCCATGTGACTCCTGAGCAGCTGGCCGCAGGAGGATCGGAATCGAAGCGCGTCGCCGCCGAGCAGTTCGCCGACACGATCGTGTGGAAGCAGTCGCACGCGAGCCAGACGGAGGCCGGTTTGACCACGTACTGCCTCTACGAATCCGACGGCGAAGCCACGATTCGAGCCCATGCGACGGCCGCGGGATTGCCGTGCGACAAGGTCATGGCCGTCGACATCGTCGGTCCAGGCGACTTCGCCTGAGCTGCGGTGGCGCTGGACGGGGGGTCAGCGGGTGGCAACCACGCGGCGGTCGCCGCGCCGATCTCGTGCGCCCATCGCTCGTCTCCTCAGCTCGAGGGTGCGACCTCGACACGGTGCAGGTCGTCACCCAGCTCGATCGCGCCGTCGAAGTGCCCGGCGGCGAGCGCCTTCCAATCGTCGCCACCGCCAGAGGGGAACGCCGGCACGTAGTGGGTCATCACCAGCGTGCCGACGCCGCCGCGGGCGGCGGTCTGTGCCGCCTCCTCGGGGGACGAGTGGTAGTCGAGCGTGTCCTTCATCCGCTGCAGGGGCACGTTCTCGATCAGGTCCTTCCGGATGACGGTGTGCACGAGCGCTCCGGCTCCCACGCAGAGGCGGTCGAGGCCCTCACAGGGAACGGTGTCCCCTGCGGTGACGACCGACGCGCCCTCGTGATCGAATCGGAAACCGACCGTCGGATGGACCGGCCGGTGATCGGTGGGTGCGCAGGTGATCTTCACCCTGCCCCCGAGGTCGACCTCGCCGTCGGAGACCTCGATGACGTTCACCGGTGTGAACCCGTACGACTGGAGGTCCTCGTGGTGATCGATGCGGTAGCCGATGTCGGGCCCGAGCGACGCCACGATGTGGTCGACGATCTCCTGGGTGCCCACGGGACCCACGATGGTGAGCGGCGTCGGCTCGAACGTCATGACCCAGCGGGAGGTGATGACGTCGTTGAGGTCGGTGATGTGGTCGCTGTGCAGGTGGGTGAGCAGCACGGCGGCCAGGTTGCCGGCGCCGACCATGGCCGAGGCCATGCGCATGAGCACCCCGCGACCGGCATCGACCAGGTAGTGCTCATCTCCGGCGGAGACGAGCGTGGCCGGGCCGGCGCGGTGCGGGTCGGGCAGCGGGCTGCCCGTACCGAGCAGCGTGACGTTCAACATGAGGTCCTTCTCCTGACGGGGGCGAGGATCACTGGCGCGACATCTCGGCGCCAGCTTCGGCTTCGGCGGTGCCGGGCGCGGCGCGGGCGACGAGCTGGATCTCGATCTCGTGCAGCTTCCCGGTGAACGCGAACGGAGCCTCGTAGCGGGTCGACACGGCCGAGCCGTGGTCGTAGGCGATGCTCGGCCCGACCGAGGAGATCATCCGCATGTAGAGCGCCGTGTCGGCTCGACCGGCGACGACGCCGTCGACGGCGACCTCGATGGATCCGGTCATCCCCTCGCCGCGGCGGAATCGTGCGGTGAGCACGCACTCGCCCTCGGGCACGGGGATGTCGGACTCGACGATCGTGTGGTCGTCGAACGCGTTGTAGTCGACGACGAGACGGTCGTCCTGCACGAACACCGAGATGCCCGAGTTCTCGGTACCGGTGGCGAAGAGGACGCCCTCGTCACCGTTGGATCGGGTGACGCGAGCGTTCAGGTCGAAGCTCCGTCCACCGATGGCCGCCGACGCCTGACCGGGGAGCGGCGACATCGGTGGCCGGTAGACGTAGCGCTTGCTCGGCGGATGCGGCGAGTGCTCCCGGAAGCGTGCGCCGAACAGCTCGATCATCCGGTCGTCGAGCGGGAGGACGCCGTGACGGTCGGCCTCGTCCCACCAGAGCTGGATGAGCTCGGCGAGCTTGCCCGGATCGGTCTCGGCGAGGTCGTTGCACTCGGACGGATCGACCGACAGGTCGTAGAGCTCCCAGGTCTCGGCGTCGTAGTCGGCGCCTGCGGTGTGCTTCTGCACCGCCTTCCACGAACCGGAGACCAGCGCACGGCTGCCGCCCATCTCGAAGTACTGCAGGGTGTTGCTGGCCGGAGCGTCAGGGTCCGCGAAGACGTGGTCGAACGGGTGCCCCGTGACCGGGAGCTGGTCGATGCCGCGGTAGGTGTCCGGCGGTGTCACGCCGAGGAGCGAGTAGATGGTGGGCACGATGTCGGCGACATAGGTGAACTGGTTGCGCTTGGTGCCGCGCTGCGCCTCGTCGATGCCTGCCGGCCAGTGGACGACCAGCGGCACGTGCACGCCGCCCTCGTGGGTGTTCTGCTTGTACCACTTGAACGGCGAGTTGCCGGTCTGGGCCCAGCCCCACGGGTAGTTGGTGTGGCTGTGTGGGCCGCCGATGTCGTCGATGCGGTCGATGGCGGTGTCGGCGGTCTCGAAGATGCCGTTGAAGAACTTCATCTCGTGCATGACGCCGAACGGTCCACCCTCCTGCGAGGCGCCGTTGTCCGCCAGGACCACCAGGATCGTGTTGTCGAGCTGACCCATGTCGCGCAGGCCGTCGACCAGGCGACCGATCTGGTCGTCGGTGTGGTCGAGGAATGCAGCGAACGCCTCCTGCAGACGGGCGTTGAGCTTCCGCTGGTTCTCGGGCAGGTCGTCCCAGGCGTCGACACCCGGATTCCGCGGTGCGAGCTGGGTGCCCTCGGGGATGACGCCGAGCTCGAGCTGGCGCTCGAACCAACGCTGGCGCACGACGTCCCAGCCCTCGTCGAACGCACCGCGGTACTTGGCGAGGTACTCGGGCGGCGCCTGGTGCGGTGCATGGGTCGCGCCGAAGGGCACGTAGGCGAAGAACGGCTTGTCGGGACGGACGCCCTTGCTGTCGGAGATCATCCGTAGCAGCTGATCGACGAGGTCCTCGCTGACGTGGTAGCCGTCCTCCGGACCGGCTGGCGGCTCGATCGGGTGGTTGTCGGCGACCAGCTCGGGGTGGAACTGGTCGGTCTCGCCTTCGAGGAACCCGTAGAAGCGATCGAAGCCACGGGCCAGTGGCCACTGGTCGAACGGGCCCGCAGCCGAGCACTGCTCCATGGGCGCCAGGTGCCACTTGCCGACGCAGAACGTGGCATAGCCCTCCTCGCGGAGGACCTCGGCCACGGTGGCGGCGTGGTTCGAGATGTGCCCGAGCTGGTTGGGGAAGCCGGTGCGGAAGTTCGACACCGCCCGCATGCCCACGGCGTGCTGCGAACGACCCGTGAGCAGCGAGGCCCGCGTCGGCGAGCACAGCGGCGTCACGTGGAAGTTGGTGAACTGCAGCCCACCGGACGCGAGCGCGTCCACGTTGGGCGTGTCGATGTCGGACCCGAAGCAGCCGAACTGGGCGAAGCCGGTGTCGTCGAGCAGCACGACGACGACGTTGGGCGCGTCGTCACCGGGATGCGGGGGCTCGTCGAACCACGCCTCGGAGTCGGCGATGGTCTTCCCGATCGTGCCTTCGAACCGCGACGGCCTCGTCATGTGCTCCCCCGATGTGCGTGTACCGAATGAATTGCGACTTGAACTCTCACATACTTCTGCAGGCCACGCAACCGGGTCCGATCAGCGATGCGCCGGAGCCATGTAGAACCAGAACGGGAACGGCGCCTCCTGGTCCTTGAGCGCGGCCCGAGCCGCCATCACCGTCTTGCCGGCCTCGGTCGCCTCGTAGAACCACGCCTCGGCCGCGCGGCCTCCGGGCGTCGGGCCGTCGACGAGCTCGAGCCCCGCTTCCTCGTAGTACGCGCGGATGTCGTGGACGACCGCGACCGGGTTCTTGCCGGGCAGCGCGACCTCCTTGAACGATTCGCCGTTGGCCCACTGGTGCAGTGCGGCGAGCGCCGCCGGCACGGTGTCGACGTCGATTGCTCGACCGACGTCGGTGGCCCCGCGTTTGGCCACCGCACGCTCGTAGGCAGCCCGCAGACCTTGCGCCTCGTCGACCGCGGGCGGAAGGTCCGGGTCGAAACGCGGCGGGATGGCGCAGGCCATCGGCGTCTCGTCGGACTCGATGACCTCGGGGTGGGTCTCCAGCACGGGCTCGGTGGCGTCGAGCAGTGCGAGACCCCGCTGGACGACCTCGCGCTGGAAGGCCGCGTCGCCGGGCTTGCCCAGCGGGCGACCGAGGGGGAACTCGCAGTACAGCACCCGAGGCGGCGACATCTTCTCGGCGACCTCGAGCATCGATGCGAAGACGACCGTGGAGATCCCGGCCGCTTCGAAGACGTGGGCGAGCGTACTCACGGTACGCGTGCAGAGCGGTCAGACCGGGGTGAGCAGCACCACGTCGACGGCGTCGGCGGCGAGCTCGGCGGCGCACGCCGGCCCGGTGTCGAGGCGGATCTCGCTGACCGTGTCGGGCTGGTTGCCGGCGAACGCGAAGTGCCGGGGCGCCACACTGCCGATGACACCGTCGGCAGCCAGCTCCTCGAGCCGATCGATGGGGTAGACGACGTTGAGGTCGAGCTGGAACCCGGTGTGGTCGAAGTTGGGACTCCAATGCCCCAGCACCAGCTCACGGTCGGCACGGTCGAGCGCTCGGAAGCCGGTGTCGCCCTGGGAGTAGCGATCCTGGTCGGGACGGTGCAGGGCCGCCGACGTGACGATGGCGACCCGGGCCTGCGAAAGCGGCTTGCGCAGCGGGGTGAACGCTGTGCGCTCGAACTCGGGCACGGGCAGGGTGGCGGCATAGGCGCGCATCGCGGCGTCACCGGACATGGAACGGTCCTTTGGTCGGCGGTTCCTGCATCGTGTCATCCGCACCGGCACCACGCACGCTCGGTCTCAGTCGACGTACTTCATCGCCCCCACGACGTGGCCCTCGGTGTCCTCGAGGAAGCACAGCTCGCCCACACCGTCGATGACGGTCGGCTCCATCACGACGCGACCACCGGCCGCCGTGGCGGCTGCGATGGTGGCGGCGACGTCGTCGACCGCGACCGTGCACTCGAATCCCTGCGCCGGCGTGTCGACCAGGGCCCGCCGCTGCTGCAACGCACCGATCACCGGCCCGTCGTCGGACACCTTGTAGAAGCCCGGCGGGCCCCATGCCTCGAAGGTCCATCCGAAGGTGGACTCGTAGAACGCATGGGCGCGGTCGACGTCGTCGGCGTTGATGGCGAAGTGACGGATCAATGGGTTGGACATGCACGGAACGTACGACGCACGGCCACCCTGCGTCTGTCGACACTCCGACGTAGATTGTTCGTCATGCGACAAGACGAGGGACGACTGATCCGGTCCTACGCCGTCGCCCACGGACCCGGGCCGGTCCGGTTCCCCCAGGATCCGCGGTGGCACCAGTTCGTCCACGCCCGCACCGGCGTCGTTCGCATCGAGACCGACGAGGGCTCCTGGACGCTGCCGTCGGATCGCGGCCTGTGGATCGCGGCCGGCGTGACCCACCGCGCCGACGTCGTGCAGCGGGCGGACATGCGCACGCTCTACCTGCCCGAGCGTGAGCCCCTCCTCGACGACCGCATCGCGGTGGTCGAGATGACGCCACTCACCCGAGAAACGGTCGCGCACCTCGTCCGGATCGCACCCGTGGTGATCGATCACGTCGGCCGGGCGTGGCTGACGGTCCTCCGAGAGCAGGTGCGGGCGCTCGACGTTGCGCCGGTCGACCTCCCCGCGGTGCGGGCCGAGCCGGCGGCAACCGTGGCCCGGGCGCTGCGCGCCGACCCAGGCACCGACCGGTCGATCGACGAGCTGGCCCACGCCGCCAACGCCTCGCGTCGCACCATCGAGCGCGACTTCCGCGCCGCCACCGGGCTCTCCGTTGGCGAGTGGCGCCGTCGGCTCCGCGTCCTGCTCGCGCTCGAGCAGCTCGCGGCCGGCGTGCCGGTCGGACGGGTGGCGGTAGACGCGGGGTACGCCACCCAGAGCGCCTTCGGCGCGATGTTCCGCGCCGAACTCGGCACCTCACCCGGGCGCTACTTCTCGAACGACCGCTGAGCGCTCAGCCGGCGAGTCGCTCGACCCGCTGGCGCACGGGCGGCGGCATGGGCACCGGATCGACGACAGATTCGTGACCGGCCACGTCACGACCGCCGGGATCTCGGTGCGCGACCCGTGAACCCGCGAACGCGATGCCGAAGACGAACAACCCGAGCGCCGCGATGCCGACCAGGATGATGCCGCCGCCGAGCAGCGCGCCGACACCGACGAGCATCCCGCCGCAGACCAGACCGACGAGCGGAAGGACCGAGGTCTGCTTGGTGGGCGGGAGGCTGGCGCTGGCACGTTGGCCGCTGAAGCGCGTGCGGACCTTGGCCTCGAAGAGGTAGGTCGTCAGCTCGTCGACACCACCGTCGCCGGCCTCGATGCGCGCCAGCATGGCATCGACCGCCGACCAGTCGTCCGGCTGGAGCCGCGCGGTCTCCACCTCGCGGAGCACGTGCACGAGATGGCCGTCGGGCCCGGCGTCTGCGGCGTCGGTCATGCGAACAGCGTCCCTTGGTTCTCGTCGGAGCGGAGATGCACCGGCACCGAGCGGACGGCACCGGGCCACGGGAGGTTGTCCATGAAGACCCAGCTGCGGCGGTGGATGGCCGAAGGACCCACGCCGGCGAGCGCCGTCTTGTGACGGGGGCACGGGTAGCCCTTGTTGGTCTCGAAGCTGAACCACGGGTGCTCGTCGGCGCACTCTCGCATCATGCGATCGCGCGTGACCTTGGCGACGATCGACGCGGCCGCGATCGACAGGCAGTTGGCGTCGCCCTTCACGATCTTGGTGACGATGCCGCCGCCGACGAAGTCCCAGTTGCCGTCGAGGAGCACGTGATCGGGGACGACACCCAGGCTCTCGAGGGCTCGCCGAGCGGCCAGCTTCTGTGCCGCCGACATGCCGAGATCGTCGCACTCCGAAGGGCTGGCATGGCCCACCGACCACGCTGCTGCCCAATCGACGATCCGGTCGAACATGACCTCACGTTCGGCCGACTTCAGCATCTTGGAGTCGCGGACCTTGGTGAGCCGCTTGTCCTTGGGGATGACGACCGCACCCAGCGTGAGCGGACCGGCCCACGCCCCCCGACCGACCTCGTCGATGCCGACGACGATGTCGTTCCCGGCCTCCCAGAGGGTCCGCTCGTGACGGGTCCCCGGCGCCTTGCGCTTCAGGCTCGGACGCAGCGTCGTGGCCTGCGGTCCGGATCGCGCACGGGTGGTCGACGGGGTCATCGACCGCGACGCTACCGTCGGGCCGATGACCGAACCGGATCCCGCCGCCCGCGCCCGGCGGTTGCTCGCCACCCTCGACTCGGTCGACTCGGTGCTGTCGATCCGGTCGCGCAGCTCCGAGCTCAGCGCGTTCAGCTCGAAGAGCCTCCTGTCGGCCGGCTCGGTCGGCAGCATCCTCTCGGTCGGTTCCGCGGGCAGCATCCTCTCGTTCGCCAGCGCCGGCAGCATCTTGTCGATCGGCTCCGCGGGCAGTGTGATGTCGTTGGGCTCGGCCGGCAGCCTGATGTCCCGGTGGTCGTTCCTCTCGGTCGGCGGCCGCAACGACCGCTTCGTGCGACGTCACCGCAACCAGGCCACCGTCGGCCTCGCGCTGGCCGCCATAGTGGCTGCCGTCGTCAGCTGAGCACCGCGTCGACTCGGGGCCAGACCGACTCGTTCCACCCACAGCCGGTCGACACCTCGGCCGCCAGCACCCGCTCGAGCGCCCGGCGCTCGTCGACCCCGGCTGCACCCAGCGCGGCGAACCGCTCCCACGCCGGCACGTCGCCGAGCGGCTCGCCCACGACCATGGGCACGAACAACGATCGGCACGGCTGGCCGATCACGACGTGCGCGACCCGCGGCCCGCGTTCCGGCAGGGCGACGACGATGCCCGCGGTCGTCGCCTCGTTCTCGGCATGCATGCAGATCGTCCAGCCATCGTCGCCGCCGGCATGGCCGCGGAGGTGCTCCTTCATCCGGTCGACGCTCGCCGGCTCGTCGAGCACGCGCGTGGAGGCGTCGAGCCGAGGATCGACCAAGACGGCCACGAGATCGTTGCGGATCCCCACCCTCTCGTCGAACCACGGGATCGACGTGCGGTTGGAGATCGCCCGCCGGCCGTGGACCTCGTCCACGGCGATCTCGTTGCCGCTCGTCTCCACGACGTACGCCCGATGCGGATCCGTGAGCAGGAACGACGACCAGTAGGGGCGCTCGCCGCCATCGTGCCCGGCGCCGCCCTGCCCGTACCGTTCGATGAGCCCGGTGATGACCTCGACGCCCGCAGCGGCGTCGAGGGCGCGCTCGAGCGCCAGTCGGACGAGGTCCATGCCGACGAGCGCTGGTGGGAACGGCCGCGGATCGAGCGTGGTGTAGACGGCCTCGTTGCCCACGGCGAGGCCGGCCTCGTTCACCCCGTGCTCGAAGCCCCACATCCACCGTGGGCGCGATCCGAGCACCCCGACCGTGTCCGCTCCCCCACCCTCGATCTCGAGGTAGGTGGTGCGGACCGACCCGTCGTCGCGGCGGGCCGGATGCCACTCGAGATCCTGCGCCTCGGTCGGCGGACGGTCGCTGTTCTTGGCGAACACCGCGACACCGTCGGCACTGGCGGCGGGGAGAGCACACAACGAGTCACACACATCGCCGATTCTCGCGTCTCCTAGATTCCGCCCGTGGATCCCCATCGCATCAAGCCCGGCAGCAAGGTCGACCTCTCGAAGATCGACACGCGTGCGACCCCGATGTTCGACGGCGACAAGGACGCGTCGCTCCCCGTCTTCCAGGAGATCCGCGAGGAGCTCGCCCAGCTCCAGGACCTGCTCTACGCCGAGGGCAAGCACCGACTCCTGGTCGTGCTGCAGGCGATGGACTGCGGTGGCAAGGACGGCACCATCCGCCACGTGTTCCACGAGGTCGACCCCATCGGCGTCCACATGCGGTCGTTCAAGAAGCCCACCGACATCGAGCTGGCCCACGACTACCTGTGGCGCGTCCACGCCAAGGTCCCGCAGGACGGACAGCTCGTCGTGTTCAACCGCAGCCACTACGAAGACGTGCTGGTGGTGCGCGTGCACGGATGGGTGAGCGACGACCAGGCCGAGAAGCGCTTCGGCCACATCCGCGACTTCGAGCAGATGCTCGCCGATGAGGGCACCACGATGGTGAAGATCTTCCTGCACATCTCCAAGGAGGAGCAGCGCGAGCGCCTCCAGGCCCGGCTCGACGAACCCGACAAGCGTTGGAAGTTCTCGAAGGGCGACCTCGAGGAACGCAAGCGCTGGGACGACTACCAGCGCGTGTACGAACAGGCCATCGCGGAGACCTCGACCGACCATGCGCCGTGGTACGTCATCCCCGCCGATCGCAAGTGGTACCGGAACCTGGCCGTGGCCTCGATCCTCGTCGACACCATGAAGGGCCTCGACATGCAGTACCCGCCCGACGAGGAAGGCCTCGACGACATCGTCATCGCCTAGCCGAACGAGATCCCCTCGTCGGGGCCGGGCACGACGGCCCGTTCGGGCGCGTCGGCCGGCTCGGCGAGGAGCGCGTCGCCGCGGGCGTCGAGCGAACGGAAGCCGGGGTCGAGCCCTGGCGTGGTGATGGCGACCGCGACATCGGGGTCGTGGGGCTCGAGCTCCCACAGCAGCGCCGGACGCTCGCCGTGCCAGCGCAGCGCGAACGACAGCGTGCCGAAGCGGGTGGGCGCATCGTGGACCTCGATGCCCTGGCCGTACCAGCTGGTGGGGATCATCGACAGCAGCGCGAGCCCGTCGTTGGTCTCGCGGACCAGCATCGTGCGCACGAACGAGAGCAGCTCGGCGGCCGCCCATCCGTGATGACCGTCGCCCATGCAACCACCGGCCACCCGGGGATGGATCGCCTCGGGCCAGGTCCACGTGGACGTGGCGTTGGCGAGCAACCAGTCGAGCCGGTCGAGCGCGCGACGATCGCCGGCCAGCAGCTCGGCGAAGCCGAGCTGCAGCGTGAGGTACGTGCCGAACCCGGTGTGGCTGATGCCCTGGAAGAAGGCGTCGTCGATGCAGTAGCGGTCGCGGATCAGCTCGGCGGTGGCGGCCATCGCCGGGTCGTCGGCCGGGAGGAGGTCGAGCGGCCACACGGCAGCGAGTGAGCCGATGACGGCCGGATCGAGGCGGCGGCGCGGACCTGCTGGCACCGCCAACGAACCGAGGCGCTCGGCGGTGATGGCCATCGACGACCGGACGTCTTCGGTCATCGCGGCGAGGAAGCGTTCGGCCCCGTCGGCGGCCTCGTCCTCGCCGGCCATGCGCAGCAGTCGCCCGCCGTCGCGGAGGCCGGCCAGACCCCAGAAGTCGTCCCAGTAGAAGTAGTCGTGCGGGCCGAGGTGCTCTGCGGAGATGCCCGGGGGGAACAGGCCCTTCAGCGCCGGGTCCTGCCGCCGCCGTGATCGGCGCTTCTTCTCGATCCACTGCACGCCGCCGGCGATGGAGGGGACCATCTCCGCCAGGAGGTCCTGGTCCCGGGTGAGGTCGACATGATGCGCGAGGGCCCAGAGTGCCGCGCCGTTGGCATCCCACTCGAGTCGCTGCGAGAAGAAGAAGCCGTCGTTGTGCTGGCGATCGGGGTAGCTGGCGAGCACCTCGCGGGCCTCGGCATGGAAGCCGTACTTGTCGAGCGCGCCGAGCAGGTAGGCGGCGTCGCGGAACCAGAAGCGGTGGTACGTGCGCGGCCCGGGGGTGATGTCCGCGCCGTCGTGGAACAGCAGCAGATACCGGCGGTTGGCGTCGACCGCCGACTGGAGCCGCTCGTCGGGCAGCACGAGGCGCATGCCCCGATCGGTCTGCGTCTTCCAGCCGTTGACGACCTGGTCGGCGGTGGGGATCGCGTTCGGGTAGCCGGGAGCACGGCTGACGCGGCGCCGGGTGAGGCCCGAGCGACGGGTGCGCGCCTCGGGCGCGAGCGGCAGCACCACGCGCAGCGTGGCGTGATGGGTGAGCGCGTAGACGAAGGCCGCTTGCGCCATGCCCGCGTCGCACCGGAGCCCATCGGGGAACGTCGTACCGGCTTCGCCGGCGAAGACGGTGGCCGCGCTGTCGCCGTCGTGGAAGGTCGACCCCGCCACCTGGTTGGGCTCGCGTGGCAGGAGCATCGCAACGCGGCCGTCGACCGTGACGGTCGTGCCGTGGAGCCCGATGCGCTCGATGACCGAGAGGCCTTCCACGTCGTAGGGCCGGACGCCCAATGCCAACGCCACGGGGACGGCCGAGTCGTTCTCGATCTCGACCACGACCTGCTCGCCGCCGCCGTCGGCCGCGGTGGCCCGGACCACGAACGCCCGGTGGATGATGTCGCCGCCGGGAACCCGCATGCGGGTCTCGATGACCGGGCTGTCGCCGAGCAGCGTCTGGCGCACGTTGGCGCTGGTCGCGGGGACGTGCCACTTGTCCTCGGCGCCGACCCACCAGTCGAGGGACCACCCGTCGATCCAGGGACAGACGAGGCCGCGCGGGTCGACGACGGCCTCGCGGGCCGAACCCAGGTTGCCGATCATCGTCCAGTTGCGGCCGGTGACGTTGGTGAGGAAGGGCAGGTGCCCTCGGGGAACGAACGCCGGCGAGCCCGGGTCGATCTGGCGGCGGAGCCAGTACGGCCACACCCAGTCGTCGCCGATCTGGCTCGCGGCGCGTGTGCGGAGCGCGCGGAACACCGTGCGCGCACCGATCGGGAGCATCTCGCCGGGCGCTTGGATCTCGAAGTGCTCGCCGAGGCGCTGGAATGTGGAGAGGTGACGAACCGTGTCGTCGTCGATGCGGAGGCGGCCGAGAAGCCGGCGCACCGCCCATGCCTTGATGCTCATCGCTGGTCGCTCGTCGGTCGCAGGCTGCTCACTGGTCGTCGAAGCCCTGCATCTCGTCTCGGGACGAACGGCTCAGGAGCCCTGCGTAGGCGTCGGCGGCGGTGGCGCCCTCGTGGCACACGTTGACCACCTGGTCGGCGATCGGCGTCTCGACGCCGAGCTCACGACCCTTCGCCTGCACGATGCGACAGCTCTTCACGCCCTCGGCCACCTGGTTCATCTCGGCGATGACCTCGTCGATGGTCAGCCCCTCGCCGAGCCGCTGGCCGACAGTGCGGTTGCGCGACTGCGGCGAGATGCAGGTGGCGATGAGGTCACCCATTCCGGTGAGCCCGGCGAACGTCATCGGCTCGCCGCCGAGCGCGACGCCGAGCCGCCCCATCTCGGCGAGGCCGCGGGTGATGACCGCGGCCCGCGTGTTGTCGCCGGCGCCGAGGCCGTCGGCCATGCCGGCGGCGATGGCGACGACGTTCTTGAGCGCGCCACCCAGCTCGCAGCCGATCAGGTCGTGGTTCGTGTAGACGCGGAACAGGTTGGTGGCGAAGACCTCCTGCAACGAGCGAGCGACGGCATAGTCGTGCATCGCGACCACCGATGCGGCAGCGGCACCGGCGAGGATCTCCTTCGCGAGGTTCGGGCCGGTGAGGACACCGACCGGATGCCCGGGGAGCTCGTCGTGGATGAGCTCGGTCATCCGCATCCCGGTGTCGAGCTCGAAGCCCTTGGTCAGGCTGACGATGGGGATCCACGGCCGGACGTACGGCTCGGCGGCGCGGAGCGTCTCACGGAACGCATGCGACGGCACGCCCACCACGAGCAGGTCGGCGCGGACGATGACCTCCTCGAGGTCGGTGCTGGCCGTGAGGTCGTTGTGGAGCTCGAAGCCGGACAGGTAGCGATGGTTCGCGTTGGCTTCGTTGATCTGTTGGACGGTCTCCTCGTCCCGTGCCCACAACATCGTGGGTGCGTTGTGCGCACACAGGTGCGCCACGGTGGTCCCCCAGGAACCACCACCGAGAACTGCGACACAGATCGACGACATGCCGGGCACCCTAGTGAGGCACCCCGTGGACGACGAGGGTCACGGCGACCGATCGTCCGTACACTGCGACGCACATGCCGGGCACCGTCACCGTCGTCGTCCCCGTGAAGGACTTCTCCCTGGCCAAGGTCCGGCTCGCCCCCGAGCTCGACCCGGGCGAGCGACGTGAGCTGGCGCGCGAGATGGCCACCGTCGTCGTCCGGGCGGCTGCTCCCCTGCCGGTGTGCATCGTGTGCGACAGCGAGGTCGTCCGCGCGTGGGCGCACGACGAGGGAGCTCGCGTGATCTGGACACCGGGGCTCGGGCTGAACGGCGCGGTCCAAGCGGGCGTGGCCCAGCTCGCCGACGAAGGCGTCGACACCGCCATCGTGGCCCACTCCGATCTCCCGCTGGCGATCAGCCTCGAGTGGGTCAGTGCGACCCCCGGCGTCACGATCGTCCCCGACCGACGTCTCGACGGCACCAACGTCATCGCCGTCCCCACCGGCGCCGGCTTCCGCTTCGCCTACGGCCAAGGGTCCTTCGCCGCCCACCGGACCGAGGCCGAGCGGCTCGCCCTGCCGCTGCGCATCGTCAACGACTCGCGTCTCGGCTGGGACGTCGACCTCCCCGTCGACCTGACCCTCCCCGCCCGACCCTGAACTCCTCGACCCCGAGCACCGGACCATGAGCATCCCCGACCTCCCCACGCCCGCCCCGCCCGATCGTGCGGCCCACGTCGGCCGCGACCTCCCCGTGCCGGCGTCTACTCTGGCCATCGGCGCCCATCCCGACGACGTCGAGTTCGGCTGCGGTGGCACGCTCGCCAAGTGGGCTGCCGCCGGCTGCGTGGTCCATCACCTCGTGTGCACCGATGGTTCGAAGGGCACGTGGGACCCGACGCAGGACCCCGCCGAGCTGGTCGCCACCCGCCAGGTCGAGCAGCGAGCCGCAGCCAAGGAGCTCGGCGCCACCGGCGAGGTCGTGTTCCTCGCCTGGCCCGACGGCGAGCTCGACTCGGCGATGCGCCAGCGCTGGCAGGTGGCCTACTGGATCCGCAGGCTCCAGCCCGTCGTCGTGCTCGGCCACGACCCGTGGAAGCGCTACCGACTCCACCCCGACCATCGCCACGCCGGCCACCTCGCGGTCGAGGGCATCGTCGCGGCTCGCGACCCGCTGTTCTTCCCCGAGCAGGAGCTCGACCACCACCGACCCGATGCGCTGCTCCTGTGGGAGGCCGACGAGCCCGACCACGTCGAAGACGTCACCGACCACGTCGACCGCAAGCTCGCTGCGCTGCGAGCCCACACCTCACAGTTCCGCTCGACCATGGGCGTCGACCCCGACGACCCCACGGCCGAGACCCAGTGGGCTGGGTTCAGCGACCGCATCCGTGGCCGACTTGCCCAGTGGGGCGAGCTCGGCGGCTGCACCCACGGCGAGGGCTTCAAGCTCATCGACCGGCTGTGACACCCGAAGTCGCCATCCGCAACGCCCACGCCTGGTTCGAGGTCAACAGCGGCTGGGCACCACCCGATGAGGACACGCTCGCCGAATGGCTCGCCGATGGGGTGTGCCGGTGTCCCGACGAGTGCTTGGTCGCGCCCGACGAGTGGTGCGATCACGGCTTGGCGTCATGGAGTCTCATCCTCGACGCAGAAGCGATTCGCTGATCTCGACGAAGGCCGAGATGATGCGCTCGTCGTCGACGTCGAGCGGCGGCGCCCCGAAGGTCCAGGTGGAACGACGCAGGTTGATCATGCCTCCGATCAGCAGCACGGCCAGCGCGTCGGTGTCCGATGACTCGAGGCCACGCGACGACGTCCAACGCTCGACGAACATGGCGGCCATCCGGTAGCCACGGTCGGAGACCCCGGCCCGCATCCGATCGCGCAGATCGGGCAGTCGATCGCCCTCGCGCTCGATGACGTGGGTGATCGTGCGCTCGCGGTCGAGCTCGTCCAGCAGCGACCGGGCCACGCCCTCGACCTCACCGACGTCGTCGAGCGGCGACCCCTCGAGGTCGAGCTCGAAGTCCGCGATCGACGCGAGGTGTCGTTCGAGGCCCGCCTCGAGCACCGCCAGCTTCGAGTCGAAGTACTTGTACAGCGCACCGCTGCGCGGGGCGAGGCCGGCGCCCGCTTCGATGTCGCCGACGCTGACGCCGTCGAAGCCGTGGGCGGCAACCAACTGGAGCGCGGCATCGACGAGACGATCTCTGGTGCCGGTGGCGTCAGGCTTGACCATCACCACAACTGTAGTGATACTGAATCACTACAAGCGTAGTGATGGGCGACGAGGTGAGGACCACCGATGACCGTGCGAGCCGAGACCACCTCGACGTCCGACGACGCCGGCCGCAAGCGCCGGCGCGTGTTGGCGCTGCAGCGTTGGTTCCTCAATCCGCAGATGCGGCCGATGGTGTGGCTCGGCATGGTGCGGGGCCACGCGCTGCTCGAGACGACCGGCCGGACCTCGGGACGCCGGCGGCGCACGGTCGTCGGGTGCCACGAGAACGACGGCGTGCTCTGGGTGATCGCCGAGCACGGGCACCACGCCGGCTGGGTCCGCAACCTCGAGGCCGGCTGCGCGTTGCGGGTCCGTCGTCGCCTCCGATGGCGTGACGCGACGGCCGAGGTCCTCGACGACGACGATGCCATCGCCCGGCTGGCGACGTGGGGCCGACCGGTCCATTCCCGTCTGGTGCGATCGCTCGGCACCGACCTGCGAACGGTGCGGATCACGATGCGCCCCGCGCCGGTCAGTTGACCGAGAGGTCCTCGGGGAAGGCGGCGAAGCGACGCAAGGAGTTGGGCTGGCGGGCGAGCACGCGACGCCACAACGTCGTGGGGGCCGCGTCGGACGCGTCGTCGTCGACGGCGTCGACCACGAACCACCCGTCCATCTCGAGCTCGGCTTCGAGCTGGCCCGCGGTCCAGCCCGAGTAGCCGGCGAAGATGCGCAGACCGGTCACCCCGGCCGGCGCGTCGACGGGGTCGCCGTTGAGGTCGAGCACACCGACCTCGCCGCTCAGCGGCTGCCACAGCGGCGAGTCCACCGGACCGGGACAGCGGGCGAGGCAGACGGCTCCCTCGGGGGTGACCGGCCCGCCGACGTGCACGACCGGCGGGTCGCACACGTAAGGCGCCCACGCCGGCACGACCTCGCCCACCGGCGTCTCGCTGGGACGGTTGAGCACCACGCCGAGGGCACCGTCGTCGCCGTGCTCGATGAGATACACCACCGTGCGGTGGAAGTTCGGGTCGACGAGCGTCGGCTCGGCCACCAGGAGGCGACCCCGGAGGGTCATGCAGTGTCCTCGGGACGCAGGTCGAGGCCGAACGCGGCCTCGAAGCCGGCGAAGTAGTCGTCGTCGGACGACGCCCGCCCGAGGTCGATCCAACCGGTGTCGTCGAGACCGGCCCGACCGTCGACGAGCTCCTGGCCGCCGTAGGCACAGATGTAGCGGAGGCGGTCGGTGTCGTCGTCGATGGCCGAGGCGATGACCTCGGCCACGGCGTCGGCGGGTACACCCGCCTCGATGCCGGCCAGGTAGAAGGCGAACATACGCCGGTACGCGTCGGCGTACTCCGAGGTCTCGCGGAGGTCGGTGTGCTTGGCGAGCAGCGCGGTGCGGGTCACGCCGGGCTCGACGATGCGGACCTTGATGTCCCACGGCGCCAGCTCCTGGGCCATGTTCTCGCTGAGGCACTCGACCGCCCACTTCGACGAGGCGTAGATCGCCTGCGCGATGGCGGCCACACGGCCCGCGACCGACGAGATGTTGACGATGGTGCCGGAGCGTTGCGCCCGCATGGTGGGCAGGACGGCCTGGCTGCAGCGGACGATGCCGAAGTAGTTGACGTCGAAGACCATCTTCGCCTCGTCGATGTCGACCTCCTCGACGACGGCGTTCATGCCGATGCCCGCGTTGTTCACGAGCACGTCGACCGTGCCCTCGCGATCGATGACCTCGGCGAAGCCGGCCTGCACCGAGGCGTCGTCGCTGACGTCGATCGAGATCGGGTGGACGTGGCAGCCGGCGGCCGCGGCCTTCTGGGCGAGCTTGTCGCCCTTGCCCAGATCTCGCATCGCGCCGTAGACGGTGTGGCCGGCGGCGGCGAGGTGGACGGCGGTGGCCCGGCCGATGCCCGAGTTGGCTCCAGTGACGACAGTGACGGTCATGGACCGAGTCTGGCATCGGCGTAGGGTCCACGTCCGTGCTCGACGACGGGACCTACGACGCGCTGGTGTTCGACGCCGACGAAGCCGAGGGCGGCGGTGTCGAGGTCGAGCTCGCCGTCATCGCCGGCGAGCACAAGGGCGCGGTGGTGTCGGTGACCAGTCCGGACTGGTCGGGAGACGCGCTCGATCTGCTCGGCATCCCGGCCACCATCACCGTCACCGATGGCCGACTGAGCGTGCGCTTCGAACCCTGACCATCTAGGCGCCGGGTTGCACGACCGTGCGGATGGCGCGGGCGATCTCGGCGGCGTGCTCGTCACTGTCGTAACTCGTACGGGGCCAGAAGAACCCGCGCAGCCCGTCGCCCTTCGTCCGGGGCACGACGTGGACGTGCAGGTGGGGCACGCTCTGGCTGACGCGATTGTTCATGGCCACGAAGCTGCCCTGCGAGCCGAGCGCCTCCTCCATCGCGGTCGCCAGGCCCTGCGCCCGTTCGAACAACGGCCCGACGAGATCGACCGGGAGATCGGAGAGCGTCTCGACATGCACCTTGGGCACCAGCAGCACGTGACCGGCGAACAGCGGTCGGATGTCGAGGAAGCCGAGCGCGAGGTCGTCGTCGAAGGCGACGTGGGCCGCCTCGTCGTCGGCGACGATCCGACAGAACAGGCACGAGGGCATGGGCCGATGATGGTCGATCAGTCGGCCGCGTCGACCCGCGGCAGGCCCATCGGGTTGGGGAAGCTGATCTCGCCGCTGCCGGCGATGGTCGTGGCGGCCGGCGTCAGGAGCTCGATCAGCCCTTCGGCCGTCTCCGAAGCGAGGTGGGCGTAGGGCGCGATCGCGAGCTCGTCGGTGCGGGTCTCGATGGTCTCCCGCAGCGCCCGTCCGACGGCCGACACCGCCCCGTCGCGGTCGAGCAAGCCCCGACCGCGGAGTCGGTCGACCGCCGCGGCCCACTCGTCGCCGCTCCAGCCGCGACTCTGCTGGAACAGCCCCGCGTCGGTGGAGGTGTCGGCGGCGAACAGCACGAGCACTTCGCAGCCGTCGAGACCCGCGCCGGCGATGAGCGCCACGTGCCCGTCGCCGCGGTGCTCGCGCAGCGTCGTCGCCGACTGCCACAAGGCCGCGACCGGATCGTCGGGAGTCGCCACGGCGCGGTTGGCCGCGAACAGCGGGCGAGCGGCGCTGGCGCCGGCGGCGATCGCCCCGTCGAGGAGCGCAGCGACGGCGTCGGCGAGGCGTTCGGCCCGCCCCCCGGGGAGCAGTCGGCGGAGCACGGAAGCGGCGGCATCCTGCCGGGCCCGGACGACCTCGTCCGGCGATGCATGCCGCCACGCGTCGGGCAGCGCTCGCCGCACCCGATCGGGGTGGAAGTTGACGAACGTGGCTTCGACCACGGCCGGGCCCACCGGACCCAGCGGCGCGGCCCGGGCGGCGAAGTACCCCATCCAGAATCCTTGCATGCCCAGGTCGGCCTGGGCCTCGAGGCACTCGGGCGAGAAGTAGGTGACGGCGTTGATCGTCTCGAGCCGGTGCCAGATGGTGCGGGCGATCCCGGCGTCGAGAGGAGAGGGAGCCATCGCTCCAGTCTGTCCGATCGACGGCGGGCGTTCGACGGGCATCCGCGCGCGGCGGCGCCCGAGCGGCAATCATCGGAATCGGTGCTCGACCGTTCCCTGGTACGACCAGTTGGTTCCCCGGATCGTCGTACCCCGCGTGCCCTGGAGGCTGCATGAGCTTGGACCCTTCCCTCGAGACCGTCGCGCCCGGAGTGGCGTCCGACGGAGCCGACCCCGATGCGCCGGTGCGCACGCAGGTCGTACTCGACACGTCGGCGTTGGTCGCCGATCCCGAGGGGGTGTTCCACGGCTACCCCGACGCGGACCTGGTCGTTCCACTGACGGTCATCGAGGAGCTCGACGGCCTCAAGAAGCGCCTCGACTCGGTCGGCGGGGCCGCACGTGACGTATTGCGTCGCATCGAGAAGCTCCGCATCGCGGCCGGCGGCGACCTCGAGACGAGACAGCCGCTCACCGACGGCGCGACCCTGCGAGTCGCCCTCAACGGCATCCAGACCAACCTGCTGCGCGAGCACGGCCTCGACCCCGACAAGCCGGACAACCGCATCATCGGCACCGCACTCGGTCAGCGGTTCGACGGTGCGGCCGATGTCCGACTGGTCTCCAACGACACGGGCATGCGGGTGAAGGCCGCCACCTTCGGTCTCGATGCCCGCGAACACGATCCCCTCGACTCGGTGAAGCGCGACGACCAGGAGCACGGCTGGCGCGAGATCGAGGTCGAATCCGCGCTCGTCGACGCGATCTACGCCGGCGACGTCTCCGCGCCGGGCAGCGAGACCGTGATCGACCAGCTCCGCGTCAACGAGTTCGGCGTCCTTCACGCCGGGAGCCAGTCGGCCCTGGTCCGTCGCCACCGCCACGGCCTGGGTCTGGTGGCCAACGAGCACCACGCCTGGGATCTCCGGGCCCGGAACAAGGAGCAGCGATTCGCCCTCGACCTGCTCCTCGACGACGACGTGAAGGTGGTCGCACTCGACGGCCCGGCCGGAACGGGCAAGACGCTCACGGCCGTCGCGGCGGCACTGCAGCAGGTGGTCGAGGAGCGTCGCTATTCGCGCATCTGCGTCTACCGGCCCGTCGTTCCGGTCGGGAAGGCCGAGGTCGGCTACCTCCCCGGCACGCTCGACGAGAAGCTCGACCCGTGGATGGCCGCCATCACCGATGCGGTCTACGCCCTCACCGGCTCGGACCACGGCGGCGATCGCAGCAGAGAGGACGCCGCCGAGGTCCTCGACGAGATCCGCGCCCGTGGCCAGCTCACCATGGAGTCGGTCACCCACCTGCGCGGCCGCACCCTGCACTCGAGCTTCGTGATCATCGACGAGTCGATGAACCTGTCACCCCAGGTCGGCAAGACCATCCTCACCCGCATCGCGGCCGACTCGAAGGTCGTCTTCACCGGCGACACGAGCCAGATCGACGCCGCGTTCCTGTCCGAGCAGACCAACGCCCTCACTGCGCTCATCACCGCCTTCGCCGGCCAGGACTGCTTCGGACACATCCGCCTCCTGCGGGGCGAGCGGTCACCCCTGGCCGAGCTCGCCGCCCGGCTCCTCTGAAACGGACGAACAACACATTCACCGGATTCCCCCCGAACCAGCGGCGATCCCTGTTCGTGGCCGGGTGAGCGCCATTAGAGTTGTGGTCAATCGACTACGCGCAGTACAGCCCACTTCGCGTCAATCCACACCGATCACGGCGTCACATCAGACGCTGTCACCCTGGGGAGAGGGCATGCGATCCGAAGTCGTTTCATTGGGGAACTGGGCTGGTCAGAACTGGATGGAGACAGCGGAGTGCGCTGGGCGGACCCACCTGTTCTTCCCACCGCTCGCGGAGCGTCCGCAGGCACGCGCTCGACGCGAGGCCAAGGCGAAGGAACTGTGCAAGGTCTGCGCCTCGCGCAACCAGTGCCGTGAGTACGCACGGAACCATCGCGAGTTCGGGTTCTGGGGCGGCGAGAACGAGGAAGAGCGCACCAACGCCGGCTTCCCCGTGCCCAATCCGATCGGTGCCCGACGGCGCGCGGCCAGCTGAGGCGAACCCCCATGCGGGCAGCGTGCCCGCCGGCTCCGTAGCATCGACACGTTGACGCCGACCGAGCCGAGCCCCGAAGACCTGCCCGACGCCGACGACGAGGACGCGCCCAGACTCCCGTCTGCCGATGAGCTCGGCGACTACCGGCCGGCGCAGGATCTCCTCGTCGCGTTCCTCGACGCGGTGTCCGAGTCGACGCTCGGCCGGCCGCTGCGCCCCCGACTGAAGGTCACGCCGGCCGGCCTGCTGCGCGGTGAGATCGACCTGGTCAAGGTCGAGCTGCCGGCCTACGCCGTCGCCGGCTTGGTCGTCGACCGCTTCATCGTCCGCGCCGAGCACCTCCGCATCGTCCCGGGCATCCCGCCGAAGCTCGTGGCCGGACCGGTCGGGCTCCGCACGGTGGTGTCGCAGCAGAACGTCGACCGGTGGACCAAGGACCTCCGACTGCCGTTCCGTCTCCGCCTCACCGATGAGGGCGTCGTCACCACAACGGGCATCGGGGGCATCCGGATGACCGAGATCCTCACCGACCTCGACATCGTCGGCGGGTTCCTCCGCCTGCGCCCCCTGAGAGCATCCCTGCTCGGCGTGCCCACCGGGCTCGTGCGTTTCCTGCGGGGCTATCTCCCGCTCCCACCACTGCCCCGCAACGCCGTCCTCGAGGCCGTCGATCCCAGCGACGGCGAACTGACCGTCACCTTCCGCATCGACGAGTTCGAGCAGGCGTTGACACCCGATGTCGCCAAGCGCCTGCGCCAGCTCCTCAGCCTTCCGCTCCCCGGCCTCGGCTGACCCGCAGGATCCACCGATCCTGTCCCGCGGCTTCCTACGCTGAGTACGACCGGGCGACCAGGGGGCACGGATGCGGCGACTGCCGATCTACGGACTGGACATCGAGACCGACACCTCCGTCGACGGCCTCGACCCGGCCGTGTCTCGCATCGTCACCGTCGCGCTCTCCACGGGCGTCGACGAGATCTTCGAAGGACCCGAGCACGAGGTGCTGGCCGATCTCGACGAGCGTCTCGCCGACCTCGAACCCGGCGTCATCGCCACCTGGAACGGCTCGGCGTTCGACCTGCCGTTCATCGCCGATCGCGCGGCGCGCTGGCGCATGCGGCTCGGCTTGCAGCTCGTCGCCGACCCCCGGATCCGCCACCGCCACGATCCGCTGCCCGGCCACGACCACTGCTATCGCGCTGCCTGGTACGACCACGCCCACCTCGACGCCTACCGCGTCTACCGCGACGACGTCGGTCCTGCCCTTCGGATCTCCTGCTCGCTCAAGTCGATCGCGCGCTTCGTCGGGCTCGCACCGCTCGAGGTCGACCGCACGCGCATCCACGACCTGTCGCGCGAGGCGCTGCACGCGTACGCGGCCTCCGACGCCCGGCTCGCCCGAGTGCTCACCGAGCGCCGGTGGAGCACCGCGGCCCGCCGGGTCGACCAACTCGACGCCCCGCTGCTCCGGGTGAGCTGAACCCGAATCGAGCCCCGGGGCGCCGCTACGGCACCGAGTCGGGAAGCGCAAGGCGTTCGGCCTCGCCCAGGCTGGCCCAGTCGTAGATCGAACCGCCGATGGATCCGGTGTCCTCGATCGCACGGCGGAACCCCTCGAGGTCGGCCACGGTGGTCTCGTCGCCGATTCCCCCGATGATGTGCACCACGACGTCCGGGCGTCCCACGTTGTTGCGCAGCCGACGCGTCGACTCCTCGGCGTAGCGGTACGAGTCGCGGTAGCCCGACTCGACCGAGCGAGTCGTCCAGTAGGCCATCGGCAGCCACACGTCGTACGTCGGATCGAGATCGCGCCACGGGAAGCGAGGCCAGTACGACGTGTTGACGACCTCGAGCTGCACGGGAGGCGGGACGATGGCGCCCAACGCCTCGCCCGGTCTCGCCGCTCGTAGCCGTTGCGACAGATCCACCAGCCGGGCGGACCGTTCGGTGGCGTCGGGGACGGCCTCGACGTACTCGATGTCGACGGCGACGCCGTCGAACCGGTGACCCAGCGCGTCGAACTCGGCGATGGCCACGAGCCGGTCGAGGTCCCGGTCGACGTCGTCGAACCGAGGTAGGTACCAGCCGATGACGGCGATGCCGTGACCATGAGCCCGGACGAGGAAGTCGGCGAGGAGCCCCTCGTCCAGCAGCCGGCCCGTGGCGCGATCGTCGACTCGTGCCGCCTGGATGTAGATGGTCTGCACGCCGAGCGCCGCGAATTCGTCGACGACCTCCGGCGTGAGGACCGGCTCGCGACCGTCGCCCTGGTACGCCGGCTCGAAGTCGAATGCGTCGATCCAGATCCCGAGTCCGCCGTAGGGCGCCGATGAACGGACCGCCGGTGCATCCGACCGGAGCAAGGCGATCGCGGCAGCGGCCACCGACCGCTCTCCGGAGGACGTCGGCAGCAGATCCGATGATGCGTCGGCCACGACGCGCAGCCCGACACCCACGAAGAACACGCCGACGCACGCCAGCCAGAAACCCCTGGGCACCGCACGCATGGAGCCCGAACCTACCGGTCGTCCAGACCCGGTGGTTGACTACCCGCCATGCCTTTGGTGCTCGGAGTGGACTCGTCGACGCAGTCGACGAAGGTCGAGGTGCGCGACGCCGACACCGGCGCGCTCGTCGCCACCGGCCGATCACCCCACCCGCCAACCACGCCGCCGGTCAGCGAGCACGACCCGGCCGTGTGGTGGTCGGCGCTCCTCGACGCCATCCGACAAACCGGCCAGACCGACATCGCCGCCATCTCGGTCGCGGGCCAGCAGCACGGCATGGTGGTCACCGACCCGGCCGGCACCGTGCTGCGACCGGCCAAGCTCTGGAACGACACCGAGTCGGCCCCGCAGGCCGAGGCGCTGGTCCGCAAGGTCGGCGCGGCCAAGTGGGCCCGCACCGTGGGCGTGGTCCCGGTCGCCGCCATCACCATCACCAAGCTGGCCTGGCTGGCCCAGAACGAACCGGCGACGTTCGCCCGCGTCGGGCGCGTGATGCTGCCCCACGACTGGCTCACGTTCCGCCTCACCGGGCGGGTCGTCACCGACCGCGGCGACGCCTCGGGGACCGGCTACTGGTCACCGACACAGGAGCGGTGGCGGCCGGACGTGCTCCGTCAGGTCGACGCATCGGTCTCGGAAGCGACCTGGCTCGACCGGCTGCCGACGGTGCTCGGACCGAGCGAGCGCGCCGACTGGCTCGCGGCGCCGGTCCACGAGCTCGTCGGCCTGCGCGGCCGACCCATCGTCGGTGCAGGAACCGGCGACAACATGGCGGCCGCACTCGGCATCGGGCTGCGCCCCGGACAGACCGCCGTCTCCATCGGCACCAGCGGCACCGTCTACACCGTGTCCGAGCGCCCGGTGGCCGACCCGTCCGGAGCGGTCGCCGGCTTCGCCGACGCCAGCGGCCGGCATCTGCCCCTGGTGTGCACCAACAACGCCGGCAAGGTCACGGCGATGCTCGCCCGACTGCTGGGCATCGAGCACAGCGAGCTCGACCGCCTCGCCCTCGACGCCGCCAGCGGCGCCGGCGGCCTGGTCCTGCTGCCGTACCTCGACGGCGAACGGACCCCCAACCGGCCCGATGCCACCGGCGTGCTCAGCGGCCTCCGCAGCGACGCCACCCGCGAGGACCTCGCCCGAGCCGCCTACGAGGGGGTGGTCTGCTCGCTGCTCGACGGGCTCGACGCGCTGACCTCCGCCGGCGTCCTTCTCGGCGACGGTCCGCTCCAGCTCATCGGCGGCGGCGGCCGCTCACCGGCCTACCGCCAGATCCTCGCCGACCTGTCCGGACGTGAGGTCATCTCCCCGAAAGGCGACGAGCACGTGGCCCGCGGAGCGTGCGTCCAAGCCGCGGCCGCACTGGCCGAGGTGCCGCCCGATGACATCATCGACGCGTGGGCGCTCGGCAGCGGTGCCGTCACCGCACCACGATCCGTCGACATCGCAGCCGTCCGCGACGCCTATGCCGCCGTCCGAGACGGTCAGCGGATCGTGAGCTCCTGACCCGGCCAGAACCGGCCCAGGTGTTGGGCGAACTCGGCGGACGCGTCGCTCTCGGTCTCGAGGGCACTGAGCACACCGGAGAGCAGCGCGAGGTAGAACTCCTTGCTCTCCTCGGGGGCCGCCGACGTGCCGGTCTGCTCCTCGCGCTGGGACAACAGGCCCGCGACCTGGTGGAACGCATGCATGTGGTACTCGACTTCTTCGGCCGGTATCTCGGACTCCCAGACGAACGGTCCGCGGCGCCGGGCCGCAGATCCCCACTCGTCGAGATACGCCTCGAAGATGTCGCGTACCTCGGGCGTCGAGAAGCACTCGTCCGGGGCGATCGACGTCAGGTCGTCGACGACGCTCCGGGCGTAGTCGAGCCATGATCGTGCGCTCTTGTTGGAGACCGGTCCGACGACCACTCGCATGACAACCGAGCGTAATCACGGACGGGCCGGAACGCACCACCCGAGTGGAGCAAACGCCTCAGTAGGGCTCGAGCGAGTTCAGGACGTCCTCGACCAGCTCGGCCTCGGTGAGGTCGAGGATCATCGCCGAGACCTTGATGGCCGTGAGCAGACCCAGCCACAGCCCGAACATGGCGTCCTCGACACCGACCCGGGTGATGAGCGCCTCGACCGACGGCCGGATGCCGCCGGCCGTGGCCGCGGCCATCAGCATCGTGTCGGTCAGCAGCTCGATGCGCTCCTCGGGGACGGCACCGTCGAGGGCCAGCCGGCTGAGGAGGTCGGGGGCGACCAGGGCCGACTCGGTCTCCAGGACCATCCGGCGCAACACCACGGCCGAGGCGTCGAGCAACCCGTCGCCAACGGCGACGGCGGTGTGCTCGAGGATGGCGCGCTGCAGCACCTCGGCCGATGCCCTGCCGTCGGTCTCGATGACCTGCAGCTCGAGGGCTTCGCGCAGCTGTTCGTGGAGCTCCATGAGGGCGACGATACCGACGATCCGGCCGATCCCGGCCATGGCTCGAATCCGGGCTCGGATCCGTGCATCGCCGTGCGACACTTCGTCCGTGGCTGCTGACGACCGCGTCCAACGGCTGGTGTTCGGTGAGGCTGCCGACGACTACGACCGCTTCCGACCCCACTATCCGAGTGAGCTGTTCGACCTCCTCGTCGGCGACGAGGTCGACGCGGTGCTCGACGTCGGCTGCGGCACCGGACGGTCGGCGGTGGCGCTCGCAGGCCGAGGCATCCCCGGCCATGCGGTCGAACCCGACCCCGCGATGGCGGCCGTCGCCCGGCGGCACCTCCCCGACTCGTGGTCGATCGAGGTCAGCGACTTCGAACGGTGTGACGCCGGCGAACGGGAGCACTGGTCACTGATCACGTGCGCGCAGGCGTGGCACTGGATCGACCACGATCGAGGCCTCACACGGGCCCACCAGCTCCTGCGTCCGGGCGGGACACTCGCGCTGTTCTGGAACCGACCAGAGTTCCGGCAGGACGCCCTCCGTCACCGGATGGATGCCGTCTACGACCGTCTGGCTCCGGACATGCAGAGCTCGCTCCGGGGCCGGGGCATGATACCGAAGGGCCGGATCCAAGGCATCGACACCGAACGACCGCCGAGCGGGTGGCGCGGGGTCTCGCTCGACGAGGTGCAGTGGGAGGCCACGTACACGACCGACCAGTGGGTCGGCCTCCTCGGTACCCACTCCGACCATCGTCTACTCGACCCCGAGACCCGTGCCGAGCTGCACGCCGAGATCGCCGCCGTCATCGATGCCCTCGGCGGTTCGTTCGTGCTCCCCTACCGCGTCGAGCTCATCCGCTTCCGGCGGTGACGGCCGCGCCGGGCACCTCGGCGTCGAGCTTGCGCCGCGCCTCCGGCACCTGGTCGATGACGGCCAACAGGAAGACGGCATAGACGACTCCGTATGCCGCGGCACCGACGCCGTAGATGGTGTAGCCGAGGAGCGCCACGACCCACACGACGGCGGGGCCGATGTCGACCCCGAACCGTGAGACCCGGTCGCGCAGCACCAACGCCTCGACCGCCTGGGCGAGGATCGCTCCGAGCAGGATGGCCGTCGCCCAGCCCGTCGACTCGAGCGCCGCGGCCAAGGCGGCGATGGGGATCGCACCGAGGAAGATCCCGAAGTCCGGCAGCAACCCGGCCACTCCGGCGACGAGCCCGAGCACGATGGGCGCGGGCAGGTCGAGCAGCACGGCCACGCCCCACACCGACAGGCCGACCACCAGGCCTTGGAGGGCGAGCGCGCCGATCGTGCGGCGCGAGCGATGGAGCGCCTCGACCAGCACCGCGAGCACGATGGCCCGTCGACGCTCGTCGTCGATGCGCTCGATGCCACCGGCGGCGATGGACGGCCCGTAGACCAGCAGGAAGATCGTGAGGATGGCGCAGACGAAGTAGACGGGCGCCGTGGGCGCGTTCTGCGCCAGCGCACCCGACCCGCTGCCCACGCGCTCGTCGAGCGCATCGAGGAACGTCTCGGCTCGGGCCGAGAGGTCGATCTCGGTGGCGAAGCGACCGACGCTGTCGTCGCGGGCCTCGAGGTCTTCGATCGCCGCCGGCGCGATCTGCTGCAGCCGAGCGACCTCGCTGTCCAGGTCGTCGACCGTGCCGAAGATGAGGCCACCGGCCACACCGGCGATGACCAGGAACGTCAGCAGGACGGCCGCGACGCGAGGGAGGAGCTTGCCGAGCCACTCGACCACCGGATCGACCAGCACCGAGACGGCGAGGCTGGCGACCGCCCACCCGAGCACACGGTGAGCTCCGATGAAGGCGCCACGGAGGGCGACGAAGCCGATGATCACGCCGACGCCGAGCAGCGCCGACGTCCACGAGATGCGGACCATCCGGACCGACTGCTCGTCGGTCGTCATCCGCGACGTGGTCGACATCGAGCCGTACGGTACCGAGCGTGACCCAGCCGACCGGCGATGCGCAGCGCACCACGCCTCGCACGCTGGTCGAGATCGACCTCGCCTCGGTCGTCCGTCTGCTCGTCGTGGCACTCGGGGCGGCAGCCTTCCTCGCCATCCTCGACCAGGCACCTGCGATCCTCACCAAGATCACCGTCGGTGTCGTGCTCGCCCTGGCGCTCGATCCGGTGGTCGTGAACGTCCAGCGGCGCTTCGCATGGCGCCGTGGCTCCGCGGTCGTGCTCATCGGCACGTTGCTCGCCCTCGCGTTCCTCGGCGTCCTCGTGGTCCTCGGTCCGGCCGCCATCGAACAGGCCGGCAACCTCCGCTCCGACCTCCCCGAGACGATCGAGGAGGCCTACTCGTGGCCGATCGTCGGTGACCGCCTCGCCGAGGCCGACGTCGCCACGCGGGTCGACGAGGCCATCGACGACCTCCCCACCCGGCTCGACGACGCCACCATCACCCGGTACGCAGAGGACCTCCTCGGTGGCCTGCTCACGACGGTCGTCGTCCTCGTCACCGCCATCGCCGTGATGCTGGACGGCGAGGGCATCGTCAACCGGATCCGCAACCTGGTCCGCCCGGAGCACCGGCACCGGACCGAGAGCGTCGGCCGGGTCGTGTACCGCACGTTCGGCAACTACTTCGCCGGTTCGCTGTTCGTCGCGATCCTCAACGGCTTCGTCGTGCTGTCGGTCGCGCTGGCGCTCGGCGTGCCCCTCGCTCCGCTCGCCGGGCTGTGGTCGACGTTGACCAACCTCATCCCCCAGATCGGAGGCTTCCTCGGCGGCTCGTTCCTCGTGCTGCTGGCGCTGACACAGGGGCCGGTCGCCGCCGTCATCGCTGCGGGCGTGTTCATCGTCTACCAGAACATCGAGAACAACGTCATCCAGCCGGCGGTCGTCGGCAAGGCTGTCGACCTGACGCCACCGACCACGATGCTGGCGGCACTCATCGGTGGCGCCGTGGCCGGCGTGCCGGGCGCCCTCATCGCCACCCCCATCGTCGGCGCCGCCAAAGTCCTCTACCTGCGGGACTCGGCCGACGGCGAGGTCGACCTCGAGGGGATCGACGAGCCGATCGAGGGCGAGAAGGACTGATCAGCCCGCCCGGTGGCAGCCGGCGAGGTGATCGTCGACCATCCCGGCCGACTGCATGAAGGCGTAGACGATGGTCGGGCCGACGAACTTGGCGCCGTGCCCCTTGAGGGCCTTGGACAGCGCGTTCGACTCGGGAGTGTGGGCCGGGATCTCGTCGTCGACGGTCAACGGCTGCGCACGCGCCGAGGGGGCGAACGACCACACCAGGTCCGACAGCGACGACCCCTTCGCTCGAAGCGAGACGCTGAGCCGTGCCAGCGCGATGGTGGCCTCGATCTTGCCTCGATGCCGGACGATGCCGGCGTCGGCCAGGAGCCGCTCGATGTCGTCGTCGCCATAGGCCGCGACGGTTGCGATGTCGAAGCCGTCGAACGCAGCGCGGAACGCCGCCCGCTTGCGCAGGATGGTGATCCACGCCAAGCCGGCCTGGAACGCTTCCAACGCGAGCAACTCGAACACCTCACGCTCGTCACGAGTGGGACGGCCCCATTCCTCATCGTGGTATTCCACGTAGAGCGGATCGTCACCGCACCACCAGCACCGGACGGTGCCGTCGTCGCCCGCGATGAGTCGTCCCGCCACGGCTCAGAAGATGCTGTAGCCGCCGTCGAAGACGACACTGTCGCCGGTGTGGAAGTCGATCGATCGGTCGCACAGATAGGCCGACAGCGCCTTGTAGTCGTCGCCGGTGGCCCAGCGGCGCACCGGGGTGCGCCCGATGGTGGCCTCGCGGAACCGGTCGTTCTGGTAGCCGCCCTCGGCGAGCTCGGTCCGGGTCCATCCGGGGAGCACCGCGTTGACGCGGATGCGATGACGGGCCAGTCCGACGGCCGACGAACGAACCAGCCCCAGCAACGCGGTCTTCGACGCCGCGTAGTGCGGGTTGGCCGGGGCACCGTGCACCGCGGAGACCGACGAGATGGCGACGATGGCGCCGCCGTCGCCCTGGTCGATCATCTGTCGGGTGCAGTCGCGCATGGTCAGGAACACGCCGTCGAGGTTCACGGCCATGACCCGGCGCCATTCCTCGAGGCTCAGGTCCTGGAGCTGGCCGAGCCCGCTGGTGCCGGCGTTGGCGACGCAGATGTCGATGCGGCCGAGCTCGGCGACGGTGGTGGCGGTCGCCTCGGCGACCGATGCCTCGTCGGACACGTCGCACGTCACGGCCAGAGCGCGGACGCCGTGGCCTTCGATCGTGGCCACGGCCTGCTCGAGCTTCGCGGCATCGCGGGCCCAGATCGCCACGTCGGCGCCGGCCGCCGCGACGCCCTCGGCGAACCCCAGGCCGATGCCACCGTTGCCACCGGTCACCACGGCCACCTGGCCGGTCAGGTCGTTGGTCATCGGATGCTCACTGCGGCGGTCATGCCGGCAGCGTAGGCATCGTTAGGGTCGACGGCGTGCCGTTCACCCCAGCTTCGAGTAGTCGACGCTCCACCACTGCTCGGGACGCATCGTGAACTTCAGCGCCTGGTCATCCGACGAATCGACGTACGTGTCACCCATGTCGGGACCGAAGTAGCGGTGGGCCATCGGACGACTGTGCTCCTCGACGTCGGCCGCGCTGACCGACGTGATGGGTCCTTCGACGCTGACGTACTTGTAGAACGGCGGCGTCTCGTCCTGCACCGCCAGCGAGAACCGGCCGGCGGCCTGGAGCAGGCGACCCTTGAGCGAGTCGGCCGTGGTCAGCACCCACAGGTCGCCGCCGGGGCGGTAGTCGTACCAGATCGGTACGGCGAGCGGCGGGCCGGCAGGCCGCTCGATCGCGATCACCCCCACGTGCACGTCGCACAGGAACGCCTCCCGTTCATCGACGGTCATCGCGAGTCCCACGGTGGCGTACCCCTCTCGTGTTGCGGTCGTGCCCGTGCCTCAGAGCATCCCACAGCGGTCCCGCCCGAGGTCGACCCCTGCGACGCCGACGGTGGACGATGACTCGCGACCGCATCCACGAACCGCACCCGCGCCGGCTCCGTCCCGACCATCCGCGTCGAGACGAGATCCTCGCCGCGCACCGCGCCGCGGTCGACGCCGGAGAACCGACCTACCTCGACCCGGTCTCGGGCTTCCTGGTGTTCACCGCCGTCACCCTGATCACCCGGGGCACGTGTTGCGAGACCGGCTGCCGGCACTGTCCCTACGTCGACTGAACGGCGCGTCGCTGGCGGTCCTGGAGCAGTGCTGCTTCGCTCATGGGTCGTCCTGTTCGTCGGTGAGGTGGAGCAACGCCGCGAGTGCAGCGGAGGTCGCGTCGAGATCGTCGGTGACCGCGGCGACGTAGCGGTCCGGTCGGACCACGATGGTCTGCCCGGGTGCAGCGATGGCGGCGAGCGCCGGGTCGTCCACCACGACGGTGGAGGCACCGAGCCGGCGCCAGGTCGCCACCGTGTCCGCCGACATCGACGGCTCTTGTGCGCACACGAGGGCGAAGCTGTCACCGAGACGGTCGTCGAGCCGCACTCCATCGATGGTCGGCTGCGGGAGGGGGCGGCCGAGGGACCGGTGCTCGCCGACTCGTACGCCGGTCTCGAGGTGAGGGAACGGACGGCCGCCGCCGTAGCCGGCCGCAGTGTCGAAGTCGTCGCCGGCCGCCAGCGCGTCGATCAGTCGACCGGCATCGGCCGAGTGCAGCACCTGGGCCTCGGCGTGGGGATGGCGTTCCTGCTCGTAGGTGTCGAGCAGCGCGGGGCCGGCGACACCGCGTGCGACGAGGGCGAGCTTCCATGCCAGGTTCTCGGCGTCGCGCATGCCGGTGTTCATCCCCTGGCCGTTGAACGGCGGCATCTGGTGACAGGCGTCGCCGGCCAGGAACACCCGCCCGGCAGCGAATCGATCGGCGACGAGGGCGTGGAACCGGTAGACGGCCGTGCGGTCGATCTCCACCTGGTCGGGACGGACCCAGCGCGACAGCAACCCGAGGATGTGGTCGTGGTCGAGCATCGAGTCGGCCGTGTCGCCGGGGCGGAACTGGATCTCCCATCGACGCCGCGCACCGTGGCCGGGGACGATGGTGATCACCTGGTCCGGGTCGCACACCTGCCGGGCGACGCGAGGCAGGTCGCAGTCGGCGTCGATCAGCGTGGTGTCGATGACGAGCCACTCCTGGTCGAAGCCCTGGTCGACGAAGCGGATGTCGCAGAGCTTGCGAACCGTGCTCTTGGCACCGTCGGCGCCGACCAGCCAGCGCCCGCGTAGACGCGCGGTTCCGTTCGGGCCGGACACCGTGGCCGTGACGAAATCGGGATCCTGATCGATGGCGTCGCACCGGACCCCGAGGCGCATGTCGACGCCGGCGGCCAGCGCGGCGTCGCGCAGGCCACGCTCGAGCAGCGGCTGCTCGAACATCGTCATCGGCGGATGGCCCTCCTCGCCGACGAATCCCTCGGGCAGATCGAAGCCCACGATGCGTTCGAGGTCGCGGTCGACGAACTCGGCCCCCAGCAGCGGCGTCGACACCGAGTGCACCAGGTCGAGCAGGCCGGCGTCCTGGAACAGCCGCTGGATCTCGGCGTCCATGCCGATGGCACGCGGGAGCGGGTAGATCTCGGTGCTCGCGTCGACGGCGATGACCGACAGCCCCCGCTGGGCGCAGCGCAGCGCGAGCATCACGCCCACCGGCCCGCACCCGATGACGATGACGTCGGCGTCCACCCCCCTGTCGTCCACCGTGCTCATCCGACGGCACTCATCCGACGGCGAGGGGCCCGAAAGAACGCAGGATGCCGACCGGGCCACCGGAGCGGTGCTGCGCGACCAGCTCCTCGGGATCGAAGACGATCCCGAGCGGGTTCGCCGCGAACTCGGGACCGCTCATGAACCGGTCGGCCTCCTCGGGAGTGCAGAGGTCGACCTGCAGCTCGCACTGCGTGCCGTCGGGGTCGGCGTAGTACATCGAGAGCGTCATGCCGTGGTTGATCGGTAGGACGGGGACGATGTCCTGGTCGCGCAGGCGCTCGTAGGTGGAGACGAGGTCATCGAGCGAGGCCATGGTGAACGCCACGTGCTCGAGTCCGGCGTGCCGACGACCCTCGTCACCCGCCAGTTCGCTCTTCACCACCGCCAGGCGGTGATGCTCGTCGTCGTAGGTCAAGAAGGCGAGGAAGTCGTTCGAGTGGACGACGTGGGCGCCGAGCACCGTCGACCACCACTGGATCACCTCGTCGAATCGAGCGGTGCGCAACACGAAGTGCGCCAACTTGGCCGGGCGGGGAATCGAGTCGGTCGACATCGGTGGGCTCCATGTTCCGGGGCAACGGGACTTGTGCTTATCACACGATAATATTAGTATCGCTCGATAATGGAGCTGTCAACCAGCGATCTCCCGACCGGGGACCAGCCCGCCACCCGCCGAGCACGCTCGTCGGCCGATCTCCGCCACCAACTCATCGCCGCTGCCATGGTCGAGTTCGCGTCGCACGGCTTCGAGGGCGCCTCGACGCGGGCCATCGCCGCCCGTGCCGGTGCCCACCAGCCTCAGATCAACTACCACTTCGAATCGAAGGAAGCACTCTGGAAGGCGGTCCTCGAGCAACTCCTCGACGAGATCGACGCGGAGCTCGGCCTCGACGGTGCCGATGCATCCCGCGAGACCATGGTCGGGGTCATCCGGGGGCTCGTGCGGTTCGCGGCGCGCCGCCCCGAGCTGAACCGCATCATGATCCAGGAGGGCACCAACCCCGGCGCCCGTCTCGAGTGGTTGGTCGAGACGCACGTCGCGCCCCGAGCGCGGCTCCTGACCGACCTGTGGGACACCCTCGTCCGCCGCGGGGAAGCTGCGCCGGTACCGTCCACGATCATCTACCACCTGCTGATCGGCGCGGCGTCGTTGCTCCATGCCAACGGTCCCGAGTTCCGCCTGCTGTTCGACGCCGATCCCTCGTCACCCGAGGTGGTCGACGCCCATTCCGACGCCCTGGTCGCCCTCCTCCTACCCACCCCCACCTGAGAAACGAGCCCGTCATGACCTTCCGCCTCGCCAACGTCTCCGGCCGCGCCGCCCTCGTGGACGGCGACCACTACCACGACCTCGAGGCCGTGTCGGGCGGGGCTCTCGGTCCCGACCCCATGGCGGCCATCGCCGCCTTCACCCAGCTGCACGCCATCGCGGCAGGCCTCGACCCAGCGGCGGCCACGGGACTGCTCGCCGACGCGACGCTGCTCGCCCCGGTACCCCACCCGATCAACTGCTTCGGCATCGGACTCAACTACGCCGACCACGTCGCAGAGTCGGGCATGGAGACCCCGGCGGCACCGGTCGTGTTCACGAAGTTCCCCTCGTGCATTGCTGGCCCGGGTGCCGAGGTGCCCATCCCCAACGAAGCCATCGACTACGAGGCCGAGGTCGTCGTCGTCATCGGCACCGGTGGCGCGAACATCGCCCCGGCCGATGCGTGGTCACACATCGCCGGCGTCACGGGCGGCCAGGACATCTCCGATCGGGCGCTGCAGTTCGCGGCGAAGCCACCTCATTTCGACCTGGGCAAGTCGCGTGACAACTACGGGCCCATCGGACCGGTCCTGGTGTCGGTCGACGCGTTCGACGATCCCGACGACATCCCGCTCGAGTGCCTCGTCAACGGCGAGACGCGTCAGTCGTCGTCGACCAAGAACCTGATCTTCACGGTCCCCGTGCTGGTCGAGTACCTGTCGTCTGTCATGACCCTGCAGGCGGGCGACGTGATCTTCACCGGAACGCCTGATGGGGTCGGCATGGCGACCGGCAACCTGTTGCAGGCGGGCGACGTGATCGAGACACGCGTCGCCGTGGTCGGCTCGATGACCAATCCCTGCGTCGCTCGCTGAGGGTCCCGAGCCCGGGACGGCGGGATCAGTCCTCGAGCGCGTCGCGAAGGCGCGCCAGCATGTCGTCGTCGAAGTTGGCGTAGACCAGCCGCGCCCCGGCGAAGCGGTGCACCTCGGCCACGAGCGTGTCCTCGACGATCTCGCTGGCGAGCATGGCCACCGTGGCCGTCCCGGGCTGCACGGCTTCGCGGAACCACGCGACCCACTCGTCGGAGATGCCCAGATCGATGACCTTGGCGGTGAGCGCGCCGGCGCCGGCACCGATGGCCGCACCGGCCGCCCAGCCGACGGGGCCACCGAGGATGAGGCCGAACAAGCCCGTCCACACACCGCCGGACACGGCGCTGCGGCCGGGCTGCGGGTCGATGGTCTCGCGGACGACCGTCTTGCCCTCGTCGTCCTTCGTCACGATGACCGCGTCCTCGAGCACGAGCTGCTCGTTCGCAGCCAGGCGCTGCAGCGCAGTGAGGAACTCCTGCGCCCGGAACAGATCGGGGAACGAGATCCCGATCAACGTCTGCGGAACGATGTCAGGATCCTTGCGGGCAGGTTCCTCGGTGGCGTTGTCGTGTTCGGTCACGGCCACCACTTTCCCACGATCGACCGTGGTCAGTCGTGCAGGGGTCGGTCGGGCAGGTGCGGGGCGAGAGGTCTGGCCGGTGCCTACCGCGGGTACAGCCGCCGGCCATGGCACGACGGCTCGACGGACTCGACCGCCTCCGCGGCGCCGCCCTCACCCTGATGCTGGTGCACCACCTGATCGGTTGGTACGGCAGCAACGCTCGAGACGTCATCCCGGGATGGGACGGCTTCGCGCTCACCGACGTCGCCGCACCGGCCTTCACCATCACGTTGGGCGCGTCCGTCCCGCTCCTGCTGGCGAGCCGCCGACGGCGCGGCGCATCCGGCGCCGAGCTCGCGAGGATCACCCTGCGCCGCTACGGACTCCTCGTGCCCATCGGCGTCGGCCTCCGTGCGGTCGTCGGCTTCGATCTGGGCCGCTCCGGCGTGCTCGAGACCCTCGGGGTCAGCGCGCTGATCACGGCCATCGTGGTCGCGACCACGCCGCCCACCGTGCGTTGGGTGGTCGCGACCGCCACCATCGTCGCCGCACCCTGGGTCGAGCGCTCCGCCTCCGACGGGACCGACTGGCTGTCCGACCACGTCCTCACGGGCACCTTCCCCCTGGTGACGTACGTGGGTCTGGCCCTCCTGGGCGCAGCGGCGGTCACCGCGCTCGACGGGAGCGAGCGACGCTTCGGCGCCGGAGTGGCGGCGGCGTTCGGCGTCGCCTGGAGCATCGGGCTCCTCCTGGCCGGCCAGGTCCCCGACCGCTATCCCGGCGACGTCAGCTACCTCGTTCCCGGCATCACCGGCACCCTGCTCCTCTACGTCCTCGTCACCAGCCCGCAGTTCGATGATGACCGTTGGCCGGGACGACTCCTGCAACGAGCGGGCGCCCACACGTTCGGCGTGTTCATCGGGCACTACGCGATCTACGTTGCCCTGCGCGAGACCGGCACGCTCCACGCAGCGCAGGCACCGCTCGCCGTGGTGGCGGCGGTGGCCACGACCGCGGCGCTGGTCTGGGTCGCGCCCCGGGTCCCGACGCTTCCGTGGTCTCCGCGCACCGGATGGAACCGCGCGCCGGAGCCCGGACGCGAAGAGGAGACGGCGACCACGTCACCGCCTCCTCTGGTCGGTGCCCGCTGAGGGCGTCGGCGCGTCCGCTCGATCAGGTCTCCGCGTGCGTGACGGGCTCCTCGCCCATCCACGTCCGGAGCGTGTTCTTCAACTTGATCTGCTGGATGAAGATGTCGTGCTCGGGGTTGAGCGCCGGATCGGACACCATCGGGGCCTTGAAGTAGAAGCTCATCCACTCCTGGACACCCTTCTCACCGGCACGGGAGGCGAGGTCGAAGAACAGGGCGAGGTCGAGCACGAGCGGGGCGGCGAGGATGGAGTCGCGGCAGAGGAAGTTGACCTTGATCTGCATCGGGTAGCCCATCCATCCGAAGATGTCGATGTTGTCCCAGCCCTCCTTGTTGTCGCCGCGGGGCGGGTAGTAGTTGATCCGCACCACGTGGTCGACGTTGCCGTAGAGGTCGGGGTAGGCCTCGGGCTGGAGGATCGTGTCGATGACGCCGAGCTTGCTGACCTCCTTCGACTTGAAGTTCTCCGGGTCGTCGAGGACCTCGCCGTCGCGGTTGCCCAGGATGTTGGTGGAGTACCAACCACGCAGACCGAGCATGCGGGCCTTGAAGCCGGGGGCGAGGATGGTCTTCATCAGGGTCTGACCCGTCTTGAAGTCCTTGCCGCCGATCGGCACACCCTCGCGGTCGGCCAGCTCGAGCATGCAGGGGAGGTCGCAGCTGAGGTTCGGGGCACCGTTGGCGTACGGGACACCGGACATGATGGCGGCGTAGGCGTAGATCTGGCTCGGCGAGATCATCGGGTCGCTGTCGCGCAGGCCCTGCTCGAACGCCTCGACGCTCTGGTGGACGGCGGTCACGTCGCGGTAGGCCTCGGTCGACGCACACCACACCATGACGAGGCGGTCGCAGTCGTTCTCGGTGCGGAAGCGCTCGATGTCGGCCATGAGCTGCTCGGCGAGCTCCATCTTGGTGGCACCGGTCTTCACCCGGGTGCCGTCGAGGCGCTTGACCCAGTCCTGGTCGAAGACGGCGTCCATGGCCACGATGCCCTCCATCTCGGCGGAGATGTCGGCGAGGTCGCGCTCCTCGAGCACGCCGGCGGTGCGGGCCGCCTCGAGTGCGTTGGGTGAGATCGGGTCCCACGCGCCGAACACGAGGTCGTCGAGATCGGCCAGCGGCACGAAGTCCTTGATGAGCGGGTTGCGGTTCTCACCGCGCTCGCCGAGGCGGATGTGGGCCATCTGGCTGAGCGAGCCGATGGGGGCCTCGCCGGAGTTGCGGGCGGCGAGGACGCCGGCGATGAAGGTGGAGGCCACGGCCCCGAGGCCCGGGAGAAGGACCCCGAGCTTGCCGGAGGCGGGCGCGATGGTGCGTGCGGTCATGGAGCTGATCATAAAGAGTTCTCCACGATGCGCAATGTTGCTTCAGTTTTTCTGAACTATTCTGCGAGAGGTGCCCACGCCGTCCGATCTCCCTGCGCCGTCCAGCCCGAACATCACGACCCAACAGCTCGAGTACCTGCTCGCCATCGAGCGGTCGCCCACATGGGCGCGTGCGGCCGCGTCCGTCGGGGTGTCACCGTCGGCGCTGTCGCAGGGGGTGGCGGAGCTCGAGCGTCGGCTCGGCGTGTCGCTGTTCGACCGCGACGGCCGGCGGCGCGTCCCGAGCCGTGACCACCCCGAGGTGCTCCGGTACGCCGAGAGCACCGTGGCGGCCACACGCGATCTGGGGCGGTGGCTCGGCCAACGTCGCGGTGGTCAGGTCGGGGAGATCCGTCTGGGGATGATCGACGCCGCCGCGACGCACCACTTCCGCGACGTGCTCCTGGGCTTTCGCACCGGCCGTCCCGATGTCGAGTTGCGACTCACCGTCGGTCCCTCCGGCGCGCTGCTCGAGGGGCTCCGCCGAGCGGACCTCGACGTCGTGGTGTGCGTCCGGCCCGCGGTGGCCGAACCGGGAATCGAGATCACCCCGGTGTTCGATGACCCGCTGGCGGTGCTCGCGCCTCCGGGGACGGCCGTGGGCGCGCCCTCCACGTGGGGACCGTGGGTGACGTTCCCGTCGGGATCGCACACCCGAGGCCTGATCGGCGATGCGCTCCGCGACGTCGGCTCCGGTTTCGAGGTCGTCGCCGAATCGCACCAACCCGAGGTGCTGCGCGAGATGGTCCTCCTCGGCATCGGGTGGACCGTCCTCCCCCTGGCGGGCCTCGGGCCGGTGTCCGACCTCGTCCTCGTCCGCGAGGCGTTGACCAGCAGGAGCATTGCGATCGCTCGCCGGGCCGGCACGGCACCGGACAAGGTCGTCGATGACCTGGTGGCGTTGCTCGGCCGTCACGGTCGACGCGCCGCCTGAGCGACGCACAGGAGCCTCAACTCGCGCAGGGTCCGGCCGATCGGGGAAGAACCGGAAGGAGCCCCCGTTGCCGCGTCGAGACGTCAGCATCATCATCCCGTGCTTCAACAAGGTCGACTACACCGTTCGATGCCTGACCTCGTTGGCCGAGCACACGCCTGACGACCGCTACGAGGTCGTCATCGTCGACAACGCATCGAGCGACGCCACGCCGGACCTCTGTGCCCAACTCGACGGTGATGTCGTCGTCATCCGCAACGAGGTGAACCTCGGCTTCTCGAAGGCCTGCAACCAGGGTGCCCGGGCCGCGACCGGCGAGCACCTGCTGTTCCTGAACAACGACACCGAAGCGCTCCCTGGATGGCTCGAGCCGATGCTCGCCATCATCGACGCAGAATCCGACGTCGGGGCCGTCGGTTCGAAGCTCCTCTTCCCCGACGACACCCTGCAACACGCCGGCGTGATCGTGGCCGAGGTCGAGGGCGGGGTCGCCATCAGCGCCACCCACGAGCACTACCGGCTGCCCCGTGACCACCCCCCGGCCGACATCCGACGTGACCTGGACATCGTCACCGGCGCCTGTGTGCTCTTCCGGCGCGACGCGTTCGAATCGTCGGGAGGCTTCGACGAGAGCTACTGGAACGGCTACGAGGACGTCGACCTCTGCCTGTCGCTGCGCGATGCGGGGTGGCGCATCGTCTACGAACCTGCCAGCACCCTCTACCACCACGAATCGGTCAGCGGGCCCGAGCGATTCCGGAAGGTCGACGCGAACGTCCAACGACTCCAGGAGCGCTGGGCGGGTCGCTACACACCGCCGTGGCTCCTCACGACCGACGAGGCCGCTCGGGCCCACCCGGGACGCCACCGCACCGAGATCGTGATCGGTGGCGCACCTGTCGGACAGCTGATGTTCGAGCGCACCATGCGCGGCGCGACGCGGGCTCTACGCGGCGACGACTCCATCTGCATCCTGCCCGAGCTCGGTGCATTCGACACCTCCGACGACCCTCGCATCCGTGTCGGCATCCCTGACCCGACCGCCGACTTCCAGCTCGACCTGCAGGCCGGTGTGGTGATCGACCGCACGACCCTCGACTGCCTCTTGGTGCTCCCCTTCGTGGAGGACGCAGTCGAGGCTGGCCCCGTGCTGTCCGACGGCAGCGGCCGTCAAGGGCTCGAGAGCTGGGTCGGGCCGATGCCACGCACCGGCCACACGGCTCGGCGTCGTGCACTGCTGACCGGCGTCAACCAGTGGGCGGTCGTCGACGACCTCGATCCGCGCTGCGTTCTGCGACGACTCGGCGGCCGCAGCGCTGACGGACGTCGCCTCGCCGTTCGAGGCGCATACGCCGACTGCCTCGTCGCGGCTCCCGCCGCGGCACTCGGATGACGCGCCGGCTGGCCATCGACGGCGGCATGCCGCTGTTCGACGAGCCGCGTCACGTCGGCGGCCCGAACATCGTCGACATCCCTGCGGTGCTCGAACGCATCGAGGGCGTGCTCCGCAGTGGCTGGTTGTCGAATCGCGGGCCCGAGGTCCAGGCCTTCGAGGCCCGCGTCGCCGACCTCGCCGGCGTTGCGCACTGCATCGCCGTCACGAACGGCACGATCGGTCTCGAGATCGCCATCCGAGCGCTCGGCATGACTGGCGAGGTGATCGTTCCGTCCTGGACATTCGTGGCCACCGCTCATGCCCTCCAGTGGCAACAGATCACCCCGGTGTTCGCCGATGTGGACCCCTCGACTCACACGCTCGACCCGGTCTCGGTCGAGCGGATGATCACCCCCCGAACCACCGGAATCATCGGAACGCATCTCTTCGGACGACCATGCGACGACGATGCCCTTCGGGACATCGCGGACCGCCACGGGCTGTCGCTGATGTACGACGCAGCCCATGCTTTCGGTGTCGCCCGTGGCGGGCGACCGGTGGGCAGCCTGGGCGACGCCGAGGTGTTCTCGTTCCACGCGACCAAGTTCCTGAACACCTTCGAGGGCGGCGCCGTCGTCACCGACGACGACGATCTCGCCCACCGCATCCGACTCATGACCAACTTCGGGTTCGAGGGCAAGGACAACGTCACCTACGTCGGCACGAACGGCAAGATGAACGAGGTCTGTGCGGCCATGGGCCTGGTGCAGCTCGATTCGATCGAACAGACCGTCGCCGCGAACTACGAGCGCTACCTGGCCTATGAGCGGGGGCTTGCCGGTCTCCCCGGCGTTCACCTGCTCCCCTACGACGACGACGCCAGGTCGAACTTCCAGTACGTCATCGCCGAGGTCGATGACGCCGTGGCCGGACTGACGCGCGACGCGCTCGTGGCCACCCTCGAGGCAGAGAACGTCCTGGCCCGCCGCTACTTCCACCCCGGAGCACACCGGATGGAGCCCTACCGTTCGCTCCAGCCGCACGCCGGGCTGCTCCTCCCCGAGACCGAACGCCTCGCCGCCGCCACCCTCGCCCTCCCGACGGGGCTGACCATGTCGCTGTCCGACGTCGACGGCGTGTGCTCGATCGTGGCTGATGCGGTCTCGGCGCACCGGGCGATCGGGCGACCCGACGCTCGGCTCACCGCATGAAGGTGACGTCCACCGCCGGCTACGCGTCGGCCGAGTACGCCGCGGCCCTCCACCACATCGGCGTGCCGGTGTGCATCGGCGGCGCGGTGCTCATCCGACGTCCGGCTCCGAACGGCCGCACCGACCTGGTGGCGCCGTACCCGTTGCTTCGATGCGACGACTGGGGTGCGCTCGAGGCCGGCCTCGCCGAAAACGATGCCGACCTCACCGTCTCCGGCGTGACCGACCCCTTCTGCGACCCTGGACTGGAGGTGCTGGCCGGCGTATTCCCCGACCTCGTCCGTCCATGGAAGCTCCACCACGTCGCTCGACTCGACCAGCCGTCCGAACCTTCGAGCAACCACCGCCGCAACCTGCGGAAGGTGGCGGTCGACATCGTCCGAGCCGACGAGCCCGAGCGGGTGGGCGACGACCTCGTCGGTCTGTACGACGTCCTGCGTCGGCGACATGCGGTCACCGGGCCGGCCGACTTCCCGGCCGACTCACTCCGTGCCCAGCTCGCGGTGGCCGGCGCATCGGCGTGGACCGCACACGCCGATGGCGTCACCGTCGGCGCGGTCGTCACCTACACCGAAGGATCGAACGCCTGGTACCACCTCGGCGCTGCGACCGCCGAGGGCTACGAGGCACGGGCGATGTTCGGGCTCTTCGACGCCATGCTCCGCGATCTGCGGGACGACGGCGTCGGCCTCCTCGACCTCGGCGCCGGCGCCGGTGCCGACGAGGCCAGCGCAGGCCTCGAGCGGTTCAAGCGCGGCTGGGCGGACGAACAGCGGCCGACGCACCTCGTGGGCCGGGTCCTCGACCGAGATGGCACCACGGCAGCGACCGCGGCCTCGCCCACGTCGTCGTCCGCATGGTTCCCTCCCTACCGGAACGGCGTCGCGTGAGCGCACCCGCCGCTGCAAGCGGTCGCACGGCCGCCTTCGCGAGGAACGAGGCGCTCGACTCGCTCATCGCCGAGCTCGCCGACGTCCTCGGCCCCGCCGACTCAGCATTCAGTCGCCCTGGCGATCGGCCGACCGCTCCCGTGGTCTTCGTGGTCGGGGGCCCTCGGAGTGGCACGACGGTCACCATGCAGGCCCTCGCCGCCAGCGGGCTGTTCTCGTATCCGACCAACCTGCTCGCTCGCTTCGCTGCGTCGCCCGCGATCGGCGCTCGCATCCAGGCGCTGCTGTGCGACGAGCGTTTCGACTTCCGCGGCGAGCTCGCCGACGTCGGGCGGCCGATCAACTTCGACTCCGATCTCGGCAAGAGCGTCGGCGCTCGCCAGCCGAACGAGTTCTGGTACTTCTGGCGTCGATTCTTCCCACTGGAGCAGCCCCGCAAGCTGACGGCTGACGAGCTCGCAGCCGTCGACGTCAGCGGCTTCGTGTCCGGCCTCGCCGCGATCCAGGCGATCGACGGCCGTCCACTCGCGCTGAAGGCGATGCTCGTGATGCAGGACCTTGCGTTCCTCGCATCCGCCGTCCCCGACTCGCTGTTCGTCGATGTTCGCCGCCACCCGTTCTTCCAGTGCCAATCGTTGCTCGACGCCCGCCGAGCGTTCCGTGGCGATGTCGACGAGTGGTATTCGGTCGAGCCTCCGGACATCGAGACCATGCGCGGGCTCGACGCCCACCATCAGGTCGCAGCACAGGTCCACCGTCTGAACGAATCGCTCGACTCGCAGCTCGCGGAGATCGGCGCCGACCGGACCGTTTCGATGACCTACGACGAGTTCTGCGCCACGCCCGGCGAGCTCATCCGGCAGCTGGACGAGGCGATGCGTCGCCTCGGCCACGAGGCTGGCCGTGACGCTCGCCGAATGGAGGCGTTCCGATCCCGCGACATCGTGCGGGTCGACGCAGCCGAGCGGGATCGGATCGCTCGCGCGTGGTTCGACACCTCCGGCCACGACATCACCGGAGACCTCGAAGCCAAGGAGCACACGTGTACCTGAACGTCGGCAGCAACGAACAACATCTCGAGGGCTTCCTCAACATCGACATCGAACCCATCGCCGACGTGTGCTGCGACGTGCGATGGGGACTCCCGTTCGCCGACGGGGCGTTCGAGGGGGTCTACAGCGAGCACTTCATCGAGCACATCCCTCCGGCAGACGCGGTCGCCTTCCTGCGCGAGTGCCGGCGCATCACCAGCCCCGGCGGACGGGTGCGCGTCGCCACGCCCGACCTGACGTGGCTCGTCGATCGCTACAAGAGCGACGACTGGCGCCACGGCGACATGTTCTCCCACGGCTTCGACTGGGTGACCACCAGGGCAGAACAGCTCAACATCGCCATGCGCGAATGGGGCCACCAGTGGATGTACGACGAAGAAGAGCTCTGTCGCATCGGCGCCGTCGCCGGGCTCGAGCTCGTCGGCCGCTGCGAGCCAGGAGTGAGCGTCGATCCGAGGTTCTCCGGGCTCGAGACACGGCCCGGTTCTCGGCTGGTGGTCGAGTTCCTCCACACACGTCCGGCCGCACGGTCCGACCATCCGCTCGTCTCGATCGTCATTCCTGCGTACCGTGCCGACTTCCTCGACGAGGCGCTGACGTCGGCACGAGCACAGACGTGGCCGGCGATCGAGATCATCGTGGGCGACGACTGCCCCGACGAGTCGGTGCGCGAGCTCGTCGAACGCCACGCAGCGGAGGACTCCCGAGTGGAGTACCGCAGGAATCCGGCCCCCCATGGTGCCCGTCGCAACTACTACCGCCTGTTCCACGAGTCGTCCGGCGAGTACGTCAAGTACCTCAACGACGACGACGTCCTCCATCCGCGGGCGGTCGAGCGGATGGCGTGGTGCCTGAACCGGCTCCCTCGCGTCACGGTCGTCACCTCGCATCGGCGGCGCATCGCCGCGGACGGTTCGGCATTGCCCGATGACGGTGCGACCCGCCCGCGCGTCGATGTCGACAGCGTGATCCACGGGCCATCCGCCGCTACGGCGATGCTCGCCACCGGGACGAACTGGATCGGAGAGCCGACGACCACGATGTTCCGCCGGAGCGACATCACCGACGTCGAGCCCGAGCTGTACGCCTTCGGCGGGCGGGCGGCCATCGAGAACGGCGACGTCACGCTCTGGACCCGCCTCCTGAGCCGAGGCGACCTCTGCTATCTGACCGAGTCGCTGTCGCAGTTCCGGCAGCACGACGGGCAGGCGCAGGTCGCGGACGGGTTCTTGGCTCGGGCCAACGCCGCCTGGGACCAGATCCGGTTCGACGGCGGGCGGCTCGGTCTGGTCTCCACCTCGCTGCGCCATCTCAGTCGCCACGACCTGGAGCTGCGGCCGTGGTGGAGCGACGCGACCACCTCCGACGTGATGGCAGCCGATCGATCGCTCACCGACGGTGACGCGGGCCGAGCGATGGATCTGCTCGTGAACGCGGCGACCTCCAGCGGCGACCCCGCGCTGTGCGCGATGGCCGCGCAGCTCGGGCGGGCGCTCGGCGACCACGACCGCGCCATCGCCGTGATCGACGGCGCGTTGGCCCACGACGGCTGGAGTGTCTCGTTGCACTGCGAGCTCGCGATCACCCGGGCCGCTGCCGGTCAGTTCACCGAATCCATCGACGCGCTGCGCGACGCGGAGCGCGTCGCTCCCGGCGCACTCGCGCTCGTCAGCGCGGCCGACGAGATCAACGCGCTCGTTCCGATCGGCGCCTGATCCGCCGGACCGGACTACCTTCCGGCCATGACGACCGACCGGACCGCACTCGAGCTCGCCGCCGCAATCCGTTCGAAGGAGCTCTCGCCCACCGAGGCGATGGAGGACACGCTGGCGGCCATCGACGCCCGCAACGGCACGCTCAACGCCGTCATCTGGCTCGACGCCGACGACGCGAGGGCCAGGGCGAAGGCCGCCACCGAACGGATCGCCACCGACGGTGTCGACGACCTCCCGCCGTTCTTCGGCGTGCCGATCCCCATCAAGGACCTCTACGACGTCGCCGGCTGGCCCAACACGTACGGCTCTCCGGGTGGGTCCACCGACCCCGTCGCCGACTCGGGGCTCGTCGTCCAGCGCCTGGTCGACGCCGGCTTCGTGCTCTGCGGCCGGTCCAACACGCCGGAGTTCGGGACGATCACGGCCACCGAGAACGACCGCTACGGCATCACCCGGAACCCGTGGGACCTCGATCACACGTCGGGCGGGTCGTCCGGGGGCGCGTCGGCCGCGGTCGCGGGCGAGCTGTTCACCATCGCCCACGCCAGCGACGGCGGCGGCTCGATCCGCATCCCCGCCACGTGCACCGGTCTGGTCGGCCTCAAGGCTGCTCGCGGTCGGATCGTCGACCACACCGTCTCCTGGGAAGGTGCGTCGACGCAGGGTGTGGTGTCGCGCACCGTCGCCGACACGGCTGCGGTCCTCGACGTCATCGCCAAGCCTGATCCGCTGGCGTGGTGGAACGCTCCCCCGCCCGAGCGTCCGTTCGCCGAGGAGGTCGGGGCCGACCCGGGCCGGCTGCGCGTCGCGCTTGCGCTCGAGACGCCCATGGGTCTTCCGATGGACCCCGAGTGCGCTGCCGCCGCCGAGAAGACCGTGGACGCTCTCGCGGACGCCGGCCACGAGATCGTCGACGTCACCTTCGACCCGCAGATCGAGACGTTCGTCGCCCACTTCGGCGAGGTCGTCAACGCCTCGCTCACCGACCCGGTCGACTGGGATGCCGTGCAGCCCTACAACCAGTCGGGCCGGGCGCAGGGCCGCGGCGTCGACAGCGTGGCCTACACCGACGCCATCGCGGCGCTGCAGCGTTGGACCCGCGCCGTCAATGCGCAGTGGGGACGCGACTTCGACCTGCTCGTCACGCCCACGATGTCGGTCCAGCCGCCGCGTGCCGGCGAGATGCTGCGGGCCATCACGGAGAACCCCGGCGAGGTGCCCATGGTCGTGTTGCAGACCGTGCTCTTCACGTCGATGTTCAACATGAACGGCCTGCCGGCGATCTCACTCCCGGTCCACCAGGCCGCCGACACCGGCCTGCCAGTGGGCGCGCAGCTCGTCGGAGGGCCGTGGCAGGAGGCGAGGTTGCTCCGCGTCGCCGCGCAGGTCGAGCAGCTCCTCCCCTGGGCCGATCGCCGGCCCGACCTCTCATCGATCGGCTGACGCTCCGGGAAGGAGGCGGTTCAATCGGCGCGGGGCACGATGCGCTCGAGCACGAACTCGTGCTCCAGCCGACCGGTGACCCGCTCGGCACCGGGCAGGCGTTGGGGCACCGGTGCCGCCTGGATGAGGCGCCAGCCATCGGCCAACGCCGCGGTACCGTTGGCGTACGGCGGCTCGCCAGGGAGCTCGGCCTGCTGGCCCGAGCCGTCGTGGAAGGTCCACCCCACGACTCGGCCCTCGAGGTTCGAGTGCTCGAGGTAGAGGAACAGGATCTGCTGGCGCTGCGTGTCGGGATCCATCACGAGAGACCGGCCCGTGCCTCGGTCCGGGTGAGGTACCAGTCGACGTCGAAGTCGTCGTCACCGGTGAGATGGCGCCACAACGCCGCGCGGTTGGCCAGCTCGAGCCGGTAGTCGGCCTCGCCGAGCCAGTGCTCACGATGACGCAGGACCGCGGCCACGGAGTCGAAGCGGAACTTCGCGAACACGTGGTCGTCGGGGCCGTTCTGCATGGCGTCGAGATCGGAGGTGTCCCATCGCCGCACCTGCGGCACGGTGGGGTTCAAGCGGATCTTGTACATCAGCCGCTCGGCATCCGACGGGTTCGGCATGCCGCGGTGCCACAACCCCTGGTGGAACAGCACGACCGAACCGGCCGGCCCGGTCCACTGACGTTCGCCGAGCATGTGCTTGTAGCGGCCGACATCGGTCTCGTGGACACGACGCAGGTGGGTTCCCGGCACGAATCCCGTGCCGCCTCCATCGGGCGCCACCTCGTGGGGGAAGTAGAACAGCTGCACGTCGAACGCCAGCGTCGGGTCGACCATCGCGTCCTGGTGCAGGTACTGGCCGAAGGGGTCGTGGGCCGGCTTGTGGTGCACGAAGTCGTGGTCGAAGACGGGGTCGGGACCGAGGAGCGACCGCAGCGCCCCCGCGACCGGCGGATGGCGCAGGACCGCGCCGATCGCCGATGGGTCCGGGTAGATCTCGCCGAGCTTCTGTCCGCTGGCCGGGGCGAAGGGACGGTCGGGGGATCCCCACGTCGACAGGATCTGGTGCAGCTCGTCCGATGCTGCGGCATTGAGCTCGTCGGGCACGATGCCCGGGAGAGGGAGGAAGCCCCGAGCGACGAAGCTCGCGACCTGTGCAGTGGTCAGCAGGTGCTGGCCCGAATCGCCCGATTCCGTGGTCATCGCGGGGACCCTACGGATTCTCCTGGCACATCGCCACGAATGCCGCCGCTGCCGGGACGTTCCGTACCATCGCCGTGATGCGCGCCCGACGAAGCCTTGCCCTCATGATCGGCCTCGCCACCGCGGCGTGGCTCGGAGCGAAGAAGCTGCGGCGGTCCACGGCCGACGCTCCACTGCAGACCCGGGTCGGCCGTACCGCCGAGATGGCGAAGGTCGGCGCCCAGACCGGGCGTTCCTACGCCGTCCACCGCGCACGTCGGACCTTCGCCGATGCCGATCGCCGCCGCGAGCTCGACATGCAGTTCGAGCTGAAGACCGCGGCGCAGATCACCGAGACGTTGGGGAACATGAAGGGAGCGATGATGAAGCTCGGCCAGATGGCCAGCTATCTCGACTCCGGGCTCCCCGCCCACGTCCGCGAAGCCCTGGCCCAGCTGCAGTCCGACGCTCCGCCGATGAGCGCCGAGCTGTCGGCCGGCGTCGTCGCCGCGGAACTCGGCGCACCGCCGGACGAGGTGTTCGCCGAGTGGGATCCGGCGCCGATCGCCTCGGCCTCCATCGGTCAGGTCCACCGAGCCATCACCCACGACGGACGCGCGGTCGCGGTGAAGGTCCAGTACCCGGGCATCGACACCGCGATCGCTGCCGACCTCGGCAACGCCGACCTCCTCTTCGCCGGCCTCGGCGTGCTGTTCCCCGGGCTCGAGCACGGACCCTTGGTGGACGAGCTCCGCGAGCGCATCCTCGAAGAGCTCGACTACCGCCTCGAGGCTGCGAACCAGAAGCTGTTCACCGACTTCTACCGGGGCCATCCGTTCATCCACGTCCCCGAGGTCGTCGACGAGTTGTCGAGTCAGCGGGTGCTCACCACCGAGATGGCCGACGGCGTCCGCTTCGAGGAGATGCTGACGTGGTCGCAGGACGAGCGCGACCTGGCTGCGGAGACCATCTTCCGTTTCGTGTTCCGCAGCCTCTACCGGCTGCTCGCGTTCAACGGCGACCCGCATCCGGGGAACTACCTGTTCCGCCCCGGCGGCCACGTCGTCTTCCTCGACTTCGGTCTGGTGAAGCGGTTCGCGTCCGATGAGATGGAGATCTTCTCGTCGATGATCCGATCCATGGTCTTCGACCGCGACGTCGCCAGCTTCCGCAAGACCATCGAGGACATCGGGCTGCTCAAGCCGGGCGCCCCGTTCTCCGACGAGCTGGTCGAGGACTACTTCGGTCACTTCTACGAGTGGGTGCTCGAGGACGCGCCGTCGACCATGAGTCCCGAGTACGCCTCGGAATCGGTGCGGCGCATCTTCGACACCAGCGGCCCCTACGGCGAGATCATGAAGGCGGCCAACGTGCCACCGTCGTTCGTCATCATCCAGCGGATCAACCTCGGGCTGTACGCACTCATGGGCGACCTGCACGCCACCGCCAACTGGCGTCGCATCGCCGAGGAGCTGTGGCCGTGGATCGACGGGCCGCCCTCGACACCGATGGGCGAGGACGAGCAGCGCTGGATGGCCCGAGCGAACTGAACCGGGAGCAGCCGCCCGGCGACGGGGATATCGTCGCCGGCATGTGCCGATCGATCCTGGAGCTGCGCGGTCTCGAGCCCCCGGCGACCGAGGCGGAGATCCGAGCTTCGGCCCGCCAGTACGTGAGGAAGATCTCCGGCATCCGCCACCCCAACGCCGCCACCGAGGCGGCGTTCGAGAAGGCCATCGACGAGATCGCGCTGGTGACCGCCGAGCTCCTCGACGCCGTGCCGGCCCGCCGCCAACCACCCAAGAAGGTCCCGCCGAACCGTCTCGGCCACCCCATCTGAGCCGGCAGGTCAGCGGGCGGTGGAGCCTCGGCCGGCGCCGGTGAAGCCGAAGAGGTGACCGGCGATGCGCCGGATCTGGATCTCCTCGGCGCCCTCGGTGATGCGGTATCGGCGGTGGTGGCGGTAGATGTGCTCGAACGCCATGTGGCGCGAGTAGCCCATGCCGCCGCACGTCTGCATGGCGCGGTCGGCGGCGTCGCACGCCAGGCGGTTGCCGCGGTAGTTGCACATGGCGACCTTGTCCGACAGCTCCATGCCGTGGTCGACCGAGTCCATCTCCCATGCGGTCTGGCGGATGAGGGCGCGCAGCATCGCGGCCTCGGTGTGCAGCTCGGCCAGCGGGAACTGGATGCCCTGGTTGGCGGCGAGCGACTTGCCGAACACCCGGCGGTTCTTCGCGTACGCGGCCGCGGTGTCGATGCAGTACTGCGCGGCACCGAGCGACGAGGCCGCCTGACGGATCCGGTTCTCGTGGACGAAGAGCTGCGCGACCTGGAGACCGTTGTCGATGGGGCCGAGGACGTCGTCGGCCGTGACCCGCACGTTGGTGAACGACACGCGGGCATGGTCCGTGGGCATGTTGAAGGTCCAGAGGTACTCCTCGATCTTCACCCCGTCGGTGTCCATCGGCACGATGAAGCAGCTGATCCCGGCCGACTCGCCGTCGTCGCCACTGGTGCGGGCGAACACGAAGTCGTGCGTGGCGACGTGGACGCCGGTGTTCCACATCTTCTCGCCGTTGATGACCCACTCGTCGCCGTCGCGGACCGCCGTGGTCTCCATCCACGTCGCATCCGAGCCGTGGTTGGGCTCGGTCAGGCCGAACCCGATGCGCGCCTGGCCGGCGAGCATCTTCGGGATCCACTCGGCCTGCTGCGCCTCGGTCCCGTACTTCTCCATCATCAGCACCGTGGGGAAGTTGCCCACGATCGACGACTCGTTCTGGAGGTCGTTGAACAGCCCGAGGCCCTTGGCTGCGAGATGCTCGCGGATGACCGCCATGTCGAAGTTCGAGCCGCCCTTGCCGCCGAAGCGCTCGGGAAGGTGGTAGCGGAGGAAGCCCGCAGCATCAGCCGTCCGGCGCATCTGACCGAGCAGCGCCTCCCACTCCTCGTTGGGGAGGCCCCCACGGTCCCAGTCCGTGCGAGCGTCCTCACGGCGGTGGTCGAAGAAGCGGTCGTTGTCGTCGGCGGCCTGGAGCGGAGCGATCTCGTCGGCGATGAACTGGTCGAGATCGGCGAGCAGGGAGACGAGATGGTCGGGAAGGCGGAAGTCCATGGGCGGAACCTACGCCGTCGCGTGCGCACCGCGGAGCGGCCAGACTGGATGCGTGCACACGATCCGACTGGCCTGTTCCACGGTGCTCACGGCCGCGCTCCTGATCGTCGCCGGCGCCGGCCCGGCCGGCGCCCACGTCGAGGTGCGCGAGTCCGACCCGCCGGCGGCGGGAGAGGTCGGCATCGGCATCGAGGAGATCGAGATCAGGTTCCTCTCCATGGATCCCGACGAGCCGGTGGCGGTCGTGGTCGTCGATTCCAGGGGCGTCGACCGCGTCGACGGCGAGGTGTCCGTCGACCGCGATCTGGTGACGGTTCCGGTCCAGCCGCTCGAGGCCGGCGAGCACCGCGTCGAGTGGACGGCGTTCTCCACCGATGGTGACGGCGTGTCGCAGGGGACCTACGTCTTCACCGTCGTCGACTCCGGTGGCACCGGCTTCGGGTTGTGGCTGTTGTGGATCGTGGCCCTGGGCATCCCTGCCGCGATCTTCCTGCGTCCGGGCGCCCGGAAGAAGAAGACCTGACCATGACCGGCGATCACGGCATCGACTACCGGGGCGTCACCCATGTCGGCCTCGACGCCGACGACACGCTGTGGCACTCGGAGAACCGCTTCCACGAGACGCATCAGCGGTTCCATCAGCTCCTGGCACAGCACGTCGACCTCGACGTCGACGAGCTCGAGGCGCGGATGCTCGCCACCGAGCAGCGCAACCTGCGGCTGTTCGGCTACGGGGCCAAGGGCTTCACGCTGTCCCTGGTCGAGACCGCCATCGAGGTCACCGAGGGTCGGGTTCCTGCCGAGCACATCCAGACCATCATCGAGTTCGGCAAGGACCTGCTCGATCATCCGGTCGAGCTGCTCCCCGGTGTCAACGAGACCATCGAGGAGATCCGCTCGCGTGGCCTCGGTCTGCTGCTGGTGACCAAGGGCGACCTGTGGCACCAGGAATCGAAGGTGGCGGCCTCCGGCATCGCCGACGAATTCGACGGCGTCGAGATCGTCTCCGAGAAGGACCCGGCCACCTACGCCGCACTGCTCCGCCGCCACGACATCGCCGCCGACGGGTTCGTCATGGTCGGCAACAGCGTCCGCTCCGACGTCCTGCCCGTCCTCGACATCGGGGGCCGGGCCATCCACGTGCCGTACGAGTACCTCTGGGCGCACGAAGCGGTCGCCGGGTCCGACCTCGACGATCGCTTCGCCACGCTCGCCTCGATCAGCGAGGTCCCCGAGGTCCTCGAGCGCTGACCCCGGCAGCACCGGCGCGGGAGCGACACACCGCGGCCGTGGATAGGTTGCTCGGGATGTCCGGGCAGGCGGCGATCGAGCTCACGCGACTCACCAAGCGGTATCCGGGTAGCAGCGCCCCCGCCGTCGACGCGCTCGATCTCGTCGTCCCCGCCGGCGAGATCGTTGCGCTGGTCGGCCCCTCGGGATGTGGCAAGACCACCATCCTCAAGATGATCAACCGGCTCATCGAACCCACCGAAGGCGTGATCGCCATCGACGGGCGGCCCGTCAACGAGCTCCCGGTGCACGAGCTCCGGCGTGGCATCGGCTACGTGATCCAGCACACCGGGCTGTTCCCCCACAAGACCATCGGCGCCAACATCGGCACCGTCCCCCGCCTGCTGGGATGGGACAAGGAACGAATCCGCGAGCGCGTCGAGGAGCTGGTCGACATCGTCGGCCTCGAGCGCGAGATGCTCAGCCGCTACCCGGGCGCGCTGTCGGGAGGCCAGCAGCAGCGCGTCGGCGTCGCACGTGCGCTGGCCGCAGATCCACCGATCCTGTTGATGGACGAGCCCTACAGCGCCGTCGACCCCATCGTACGGGCGCGCCTCCAGGACGAGCTGCTCGACCTGCAGCGCCGGGTGCACAAGACCATCGTGCTCGTCACCCACGACGTCGACGAGGCCATCAAGCTCGGCGATCGCGTGGTCATCCTCGACGTCGGCGGACGGCTCGAGCAGGCCGCGCCGCCCGCCGAGGTCCTCGCCCAGCCGGCGTCGGACTTCGTCGCCGACTTCCTGGGTGACGAGCGAGGGCTCAAGCGCCTGGCTCTCATCACGATCGACGAGATCGTGCCCGGTGACGGTCCCGTCGTCGAGGTCGGCGACAGCGCCGACAGGGCACGCACCGTCATGGACGAGCACCACGTCGAATGGATCGGGGTCTGTCGCGACCAGCGGCTGCTGGGGTGGATGTGGGGGCGGGACCTCGACGGCACCGTCCCTGACACCGACCTCCGCCCCTTCCGTGCGGTCGTCCGCCCCGACACCACGCTGCGCACCGCACTCGACGGCATCATCGGCTCGCTCACCAACGTCGCCGTCGTCGAGGACGTCGACGGGCGATACCGAGGCATGGTCCGCGTCGAGGAGATCAGCGAGGGTGTTCGCTGATGCTCGCCGCCAACGGGCCGGACTCGTTCGTGTGGTGGGCGTGGATCCCCGACCACGCCGACGACATCCGTGAGGCCACCGTCCAGCACCTCCAGCTCACCTTCGCGTCGGTCTCGATCGGGTTCGTGATCGCGATGGCGATGGCGATGACGGTCCTCCGATGGCGGAGGAGCTACACCCCGCTCGCTGCGGTGGCCGGCGGGTTGTACAGCATCCCGAGCCTCGCCCTGTTCGGCCTCCTCGTCCCCATCACCGGGCTCGGGTTCCGCACCGCGCTCATCGCGCTCACCAGCTACACGCTCCTCATCCTGCTGCGGAACATCGTCGAGGGCGTCGACGCGGTGCCGCAGGCGGTGAAGGACGCGGCCGACGGCATGGGCTACGAACCGTGGCGGCGCTTCGTCGCCGTCGATCTCCGGCTCGCGACGCCGGCCATCATCGGCGGCCTCCGCGTGGCGACGGTGACCATCATCGGGCTCGTCACCATCGCGGCGCTCGTCGGCACCGGCGGCTACGGGGCCTTCATCAACGACGGGCTGTCCCGCAACTTCTCGACGCCCATCGTCGTCGGCGGCGCGTTGTCCATCGCGATGGCCGTCGCCTTCGACGCGGTCTTCGTCGTCCTGCAACGACTGCTCACCCCGTGGACTCGCGCGGAACGGGGCGGTCGCTGATGTTGGGCGAAGCCCTCGACTACTTGACCGACACCGACTCCTGGTGGGGTCGCAACGGTCTCGTGACCCTGACCTGGAACCACGTTCGTCTCTCGCTGGCCGCCGTCCTCG